>JAPONY010000060.1 GCA_026713705.1 Gammaproteobacteria bacterium
AAAGAGAAAACCCCCTGTGGACCGCGGCTTCCCCTCTTAAATAATCTGATTTTTTCTTTAAAACAACCCCTCCCCCCCCCCCCCCCCCCCCCAAAGAGTTGACATACACTAAATATCCAGTATAATCGTCCTCAGGACGATTATACTGGATATATACTAATGAAGAGGCCCACCGCGGGATTCCACGCGAAGAAGCTGAGCCGGGCAGGCGCCCGTCTGGCCGAACTTCTGGAAGAAAACGAAAAGCCGGTTGTGACCCGGTTCGAGTTTTTCGAAATGATCCGACAGGTGTACCGGGAGTCTCCGGACAAGGACCTGGGCTTGCACAGCGATGCCCCGGGTGTGAAGGACTATGTCCGATTCAGGTCAGCCCTGAAGAAGGCGGGCGTGATCGGGAACGACCGGGATTACGGCGCGCGGGTCATCCGGGTGTTGTCCGTCCCGGATCTTCCCGCTGATGGGATCATCCACCTCCTCGACCCGACCTGCTATATCTCGCACCTTTCCGCCATGCAGTGGCGCGGACTGACCGAACGCGTTCCGAGATCCCTGATGCTGACCCGCCCCGACCGCAAGACTGCCACGGCCCGGCTAGAGGCCCGCATGAAGGAAACCTTAAAGAATGAGACCACCCCATTTCCCTTGACCCTGATCGACCATCCCACCAGTGTGAGGCGCCGGCCGATCCGTGTCTACCAGAGCAAGGCCGCGGGCGCATGTCGGAAGAGTTACAGCTACGGGTTTGAGTCTTTTCTCGCGACGACCGGGCAGACTTTTCTCGATATGCTCCAGGAGCCCCGCCTGTGCGGGGGCATGGCACATGTTCTGGATGTTTGGGAAGAGTATGCGCAGACTTATCTGGACGACATCGTTGCCGCAGTGGACCAGACGCCAAGCGGCATCGTCAAGTGTCGGGCCGGATATATTCTGGAAGAGCACCTTGGTCTACGCCGTCCGGAAATCGGGCACTGGAAGGAATGCGCCCAGCGCGGCGGGAGCCGCAGGCTCGACCCGGGCAGGGCGTATGCTCCGCCTTTTTCGGAAACCTGGGAAATTTCTCTCAATGCCTGATTCTCCGATCAAGATCGATGTGGCGGGATGGGTCGAGCAGGCCCGGACCAATCCAACCGCCCACCGGCAGCGCCAGGGTGTCGTGACCATTCTTAATGCCATTGCGGCGAAAGCGCCCCTGAACAAAAAAATGTTTCTGAAAGGCGGGATCCTCATGGGCTTGGCCTACGACAGCCCCAGGCAGACCGTCGACATTGACTTGACGACAAGCCTGAAAGCCGAAAATGATGCTGGAGAATGGATTCGCGGGCAACTGGACGAGGAATTGCCTCGCGTTGCGGATCAACTCGGTTATAACGAACTCGTGATTGCGGTCCAGTCGGCCAAGTGGCAGCGAGGCGGATTTCCTGACGCCGCAGAATTTCCCGCCCTGAAGTTGACGGTCGGCTATGCGCCGCGCGGCACCAGTCAGGAAAAGGCGTTAAAGAGGGGCCGGGCCGCCAATGTGATCGGCATCGACATCTCATTCAATGAATGCCTGGGGCACATTCAAATCCTGGAAATCACCGGGGGCCAAGAACTGTTCGCGTACGGGCTGGCCGACCTGATCGCTGAAAAATACCGTGCGATACTCCAGCAAGTCACACGCAACCGGAACCGACAGCAGGACATCTTCGATCTCGACCTGTTGATCTCAGGCAACGACATCAACGATCAGTTTCGCACGCAAATTCTGAAGGTCTTCATCGAGAAATGTCGGTCGCGGGAGCTTGAGCCGACGCAGGCTTCCTTGGGTGTTCCCGAAGTCAAGGAGCGGTCAGGTGCGAAGTGGGAAACAATGGAGCTTGAAGTGGGGGAGATTCCGGACTTTGAAGGCTGCTATACGCGGGTTTCCGAGTTCTACGAGAGTTTGCCTTGGGGCAAATGAACATGGATTTCGAATGTAGGGGCTCCGCGCCCGGCCAACACGACACCCGAACTATTGCGAAACCTCGGAAAGTATTTGCTTTGCCCGATTCAGCACTTCGACGACTTGGCTTCGCGAGACTGTGGGGTGGTTGTCCAGAAACTCATTGATGGAATCGCCCGCTTCCAGATATTCCATCAAGATGCGTACAGGAACCCGGGTGCCGGAGAAGACCGGCGTTCCTCCAAGGATGTCGGCATCTTTACTGATCACTGTCTGTCCAGGAATTTCTGGGAATCTCTCTTCAGAGCCTAAAGTCGGCACCTAGATAGGTTTCGCGGACCTGCGGATTTTCCAGGATCTCTCCCGGCTCGCCCTCGGCGATGGTGCAGCCCTCCGAGAGGATGTAGGCGCGGCGGCAGATGCTGAGGGTTTCGCGGACGTTGTGGTCGGTGATGATGATGCCGATGCCGCGCTCCTGGAGCTGCTGGATGATCGACTTGATGTCGGCCACGTGCAGGGGGTCGATGCCGGCGAACGGTTCGTCCAGCAGGATGAAGGCGGGGTCCATGGCCAGTGCGCGGGCGATCTCGACCCGCCGTCGCTCGCCGCCCGACAGCGAAAATCCGCGGCTGTCCCGAATCCCGTCGATGGAGAACTCCCCAAGCAGGAGCTCCAGGCGTTCTTTTTGCTCCGCTTTCGACAGGGGCAGTTGCTCGAGCACGCCCAGGACGTTCTCCTCCACCGTCAGGCGACGGAACACGGAGGGTTCCTGGGGCAGGTAGCCGATGCCGGTGCGGGAGCGCCGGCTCATGGACAGCCCGGTGATGTCCTGGCCGTCCAGCAGGATCCGGCCCTGGTCGCAGGGCACCAGCCCCGTGATCATGTAGAAGCAGGTGGTCTTGCCCGCGCCGTTCGGGCCGAGCAGCCCGACCACCTCGTGGTCGTTCGCGCGCAACGTGACCTCCGAGACGACCTGCCGGTCGCGGTAGGACTTGCACAGTCCTTGGGCTTCGAGCGTGGCCATCAATCGGAGTCTGTTTTCAGTCGGATCCGGATCCGCTCGTCCGACTTCCGGGTGGTGGAGGTCTCGACGCGCTCTTCATCGATCAGGTAGATGACTTCTTCGCCCGTGAACTGGTGCGCACCGATGCGCAGGTCGACGTTCTTCTTCAGGGTCGCCTTGCGTTGGCGGATCTGGTAGAGGATGCTGCCGGCGCTCGCGTGCAGCGGCTTGCCGGAGTTCAGGACCTGGATCCAGCGGGCATTGCCCTCGGCATGCAGGGCCTGCACCCGATCCTCGTTGGAGATCACCGTGAGTTGGTCGGCGAGCAGGGTCATCTCGCCCTGCTTGGCGCGCACGTTTCCCCGGTAGACGCTGACTTCCTTCTGGGCGTCCCACTCCATCCGGTCCGCGCTCAGGTCGAGCGTGTCCTCCGGGGGCTCTTGTGCGTGCGCGGCACCGAAGGCTTCCTCCAGGACTTTCTGCAGCAACGCCTGCGTCGGCTGCTGTGCGTCCGGTGGGAACTGGCGGACTTTTACATCCCGTTCGAGCTGGCCGCCCGAGCCATCCAGCCGGTAGTCCAGCCCGATGCCGCGCATCACCGCGTGGGACTGGCTGATCACCACCACCTGGTCGCTGTAGACCCGTTCGTGCCCCGAATCCAGGGTCAGCGATTCGCCGTGCATCAGGGCGGGGGAATGGTCCGGCGGATCCAGCTGGAGTTCGACGTCTCCGTTTAGGACGACCTGGAACTCCCGGATCTCTCCGTGTCGGGCCGAGGCCGCGGAATTCTCGTACGCGGGGTCGAGCCAATGCAGCCGGGGCAGGTCCAGGCGCAGGACCTGGCTGTCGGGGTACTGGTCCAGCCGCTCGGCGGCGACTTCGTAGAGCAGTTCTCCCTGCAGGTCCCGGATCCGGTGGCGTACTTTCATGTAGCTGTTTTCGGGGATCTCCCGGTCGGGAGTCAGGTTGGCTTCCTGCGGGGCGGGCATGCGGGCCAGGGCCCACAGCCCGACGGCGAGGGCGGCCGCCAGCAGCAGGATGAACAACAGGCGGGATTTCTTCATCTCTGGAGGATCCAGTCGCACACGTCGCGGACCGCGCCGCGGCCGCCCGGGTTCGGGGTGACCCAGTCCGCGGCCTCGCGCACTTGCGGTCGGGCATCCGCCACCGCCACGCCCATGCCGGCGGCTTCGAGCAGGGGGATGTCGGTCACGTCGTCGCCGATGCAGACGACTTCCTCCCAGGCACAGCCCACTCGTTCGATGACGGCGCAGGCCTCGGCGTACTTGTCGTCGCAGCCGAGGAGGACCTCGCCGATTTCCAGCTCCTGCAGCCGCTGCCGGGTCGCATCGCTTTTCCGTGCGCTGATCACCGCGATCTGCACGTTGACGTCGTACAGCAGGACCAGCCCCTGGCCGTCATGCACGTGAAAGCACTTGGTTTCGGTGCCGTCCTCGGAGAGGTACAGGTGGCCGTCGGTCAGGACGCCGTCGACGTCCAGGATCAGGAGCTTGACGTCCTCGGGGTTCATCGAAGCCCGGCCGCGATCAGGTCGTGCATGTTGAGCACGCCGACCAGTTGGCCGTCCTGCATGACCGGGGTGGCGTTGTAGCGGCGGTCCCGCATCCGGTGCAGCACGTCCCGGGCGAGTTCGTCCGGTGCCGCGGTCTGGAAGTCCCGCGTCATCACCTGGTCCACCGCCGTGACGTGGACGTCCACCTCGTCCGCCAGGCAGCGGCGCAGGTCGCCGTCGGTGAAGACCCCGACGACCTGTCCGTCCTCGTCCAGCACGGTCGTCATGCCGAGCCCTTTCTCGGAGATTTCGGGCAGGGCGTCCCGCAGCAGGGTGCCGACGGCGACTTTCGGGATGTTCTTGCCGTCGCGCATCACGTCGCGGACGGTGGTCAGCAGTTGCCGGCCCAGGCTGCCGCCCGGGTGGGTGCTCGCGAAATCCTCCGGCTTGAAGCCGTGGACGTGCATCAGGGCGACGGCGAGCGCATCGCCCATGGCGAGCGTGGCGGTGGTGCTGGAGGTGGGGGCGAGGTTGAGCGGGCAGGCCTCGCGCTCCACCGGGATCTCCAGGTGCAGGTCGGCCTTGCGGGCCAGCGTGGATTCCGGCTGGCCGGTCAGCGCGATGATAGTGGCGCCGATCTGGCGCACCAGCGGCAGCAGGTTCAGCAACTCCTCGGTCTCGCCGGAGTTGGACAGGGTCAGCACGACGTCGTTGCGGGTGATCATGCCGAGGTCGCCGTGGTTGGCCTCGGCCGGATGGACGAAAAACGAGGGGCTGCCGGTGCTGGCGAAGGTGGCGGCGATCTTCTGCCCGATATGCCCGGACTTGCCCATGCCGATGACGATGATATGCCCAGTGCACCTGCTCAGCAACTGGCAGCACTCGACGAAGCTCTCGCCGGTATGATCCGCCAGGGCGCGGACCGTGTCCGCTTCCTGCCGCAGCACGTCGCGGGCGACTTCCAGGATGTCCGAAGTGTGGTCAGAATCGGTCATGCAGTCACCATCATGCGCTCGGCGTTCCAGCCTAGGTAGCCTATATAGCACAACAATAGGAGGATTGCGCCGGGCCGGGTGAGCCGGAAGCCCCCCCGGCGGAACAGGAGGAAGCCGAGCAGGGCGGTGAGTCCCAGCATAATCAGGCCGTCGTACCACAGCATTGGCGATACCGAAAACGGGCGGATGGCGGCAGGGAACCCGACCACGCCGAGGGTGTTGAACAGGTTGGAGCCGACCACGTTGCCAAGGATGAGTCCGCTGCCCTCGGTGCGTTTCAGCGAGGCCAGGGACGCGGCAAGTTCTGGCAGCGATGTGCCGATGGCGACCAGGGTCAGGCCGATCAGCAGTTCGTCCACCTCCAGCATCCGGGCCAACCCGACGGAGGCCCAGACCAGTGCCCAGGCGCTGCCGAGGAGGAGGACCAGCCCGAACAGGACCAGGGCCAGGGCGTTCAAGGTGGTGTGTTCGGCCTGTCGGCTGGTGATCGGGGCGGCAGCCTGCCCGCTGCGCACGATCAAGATGATGATCGCGACTAGGGCGAGCATCAGGAGGATGCCTTCCCAGCGTTCCAGTGCCAGGTCCGAGAGGACCATGAAAACGCCTGCCGTGCCGAACAGGATCAGGGGGAGATCGCGTTGTACCAGGGTCCGGTCGGCGGCGAGCGGGAGAATCAGGGCGGAGACGCCCAGGATTAGCGCGATGTTGGCGATGTTGGAACCGAAGGCGTTGCCGATGGCGATGCCGCCGCTGCCGCGGACGGCCGCCGTCGCGGAGACCAGCAGTTCCGGGAGACTGGTGCCGAATCCCAGGATGACCACGCCGATGGCGAAGGCCGAGACGTTCAGTTGGCGGGCCAGGGAGGACGATCCCTCGACCAGCCGGTCGGCGCTCCAGGCCAGGACCACGAATCCGATTGCGACGACGATCAGGTAGGTCAGGAGCATGGGTGCAATCGGGACGAATGTTCGGCGGGACGAGGGAAGTCGCCGCCTTCGCTGCAAGAGTCAGGAAAGGGTGCCGGCGGGACTGTAATTTTACCCCACGGGGGGTCGGCCTTGCGGCTGTGAACAGGAGTCCGTCGCACCCGTGGGATTTTGGTAGACTAGTCAAATGCGCGCTGATACAGCTTTGTTCCGGTCTCCATCGGCCTCGGGAGTGTTGTCGATCCGTTGAGGTCGGGATGCCGTTTCTGCCCCGAATTCCAGAACCTGCCTGCCGCGCATTTTCCTCTCCATGATTGACCGGCTGCGCGCCTTCTACGACCGCCTGGTGCTGGATCGCCCGTGGGCGGTGCTGGTGTTCCTGGGCGTGGTGGTGGCCGTCATGGTCACGCAGGCCGGCAACTTCCGGCTAGACGCCTCGTCCGACTCCCTGCTGCTGGAGGGCGACGAGGACCTGCGCTACTACCGCAAGGTGCTCGAGCAGTACGGCACCCGGGACTTCCTGTTCGTTACCTACAACCCGCACGCGCCGATGCTCGACGCGGCCATGCTGGAGGATCTGGAAGCCCTGCGCGAGGCCCTGCTGGCGGTGCCGGCGGTCGAGGACGTGGTCACCATCCTGGATGTGCCGCTGCTGAACTCCCCGCCGATCGACTTCACCGAACTCGGCAGCACCAACCGTACCCTGCGCGATGCCGACGTGGACCGAGAGCTGGCGCAGCGTGAACTGACCACCAGCCCGTTCTACAGCGACATGCTGATGAGCAAGGACGGCGAGACCACCGCGCTGGCGGTCTACCTGAAGACCGACACGGCCGGCAACGACCTGCTGCGCGAGCGCACCCGGCTTCGCGACGCCCGCGACGAGGGGACTCTGGACGAGGCGGGCCGGCAGCGCCTGGAGATAGTGACCCGGCAGTACGCCGACCACATGGCCGTCGTCGCCGAACAGCGGGCCCGCAACGTCGCCGAAGTCCGGGCGGTGCTCGATCGCCACCGCGAGGGCGCGCGCATCTTCCTCGGCGGCGTCGCGATGATCGCGAGCGACATGATCGACTTCATCGGCAGCGACCTGCGGACTTTCGGCCTCAGCGTGTTCGTGTTCCTGATCCTGATGCTGACGGTGATCTTCCGCCGCCTGCGCTGGATCCTGCTGCCGCTGGCTGCTTGCGCGGCCTCAGTGGTGATGATGATGGGCACCCTGGCGCTGGCGCGCTGGCCGGTGACCGTGATCTCCTCCAACTTCGTGTCGCTGCTGCTGATCATCTGCATGTCGATGACGATCCACCTGGTGGTGCGTTTCCGGGAACTCCAGGCCAAGGAGCCGGATGTCAGCTCCCGGGACCTGGTCGCCCGGACTGTCCACTTCATGTTTATCCCGATTCTGTACGCGGCCCTGACGACCATGGTGGCGTTCGTATCGCTGCTGATCAGCGGGATCCGGCCGGTGATCGACTTCGGGTACATGATGACGGCCGGCATCGCGATGGCCTTCGGCGTGATCTTTTTGCTGTTCCCGGCGGTGGTGGTCCTGCTGCCGCGCACGCACGGCGAGGAGCGCGACTTCACGCGCGGCGTCACCCTGGCGTTCGCGCGCCTGACCGAACGGCACCGCAAACCGATCCTGGGCGTCGCCGCGGTGCTGGCGGTGGTCAGCGCGTTCGGCGCGGCGCGCCTGGACGTGGAGAACCGGTTCATCGACTATTTCGACGCCGACACCGAGATCTTCCAGGGCATGCTGGAGATCGACCGGCACCTGGGCGGGACCACGCCGCTCGACATCCTCCTGGAGGCGGACCCGGAGGCGCTGGTCGGGGATGAGGAGGAGTTCGAGGAGGATTTCTACGGAGACCTGGAGGAAGAGGGCGAGGAGTCGTCGCCCGGCTACTGGTTCAACCCGCTGCGCCTGGGCGAGCTGCGCCAGTTGCACGAATGGCTCGACGCGCAGCCGGAGATCGGCAAGGTGCTGTCGCTGGACACCATGATCCGGATGGCCGAGAGCATCAACGATGGCGAGCCCCTGGACGACCTCAAGATCAGCCTGTTTCGCGAAGGGTTGTCCCGCCTGCCGGAAGACATGCAGGACGTGCTGCTGCGCCCGTTTATGTCCGAGGACGGCAACCGGTTGCGCGTGCAGCTGCGGGTGATTGACTCCGACACGACCCTGCGCCGTGCCGAGCTGATCGAACGGGTCGATGCCTTCCTTGCCGAGAAGATGGCCTACGACGAATCCCGCTACCGCCAAAGCGGCCTGCTGGTGCTGTACAACAATGTCCTGCAGAGCCTGTTCGCCTCGCAGATCCAGACCATCGGCTTCGTGTTCCTGAGCATCCTCGCCATGTTCCTGGTGCTGTTCCGCTCGCTGCGCCTGGCCCTGATCGCGATCCTGCCGAACATGCTGCCAGCCCTGCTGGTGCTCGGCACGATGGGCTGGCTCGGCATCCCGCTGGACCTGATGACGATCACCATCGCCGCGATCAGCGTCGGCATCGCGGTGGACAACACCATCCACTACATCATCCGCTTCCGGCGGGAGTTCCCGGAGGACCGGGACTACCGGGCCACCATGTGGCGTTGCCACGGCAGCATCGGGCGGGCGATGTACTACACCTCGCTGACCATCGTGGTCGGATTCTCGATCCTGATGCTGTCGAACTTCGTGCCGACGTTCTATTTCGGGTTGTTCACCGGCCTGGCCATGCTGACCGCGCTGGTCGCCTCGCTGGCTCTGCTTCCAGCGTTGCTACTGACGCTGCGCCCGATGGGCGAGGCGAAAGCGGACTAGGGCGAAGCACAAGTTACTCGATCGCAGGGGTCGACAGCCCCCGTTTTAAGATGACTAGATCCTCGAACAGGTCCTCTTATTTTGGCCGCATGGGGCAGTTTTTCAAGCCGTACTCTATTCCAATATGGAAATGAGCCTGAAGGCGAGAGGGTGAGCGTGGCGGGAGTGGGAGTGGTTAACAGGGGTTTGCATTCTACCTGACGGCAGGGATGCTGCCGTCGGTGGCCGGGCGGGCGGCAGCCTGGGATTTC
>JAPONY010000061.1 GCA_026713705.1 Gammaproteobacteria bacterium
GCATGCGGGGATCGCGAGCCGCATGTTCGAGGTGCTGGCCGAGGCCGGCGTGAACATTTCCATGATCTCTACTTCGGAGATCAAGATTTCGGTGGTGGTCGAGGAACCGTTGCTTGAGACCTGCGTTCAGGTGCTGCACAAGGCGTTTGATTTGGCAGAGAATAATTAGTGGTACACTGATTTTCTGTTTTTGCCTGAGCCGGACGCTCGGGGTGCGAAAGAATGCTGATTCTGACGCGAAAAATCGGAGAATCTCTGATCATCGATGACCGGGTGACGGTCACGGTGATGGGTTTGAAGGGAAATCAGGTGCGACTTGGCATTGATGCACCAAAGGATATTCGTATATACCGCGAAGAGATTTTTCCGCGCGACGCAAGTAATCAGGCGCAGGAATCCGAGAAAGAATAGATTGTTATCGGAGAGGTGGCTGAGCGGCTGAAAGCGCTCCCCTGCTAAGGGAGTATGGGCTAATACCCCATCGAGGGTTCGAATCCCTCCCTCTCCGCCAATCCTGAATCATCGTGTGTTTCGTCGTTTGACGACAGACCATTTTGCCGTAATCGCCCGTAGGTTTGGTCTAACGATTGTGCTCGGAAGAGCGTGATTTACTCAAGATGTTGCCATTGATGTTGCAGCGAGTACCATTGCCCAACACACCGATAATTTTGCCGCCTTCTTCGCCCCAACTAATGCGGCCAGCGGCGGAGAATTCTTTGGCGCGTTGAATCGCAGTCTCTGTGGCAACTCCAGCTTCGGTGTTTTTGGCGAGGGAATCCATGACGCCGCCGAGGAATTCCTGGTCGGTAAGTGTAGCCAGGTCTGTCAATGAAACGAGTTAGAGAAGTGCCGCTCTGAAGGAGGAGGGCCTGAGCCACCGCAAGATAGTGATGGACTGCGGCCTGCTTGCCAGCAGGGACCTTGCCGCCCTACCTTTCCCACAACTCCCTCAATGGTACGGCAAGCATGCGCTTATCCTTCATCGGAAGAATGTCCTGCCCGTTGTAGAGCACGACTCCGCGCTCGAAATCCTTTCCACATTGGTTGGCAAGCCTCGCCAAGCCCCGTCCGTCTTCGGAAGACAGCGAAGCTGCCGCCTTGACCTCGATGCCCCAGGTCTTGCGTCCCCGCGTCACGACTACGTCCACCTCGACATGCTCGCTATCGCGGTAGTGCCAGAAGCGAAGTTCCGGATCCGACCAGGCCGCTTGGGCAATGATCTGCTGGAGTACGAACGATTCCAGAAGGTGTCCCATGTCGTCTCGGTTGTTGACCCAATCCTCGGCCTGCAGACTTGCCAAGACCGCCGCAAGCCCGCTGTCCAGCAGATGGATCTTCGGAGACTTGATTAGTCTCTTGCCCGTATTGCGGTGCCAGGCCGGCAAGCGCCGCGTTAGAAATACTCTCTCAAGGACCGCGACATAGTGCTCGACGGTCTCTCTGCGCAAGCCGACCTCTCCGGCTAGGTTGCCGACGTTGAGGACCTGCGCGTTGCGCAAGGCAAGCAACTCCAGCAACCGGGCCAATTCATGCGCCTTCCTGATCTGCGACGCTTCCCTTACGTCCCGCTCGATGATGCCGCGCAGGTACTGGCGATGCCATTTCCGGGCGGGCCCGGGTTCCCGGGCCAATGCCTCAGGATATCCGCCTGCCACCATCCGTTTCGCCAAAGCCAGGCCGGAAGACTCGACCCGAGGCCGGATGCGGGGCGTTAGGGCGCCATCCAGAAAATCGTGCAGGAAACGACCGGCCCCGTGTTCCTTTTCTGCTTCCGTCAGTGGCTGCAATTGTATGAGTTCCATGCGTCCCGCCAATGATTCGGAGATTTGTGGAATCAGCAGAGGATTAGCCGACCCGGTCAACAGGAAACGCCCAGGCCGTCGGTCTCTGTCCACGCTCAGTTTGATGGTGGAAAGCAGTTCCGGCACCCGTTGCACTTCGTCTAGGGTTACGGGGTCCGGCAGAAATTCCATGAAGCCTTCAAGATCCGACACGGCAGAATTGTAGTGTCTCGCGTCGTCCAAACTGAAGAAGGAGTCTCTTCCAATGAGAAGTGAGCCTGAAGCGAGAGCAGTTTCCAACGAGAAGTGAGCCTGAAGCGGGTGTGGGATCATCTGGAGGATGATCTTGAACTTAAACACTCTCCGCGTTCGGACCTTGCAGGACCTGCGCGA
>JAPONY010000062.1 GCA_026713705.1 Gammaproteobacteria bacterium
ACACCTTGACGATGTCCCGGTTGCCGCGGGTCTCGCGCGCGCCGAGTTCGCCGCCGACCCGCTCCAGGATCTCCAGCGCCTTGGCGTAGTCGTTGCGATGCACCGTGAAGGTGAAGTCGGCCGTGCCGTCCTGCCCGACGTTCTGCACGATCATGTCCACCTCGATGTGCGCATCGGCGATCGGCCCCAGGATGCGGGCGGCAACGCCCGGCGTGTCCGGCACGCCGGTGATGGTCAACTGCGCCTCGTCGCGATTGTGCGCGATGCCGGCGATAGTGGCCTGCTCCATGTTTTCAGCCTCCTCTGAGATCAGCGTTCCGGAACCAGCTCCGAATGTGGAAAGAACCCGGAGAGGAACATAGTACTTTTCCGCGAACAGCACCGAGCGCAACTGCAGCACCCTGGACCCGAGCCCGGACATCTCCTGCATTTCTTCGTAGGTGAGATGTTCCAGTCTGCGCGCTTCCGGCACAAGCCTGGGGTCCGCCGTGTACACCCCCTCGACATCGGTGTAGATGTGGCATTCGTCCGCACCCAGCGAGGCCGCCAGCGCAACCGCGGTCGTGTCCGACCCGCCCCGGCCCAGGGTTGTAACCCGACCGGATTCGTCCATTCCCTGGAATCCGGCCGAAGTCAGCGCGGCGACCGACCTGACCATCGTCATGGTGGCGGACACCCCGGACATACTGGAAGTCGTGACGGGAGAGAACGGCGTCGACAAAGGTGCCCGACCCGGCCACATCGTGGTCGACATGAGCACCGTCTCGCCGACCGAGACGCGGGCCGTGGCCCAACAACTGGAGGCGAAGGGCATCGCCATGCTGGACGCCCCGGTGTCCGGCGGCGAAACCGGAGCCATCGACGGCACCCTCTCGATCATGGTCGGGGGACCGGAAGAAATCTTTGAGCGCGTCCGCCCGGTGTTCGAGGTGCTCGGGGGGCAGGTACGCCGAATCGGCGATGCCGGGGCTGGCCAAGTCGCCAAGGCCTGCAACCAGTTGCTCGTGGCGCAAACGATGGCGGCGATAGCGGAGGCTTATCTACTGGCGGAATCAAGTGGCGTGAGCCGCGAGGCGGTGCGTGACGCCCTGCTCGGAGGATTCGCCTACGGCCGCATCCTCGAAGTTCATGGAGAACGCATGCTGACTGGCGACTACCAGCCTGGGTTCAAGGCCGAATTGCATCTCAAGGATCTTCGAATCGTGAACCGGGAGGCTCAGGAAACCGGCCTGACCCTATCCGGTGCGAAAGACGCGCTGCATCTGATGGAACAGCTTGGTTGCACAGGGCGACGGCGAGTTGGATTCCGCCGCCTTGGCGAAAATCGTGCGTCGGCGATCTTCGAAAGAAAGCTTGCCCCGACATTGGGGAGGGTTGTGGAGGCGGCAGAGATGAATCCTGCCGGACACAAGAATAAATCTCATATATTTTATAATATATCTATAGAAATTTTTTATTTATCTATTTGATAATAAATAAAATTATTATAAATTTTTATTTTTTATAGTAAAATTTTTTAGAAAATATGTTATTATTCGAATATGGCTCCAAAAACCCTGTATCCTCGCTTCATCGGACCGCGCCTCGCCACCGCGCTCGCCGATTCGCCTGCCGTGCTCATCCACGGCCCCCGGCAATGCGGCAAAACGACTTTGGCTCAGACCCTGCTCTCTTTAGAACACCCCGCCTACTGGACCCGCTCCGTAAACGCCCCCGAACATGGCCCACGGAATTATGCGTACCTGAGCTTCGACGACCCGGAAATCCGTGCCAGCGCCTTGTCCGACCCGAACGGGTTTGTCGACAGTCTCCCGGAACAGGTCATTCTGGACGAAGCCCAGCATGTGCCCGATCTTTTCTCTGTCCTCAAACTGGCCATCGACCGGAACCGTGTTCCCGGCCGCTTCGTCCTGACCGGATCCACCAACATGCTGATGCTCCCGACACTGTCCGATTCCCTCGCCGGACGCATGCGGATCCTCCCACTCCATCCATTGTCACAGTGCGAACTGGAAGCCCGATCACCCTTCGGCCCCGAGGCCGAGCCGTCCTTGAATTTTCTCGATGCCCTGTTCGGTTGCAGATTCCCACTCGCCCGGTGCGAACGCATGGGGAAACAACTGGCCGAGCGGGTTGCGGCAGGTGGGTACCCGGCGGCGCTGGCCCTCCCTTCTGGGATGAGGCGTGCAAACTGGTACCGGGACTATCTCGACACCGTGGTGCAGCGCGACATTCGGGACCTGACCCGAATTCATCGGCTGGATGAGATTCCCCGGCTACTGGCACTGGCCGCAACACAAACAGCCACCGTGCTCAACGTCAGCAAAATCGCAACTTTCTTCCATCTGACACAGCCCACGGTCCGCAACTACCTGGCTCTGCTTGAGCGGATGTTCCTGCTGCAACGGTTGCCGCCGTGGCACAGCAACCGCTTGCGCCAACTGACCAAGATGCCGAAACTGCATCTCGGCGATACCGGGCTGGCCTGCGCCCTCCTCAACCTCGATGGGGAGGCGCTCGCCGCCGCTCCATCTTCGATGGGGCCACTTCTGGAAACCTTTGTCCTACAGGAACTGCGCCGCCAGGCAAGCTGGAAGGATTCCTCTCTGACTTTCTCCCACTACCGGGACAAAAACAGGACAGAAGTCGATATCGTCATCGAGCAGGGCGCTGTCGGCCCGGTTGCGGGAATCGAGGTCAAGGCGTCCGCAACCGTGACTGAACGGGATTTGCGAGGGTTGCGGGTCTTGGCGGAAATGGCAGGTCGGCGCTTCGCCTCTGGCATCGTGCTATACGACGGCGAATATTGCGCTCCTTTCGGAAAGGGGCTCTATGCCGTGCCGCTGCGATGGTTATGGGAAGCCCCCTGAAATAGTCGGTCCTAAAGACTGACGCCAGCATTGTCTGAAATAATACTCACTATGTGACTTCCTGTCTCTGTCTTATGTTTGGAAGAGCTTCCTTATAGTCCCCAAGGCCGCACAGACACAATGGCGGAGAGGGAGGGATTCGAGCCCTCGATGGGGTATCAGCCCATACTCCCTTAGCAGGGGAGCGCTTTCAGCCACTCAGCCACCTCTCCGATCAATGACCTACTCTTGCTCGGATTTCCGTGCCTTGCCACTTGCATCACGCGGGAAAATCTCTTCGCGATATATACGCACATCCCTTGGCGCATCGATGCCAAGCCGAACCTGATTTCCCTTCATCTCCATGACCGTCACCGTGACTTGGTCATCGATAATCAGGGATTCTCCGATTTTTCGCGTCAGAATCGGCATTCCTTCGCATCCCGAGCATCCGGCCCAGGCGAAAACAGGCCCTCGGTGTAGCACTAACTCAAGCCCTCGTCGTAGAAGTGGAAGTCCAGGAGGCCTTCCAATCTCGCCCAGATTCTCTCAAGGAAGAGCGTAGCGCAGCGTGAACATGACAGAAAATCGGCCGAGATCATCCGTCCTGGACCAAGTGCTGACCGGCTCGCTTCCGTCCCGACGCAGGTTGGGCACGTGGCTGCGCAACAGATTGCCCTGGTGGGCCCCGGATTCGAACGTGTCAAAACGCTTCCATTGCAGCTTGAATCCTGCCGTCAAGGTGTCCGAAAGAGCGCGCTCCAGGCCGGCCTCCAGGACATATCCCGCGACCATGTCGCGTAGAACGCTGCGGCCTGCGCTGATGGTCCCGGCAAGATTGCGGCGAATCTCATCCGCGTTGGGCTGCCCGACTCCGGTGACGATATCCCGCGGGTCTGCACTCCTGACCCAGAGCCAGGAGAATTCCATGCGCACCCACGAGACGCCAGCCCCCGCCCCCACGTAAGGCTTCCATTGGCCCCGGGTCGGCCAATCGTAAAAACCCATCAAAAAGATCTCGTGGGACCGGACGGTCCCCAAGGTCTCCACGCCTCTCGAAAGTTCGTTGCCGATCTTGTCGAAGTCCACCCCGGAGGCGTCCGTGGACGAAACCGTCTGGTCGAATCCGGTCGCATGGTAGGAATAAGCCAAGGCAACCCTTACGCGCGGCCGCAGCCGGTAACCCAGATCCAGTTCGACGGAAACCCCGTCGCCACCATCAAACGGAGCGAGCCAGCCATCCCCGGCACCCCGGTCGGACGTGGTGCATCCGGTCACCCCGAGCGCCCTGGGGTTGATGTATTCGTCGCAAATGCTGGGGCGATCGTTGCTGCGGCTCGATACGGTCGGGGACGGCGCGACGTGGCCACCCAGGGAGAGGCCGACCTCCAAAGGTGATGCGCCCGCCTGCGTGCCAGCCAGATATGCCGGTGCCAGCAGCCAAAACCATGCGGCGGTGCGCCGAGACGCCCGGGCCAGAGCCCGGTCGGCGGGAACGACAGGGGATCGAATCGTCCGGCGGGGAGGAAGTTCCTTGATCCTTCGGTGGGGCATCGGCCCGTCCTCCCTAGGTCGAAAATTTCAGAGCAGTTCGGTCAGCCAGCCTGACAGGGCAGCCGATTGCCGGGCGCTAATTCTTCTCCGCTAATCCGAACTCTTTGTGCAGCACCTGAACGCAGGTCTCAAGCAACGGTTCCTCGACCACCACCGAAATCTTGATCTCCGAAGTAGAGATCATGGAAATGTTCACGCCGGCCTCGGCCAGCACCTCGAACATGCGGCTCGCGATCCCCGCATGC
>JAPONY010000063.1 GCA_026713705.1 Gammaproteobacteria bacterium
AAGGAGCTGACCCGAAAGATCGACGCTTTCGTCAAACAGTACAATGAAAAGGCCAGCCCTTTCGTCTGGGTCGCCACGGCCGAATCGATCCTGGCCAAGATCGAACGACTTTGTTCACTTATTTCCGGGACACGACACTAGGTAAGAGTGCAATTTTTGCTCGAAGTGGTTTTTTCTCTCTTGGTATAGAAGGAATTGGGTATATTCGAGATTGTTTAGATCGCTAGCGGTCACACGACACCATTTGATTTGAAATCCGGAAATTCGGTCTGGTAGATAAGCTCGTTTTTCCGAAAGTTCGTGGAGCTCAATAATTAATTCAGAGGGAGGCATAACCCGAAGTCCAGTCAAGTTATAAATTTCTTCTTTTTTCCTCAGTAGCGCATCGTCTCTCGTAATAAATATGTTTGTTTTAGATGCCGCAGTTTTTGCTAGGTGTCCAATATCTGATTGCTGGCTTAGGGTGTCATGTGGTAAGAGGTTGGACAAAGCTTTTTTAAATTGTTCTTCTAGTTGTGAATTAGATTCTATTTTTCGGAATCCGTGAGCACGGCTTCGAGAAAGTTTTCGACGGTCGGGGTCTTCTGCTCTATCGATTTCGACAAATAATTCCTCTGTGACGCATAATTCAATTGCGCTCACCAAAAAATCGGATGCTAGTACTTTGGATGGGGTGGGCGCACCATTGTCCGGCGCATATAGATCAAAAAAGATCTGCGCATCTATACAGACATCAAGTGTATCGTTTGAGAGTTTTGCCTGAAATAGACTTAGTTGTTCATCTTGGGCCAATGAAAGGCACCAAAAAGTCAGAAGGTGTCCAGCAATAGACCGACCGCGCTTTTCACCTAAGGGAATAAATCCAAGTTTTGGCCACATTGCATGTGCAGGATAATCACGACGGCAATTGAGCTGTATAGATTTTTGAGTTGTGGCGGTTCCCTTAAGGTATTCCACGAGTTTTTTCGCAATACCTTGGCGTTTGAAATTTTCGTCCACACAAAGATGTACAATCCGAAAACGATCTGGATAATTCGCATAGAGGAGATAAGCAGAAAGTAGCCCTTCGGCTGTTACTGCTCCTAATACGTTGCCTCGCTCTAAATGTTCGCGAAGGGCTTGCTCGGGCAGGAAGCCAAGCGTTTGAGAATGGCGTTTCATAAGATCATCTACTGTTGCAAGATCATCCAAAGTCAATTTTGAGATAGTTATATTCATGGCAACTTTCTGTGGTACAAGTGCTTTTTCTTCACCATATCGATTCTGCATATTATTCAAGGAATTCTCTAACGTAAACGTTTTTTCTAGATTCTTTCGGTGGGCAACTTGCCCGAAATTTTGTTCGTGAGGCAAGCGTAACTTCGAATGTAGCTATTCGATATTCTGTATCTGCTCGCGCATCTGTTCCACTAGCACCTTGACGGCCAGTGCCGCATTGGTGGTTTCGATGTCCGGGGCCTTGGATGCCAGGGTATTCGCCTCGCGGGTGAATTCCTGCATCAGGAAATCCAGTTTTCTCCCTTGTGCGCCGTCCACTTCCAATGCGGCCAGGGTTTCCTCTAGATGGCTGTCGAGACGGGCCAGCTCCTCGTCCACGTCGGCGCGCATCACCTGAACCGTGATTTCTTCTTCCACCCGTTGGGCGTCCACGGTGGCCTGCAACTCCTTCAGGCGTGCCTGCCAGCGTTCCCGCAGGGCCTGTTGGACGGTCGGTCGCTGGGATTTCAGCGTGGTGACGTGCTGTCCGACTTCCTGCAATTGCTCACGCAGGATGCGTTCCAGGCGTTCGCCTTCGCTTTCCCGTTGTTGGACAAATGCCCCCAGTGCTTCTTCATAAGCTTGCTGGGCCGCAGGTGCCAGCGCAGTGTCTGCGGCGGGAGCCGCACTCCAGACTGCGGGCAGACCCAGCATCTGAGCCGGGTCAGAGTGAGGGAACAGGCGTCGGCAGGTACTGACCAGCCGGCGCAGTTGGGCCTGATCGAGGCGTTCGCCTTTTGCCTCGTCTGCCGTTCGCTGGAAACTGGCCGTAACGTCGACCTTGCCGCGGGAGCAGGCTTCGCGCAACTGCTCGCGCCAGAGAGGCTCCAGCTTGGCGCATTCACGCGCCAGATGGAATCCCGGTTGCAGGTAGCGGTGGTTGACGGATCGGATTTCGACCACCATCTGCCCGCGCCCGACTTTCGTCTCGGCACGGGCAAAAGCGGTCATGCTGCGCATAATGCCGAAAACCGGCTGCGTCAGCGCGGGACAGCTTACAGGCTGTAGTACATATCGAACTCGACCGGATGCGTGGCCGCTCGCAGACGGGTCACTTCTTCGCGCTTGAGTTCGATGTAGCCGTCGATGGCATCGTCGTTGAAGACATCACCGGCCTTGAGGAAGTCGCGGTTGGCATCCAGCTCATCCAGCGCCTGATCCAGCGAGTGGCAAACGTGCGGAATGGCTGCTTCCTCTTCCGGCGGCAGGTCGTACAGGTCCTTGTCCATCGGTTCGCCCGGATCGATCTTGTTGCGGATTCCATCGAGACCAGCCATCAGCATGGAGGCGTAGGTCAGGTACGGGTTCCCGCAGGCATCACCGAAACGAACCTCAAGCCGACGCTGCTGCGGGTGCGTCACGAACGGGATGCGGACGGCCGCCGAGCGATTGCGCGCGGAGTAGGCCAGCAGCACCGGTGCCTCGAAGCCCGGTACCAGACGCTTGTAGCTGTTGGTGGAGGCGTTGGCAAACGCATTGAGGACCCGCGCATGCTTCAGGATGCCCCCGATGTAGTGCAGGGCCATGTCCGACAGTCCTCCGACGCCGTCACCGGCGAATAGGTTCTTGCCGTCCTTGCTCAGCGACTGGTGCACGTGCATGCCGTTGCCGTTGTCGCCGACCAGGGGTTTCGGCATGAAGGTTGCGGTCTTGCCGAAGTTGTGCGCGACATTCATGACCACGTACTTCATGATCTGGTTCATGTCGGCCCGGCGCACCAGAGAGTCGAAACGGGTACCGATTTCGCACTGTCCGGCGGTCGCAACCTCGTGGTGGTGAACTTCGACCGGTACACCCATTTCCTCCAGCGTTTCGCACATGACGGAACGGATGTCCTGCAGGCTGTCGACTGGCGGGACCGGGAAGTATCCGCCCTTGGGTCCCGGGCGATGGCCGATGTTCGATTCCTCGAATCCTTCCTTATCCGAATTCCAGCAGCCTTCGTCCGAATCCACCTCGTACATGCAGCGGTGCATATCGTCTGCCCAGCGTGCGCTGTCGAAGATGAAAAATTCAGGTTCCGGGCCGAAATACGCGGTGTCGGCGAGGCCTAGGGACTTGAGGTACTCCTCAGCCTTCTTGGCGATGCCGCGGGTGTCCCGCGCATAGGGGCGCATGGTGGTCGGTTCGATCACGTCGCAACGCAGCAGGAGCGTCGTCTCGGTGAAGAACGGATCCATGACCGCGGTGCTCGGATCCGGCATCAGAATCATGTCGGATTCATTGATGCCCTTCCAACCGGCGATCGACGAACCATCGAACATTTTTCCATGCTCGAAAGTGTCTTCGTCGACGACGCTGGCCGGCACGGAGACGTGCTGTTCCTTGCCGCGGGTGTCGGTGAAGCGGAAGTCGATGAAACGGACGTCCGATTCTTCAATGGTTTTGAGAATTTCTTCAGGGCTCATAGCTCAGGCTCCAGAATGGCGAATTCAAGCACAGGGGAATACAGCGAAACGCCCGCCTGCACCTGATCCTGTTCAATCAGGCACATTAGTGCATCTGACGCAATCCCCTGTCGGCGGCATTATACATCCATGATCGGCGTTTCTTGCTGATCAACCTTCGTTCGCAATCCCCGTTCAGGAGGGAAGATTCAAAGTTCCCCTTTGGCCCTCTGTCCGCAGAAGAAGGCAAGGCCCGACGAGTCCGACGTGAACGTGATCTTCGCGCCCTTGTCGAAATAAATGATGTCTCCCGCGGTCGCATGGAACGTCTCGCCGCCCTCTTCGGCCAGAGTCATTTCCCCAGAGACGATGAACTTGGCTTCGTTGTAGGTGTAGGTGTACACCAGCGGATTGCTTTTCGCCAGACTGAACAGGCCGCAGGTCATCGATGCGTTTTCATCCGAAGTGGTGATGTCGACCAGGGCAGCTTCGATGCCTTCAATGCCCATGGAAGCCAGTTCCATGTCCGCGGCGCCTTTGTGGGTAGTCATTTTCGCCCCGCCGTGGCTGTCGGCGATAGCGGCGCCTGAGCAGGCCAGCATGGCCGAGACGAGCAGGACGAGAGGGGTTTTGTTTCGTGATTGCATGGGGTTTCTCCTAGGATTTGATTGGATTATGATGCTTGGTTTGTGTCTGTCAAGTTTTGTTAGTAGTTCCCGCTAAATTTTCTGGCGTGGATCCCCAACGACTTTATGCTTGACGTAAAGCAGATTTCTTCGGTAAGATGAGGCGGTACGATTGTGGCGGGCCGGAAACCTTGTGATCGTCGACTTCTCGGATAGACGAACCGAGGCCTTCTACAGGGGTCGCCGTGTCGCGGCGTTTTCGGGTTTCGCCCGGGTCGCTTCACGCAAGCTCGACCAACTCGATGCGGCCGTTGGCCTCAGCGACTTGGTGAGACCTGGCAACCGTTTGGAAGCGCTCAAGGGTCGGCGCAAGGGGCAGTGGAGTATCCGCATCAATGACCAATGGCGGATCTGTTTCAGATGGATCGAGGGAAGCCCTGGACCGACTGGCGTGGAGATTGTGGACTACCATTAGGAGGAGGCATATGATGCGCGAACCTATCCATCCGGGTGAGACGCTGCGCGAGGATCTTGACGCGCTTGGTATGAGTGCGGCGGAGCTGGCGCGCCAGATCAAGGTGCCGGTCAACCGCATCACGGAAATTCTGAACGGTCGCCGTGCGGTGACCGGGGATACGGCACTACGCCTGGGACACTTCTTCGGCACGACGGGGGAGTTCTGGCTTAATCTACAGAAACTCTACGAGCTGCGGTGCGCGAAACAGAAGCACGGTGCCGCGATCGCCCGATTGTCGGTCTTGGATGCCGACCGGAATCTGCACGCGTCAGGATGAGGATAAATTGGGGACTTGATATGGATTTGATCCGAAAGCGCGAAGCTGGGACATTATCCGAAATGACATCCCTGGCCTGTTGCTGGAGTTGAAAAATCTGCTGGCCACATGCGGGGCAAACCAGCAATTGACTCCGAATAAAATCAGCCCCCTAATTTTCTATTCCGACGGAGTATTCTCGATATGGCGGGTTACGGCCTCAACGACATCAAGCCGGGTCTGAAGATCATGCTCGACGGTGCGCCGCACATCGTGGTGGACAGTGAATTCTGCAAGCCCGGAAAAGGACAGGCGTTCACCCGGATGAAGGTACGGAACCTTCTGACCGGCCGGACCAACGACAAGACGGTCAAGTCCGGGGACGCCGTGGAATCCGCGCCCGTGCGGGAAATCAGCCTCCAGTACCTGTATGCAGACGGGGATGCGGCGGTGTTCATGTCGCCGGAATCCTACGAACAGCACTTGATCCCTGCGTCCGTGCTGGGCGAGGCCGCCTCATGGATCCGCGCACAGGACATCTGTTCCGTTGTGTTCTACAACGAGCAGCCGATCAGCCTGACCCCGCCGCAGTTCGTGGAGTTGAAGATCGCCGAGACGGATCCCGGTGTTCGGGGCGATACCGCATCCGGCGGTACCAAGCCCGCCACGCTGGAGACGGGTGCGGTCGTGCGCGTGCCCCTGTTCGTTGAAACCGGTGAGGTGGTCCGGGTGGATACCCGCAGCGGCGAGTACGTGTCCCGCGTCCGCGACTGAAACTACTCGGGGCCGTCTTGCGGCGGCCCGGGCGTATCGCCAGGTTCGTTTCTCTGAAGTAGCAGGGGTTGGCCGTAGACCATGGCCTTCCCGGCCTCGACGCCCGGATCCCACTGGTGATCCTGATGGCCGCTGAGCAGCACCACGGTCGATCCCAAGTGAAAGCACCCGAGTTCGTCACCCCGGCGAAGTTCGACGCTCGGGGTGTCGGCATGGTATTGCCAGCGTGAGATCGACTGCCGCCTCGGCGTGACGGTTCCGCACCAGCTCATCTCGATGGAGGCCACGTTGACGGCCCCGACCATGACGACGGCGAAAGGGATGCCGTCCGGATCCTCGAACAGGCTCGCCACGCGCTCGTTGCGCGCGTAGAGTCGCGGGATGCGTTCCACTGCATAGGAAGCGACGGTGAACTGGCGTCCCGGGACGTGGCGCATCTCGACCAGCCGTCCGTCCGCCGGCATGTAGACCCGGTGGCAGTCGTCCGGGGAGAGGTAAAGGGTGGCGAACCGGCCTTGCGCGAATTCGGGATGGGAGCCGCCGAGCAATTCGTCCACGGTGAACGTCTGCCCCTTTGCCTGGATGATCCGGCCGTCTTCGACCTGACCGAACTGGCTGATCCGGCTGTCGCAGGGTGCCGCCAGCACGCCCGGATCCTCCGGCCAGGGCCGGACGTCCGGCTTCAGGGTGCGTACGAACAGGGCGTTCAGGGTCGGGTATTGCTCTGGATCCTCGATTTCGGCATCCTGCATCCGGAGGCCGAAGAAGGAGACGAATGACCGGATCAGGAGGTTCTTGACCGCCGGGATCTCGATCCGGGAGAGCCAGTGGGTCACGGCGGACAGCCCGTGGTGCGGGAAACAGTGAAAGCCCCAGGCCTTGAGATCAAGCAGGCGCATGCGCCAGGTGGGCCGGTCGGTCGAAGCCATCAATCGAGACCCATCAGTTTCTGCAAATCCGCGGCAATGGCCGTCGGAGCCAGGGGCGGGGTGAAGACGCCGGCAAGCTGCGCCTCGGGGTCGACCAGCCAGACGCTGCCGCTGTGGTCGACGAGATAGCCAGTGGCGAGCTTCTGTTTGGAGTAAAAGACTCCGAGTTGCTCCGCAAAGTCCGCAATCGCCTCGGCATCTCCGGTCACTCCCAGGGTGCCGGGGTGGAAATGGCTGACGTACCGGGTCAGGGGTTCCAGGGTGTCGCGTTCGGGATCGACGGAGACAAACACGATCCGGACGGGCGCCTCGCCCAGGGTTTGCAAGGCGGTGGTCAGTTGCTGCATGGAGGGCGAGCAGATGTCCGGGCAGTTCGAATACCCGAAGAACAGCAGGCTCCAGTGGCCGTGGAAATCAGCCGGTTCCAAGGCTTCGCCGTCGTGGCGCGTCAATGAGAAGGCCGGCAAGGGCCGGGCCTGGTCCCCGAACGCGGTGGCCGCCTCGTATTCTTCCGTCTCGCCAGCTTTCCACCACTGGAAGCCTGCGATCCCGGCGAGAACGAGGATCGACAGGAGGACAAGGATGCGCTTCAAGAAATCTTCCCGAAAAATGGAGCGCCCAGTTTATCAGTCGAAACGCCATGTCAGTCCTACGCTGAAGTTCCGGTGTGCTGCCGCGTATCCAAGAACCTCTTGATAGGATTCGTCGAGAAGGTTTCTGGCCTCGAAGAGGAGGTCGAATTTCGGAGCCAGGCTGTACTGCGCCGACAGGTTGACCAGGTAATAGTTTTCAAGCGTTTTCCTCTCTGCGGGAAAGCTCGAGAAGTCGTCATCCAACAGCCCCCTAACGGTCGTGAAATCCAGCCGCGAGTGCCACGAATCCGAGTGATGCTCCAATGCCAGCCGGTATTGGTGCCGGGGCCGCCGGACCTCTCTCCGGTCCGCTGCGCTTCCCGAATCCGGTTCGGTCGCATGCAGGTAGGCGTAGTGGGCGGAGGCGGTCCAGTCCGGGTGGGGGTCGAATTCCAGTTCCAGCTCTCCTCCCCAGCGTTCGGAGCGCCCGGCTTCGTTGATGGCGGTGGGCAGTTCGGGGCCGTTGAAACCGTCCGGGTCGTGGGACCCCCGGATTTCATCGCTCAGGCGCTGGTTGAAGAGGCTGAGGCTGATCCGGCAGCAGGCCCCGTCGGGGTTGTGTTCAATGCCGATCTCGGTATTCCGGGACCGTTCCGGTTGCAGGTCGGGGTTGCCCTGGAAGGTCTCCGGGAAATAACCGTAACGTTCAATCAGGGTCGGGTTGGCGATGCCGATGCCGCTGGCCAGGTAGATCCGGGTCGGCCTCCCGGGGAATTGGTAGGCGAAGGAGACGCGCCAGGTGTCGGCATCCTGGAAATCATGGTTCTTGTCGCGCCGGAGCGACAGGTCGACCGTGGCCTGGGGGTCGGGCTGCCAGTTCAGCGTCATGAACAGGCTGGAGGAGATGAAACTCAAAGGCCTGATGCCCTTCCGGGCATAGCGCTCCCGACTCCACTCCAGGCCGGCGCCGAGGATACAGGGACGCCCAAGGAGGCAATCTTCGAAGTCGCGCCAGACCAGTTCGTCGATCTGGATGCGGCGTCCTTTGCTTTCGGTGGGGAAGGCATCCTGCGGTTGATTCGTCGTCTTCAGGTAGCTGAGATTTGCCTGGTGCTTGAAGGGGCCGACTCGCGTATGCAGGCTGGCGTTCAGATAGGTTCGGCGGTTTTTCGACGTGTACGGAGCGTCCGTGGACCCGGATCCGTCGTATTCCGAATGCGCATGCGTACGACGGACGGAAAAGCGAAAATCGGTATCAGCCGAGGGGTGCCACTGCCCGCCCCACTGCAGGGTGTTGTTCCGGTAGCCGTCCCGCTCCGAGCCTGTCAGCGAGATGTTCTCGCCCCGCGTCTGGAAGTGATGCACGCTGGTCTGCATGCTGAAGTCTTCGGACTCGGTGGCGACCTGGAGGGTGGTCTCGTGGCGCTGGTTCGAGCCGGACTTCTGGGTCAGGATGGAGTGGCCTCCCTTTCGGCTGATCAGGTTGATGATGCCGGAGATGGCGTCGCTCCCCCACAGGGCGCTTGGCGCGCCCCGCAGGACCTCGATGCGCTCGATCCCGGCGATGCTCAGGTGGGCGAAGTCCACGACCCCGCTGGTCGGGTCGCTCAGCTCGATGCCGTCCAGCAGGATGCGCGTGTGGTTGGATTCACCGCCGCGCATTGTCACCGCCGTCAGCGTCCCGCTGCCGCCGCTCTGGCTGATCGAGATCCCGGGGATTTCTCGCAGTACGTCCGAAATAGTGGCTCCCGTCCCCCGCCAGTCGTCCAAGTCGATGACGGTGACGCTGCTGCCGACGGTGTGCAAGGGCTGGGGGATGCGAGAGGCGGTGATGATGATGGTTTCGATATCTTGCGCAGCGGGCAGGGAAGGGCACCAGAGCATCGAGAATGCGAGCAGCAGCAGTTTCTTCCTGGACATGTCGGCTCCAATCGAGGATCGCAGCAGACATGGGGGAATGGCACGGCGGAACCGCCGTGCGTCATCCCGGTGGCCCGCCGCAACCGTGACAATTCAGGATGGGGCCGGTCTCCGGGCTTGCGAGGATTGCTAGGACACTTCCTTCCCAGGCCGAAGCCCAGTGGCTTGCGTATCCCTCTCGCTTACCGTTGCGGGGGCAGCGCCGGCTTTGCTGTTGCGCACCGGCTTCCCTGTTTCATCTGTCAGGCAGACACCCCATCCCGCAGGGTGGGAGCAGTTTAACATGGGGGGATGAGGAAAGTGAAGAAGAAGAAGTAGTAATCGTTAAAAGGGGCTTATCTACATAAGTGCCGAAATTTCCATCTCAATCCTCTTTCGGGTTAAATATTGTTCCCACTTTCTCACCAAAACGGCGGGCCTTGGTTTTTCGCGTTCTGCGTTTTTCCTGCTCACGTTTCTGATATGGATTAATCTGTCTTTGGCAGTTTATAGTAACATCCTGCATAGGGTCAGTTTCAGTTTCGGTCGCACCCTGAGCCCAAGCCGCGGGAGGCACATACGACGACGGTCAATCACTCTGATATTCGCGGGTTG
>JAPONY010000064.1 GCA_026713705.1 Gammaproteobacteria bacterium
AAAAACCTGTGGGGGGGGGGGGGGGACTCTTTATGCAAACAATCGCCTGTGTACATAGTTAGTGTGCAGTTGCCTGTCGTTGTGTCGTTGCTATGTTACTATATTCAAGGATTAAGGAACTTGCCACTTTGGTCCACTTTGGTCGAATAATGACCAAATGCGTTGAACTACCGATTTTTCAGCATCACCCCGAAGCGACCCACGCGGAAGCCGCAGGCTGCTCAATACTCAGCATAAGACTTCTCCTCCTTGATTCTGGAGCCAAGCAACACGTTGATCTGTTTCTTGATCGCAGCACGCTGATCGTTCTGGACGTAGACGGAACGCGCCAAATCTATGAATTCCTGGTCGAATTCCCGTCTCAATTCCTTAACGCGAATCTGATCTTCAATATCCCACAGGGCCTGATTGATACCTTTCAGCGCCTCCTTCAGGGGCGGGATCGCCTCGGTGTTCACCGAGACCGTCTCCCATACCTGAACCAGCAGATCCAATTCCGTTCTCACATTCCGCAGTTTTTCTTCGTCCGTTATCCGCTCCGCCTTGATTTCCAAGATGGTGATCTTGTCCACCACCTCCCCGGGTGATACGGGCACACTGATGTGTTCCATGATTTGGACCCTGGTAGTCAGTTATTGATTTCCGGCAAGGGCATCCAGACGAGAGGTCACTTCATCGACCTCGATCAAATCCATGACGCCCTCGTATTCCAGTTTCGTGCCCCATTTTAATTCATCCTCAGGCTTGTTCCGGAAGGTTTGCGCCGCCACTCCGTATTTGTTCACGCACCATTGCCGACTGAAATAGGGACCGCTTCGCTCGGGATTGCTCGCGGCATACAGGCCGATGACGGGAGTATCCACCCCAGCCGCCATATGTGCCGGGCCGGAGTCCGGTGAAATGAGGACATCTGCTCCTTGCAGCAAGGCCAGAAACTTCTTCAGGGTGTCTTTGCCGATAAGGTTCAGGGCTTTTGATTGCATGCGGCTTTCTATGTCTTGTCCAATCCGGCGTTCCTCTGCCGAAGGACCTCCGCAGAGAATGACCTTGGCATCCAGCGCATTGGCCGCATGGTCCGCGACAGCGGCATAGCGCTCTGCACTCCAGTTTCGGAGCGGATGACTAGAGCAAGGGCTAATGAGTACATTAAGGCAACCGTCCGTCAAATGCTCCCGGGCAAACTCGCAAGCCTCGTCCGGAATGTCGTAATCCCAGCGCATGTCCCGATCGCGAAGACCGAGGTATTCGATGAAACTGAAAAAACTGTCCAGAACATGTTGCCTCGGCGCCGGCGGGACATGCCGGCGGACAAACAGGGAATGCAGGTCCCTGGCGCGCGCCTTGTCGTAGCCGAGCTTCAGGTCCGCACGAACCAGCGTGCTGATGACATTGGCTCTCAATGAGACTTGAGGGCATAGCAGGACATCGAACCTCCGGTGCCGGACCCTCCGGGCAACCGAACGCAGACTTTCCAGAAAGTTGGCCTTGTCGAATTCGACAAATTCGACACCCGGAATGTCATGGACAAGACGAACCTCGCTTTTTCCTATGATCCAGGTCAGCGCGGTCTCGGGCCAATATTTTTGAATCGTGCGCACGACCGGAACCATATGCGCCACATCGCCCATCGCGGACAGACGTAAAAGGCAAACGGACCTTGGCGGACCTTCCACCGTGTTCATGACCAGAGAAGTGGAAGACGCAAGGGCCGCATCACCGTATCGACAGATGCTGTCGGTTCAGCATCGCTCCACCATCAGAATCAGGCAAATCTCCACCGCTGCACCCCGATCAGTGTTGAGGATCTGCTGTGATTCTGGATTCGTCATTGACGGCAAAGCCCCTGGAAAGGCGCATATGTTAGCAAGTCATGGCCTGCAATTTGATAGACTGAGTGACTGTTCGCGTTCCCTTCGATGAAAGCAGGCTTGTCTCGCAGTGCGCCGCCCCGTATTCCCTGTAGTCCTCTCCGGCGGTGCCGGAAGCAGGCTTTGGCCACTGTCCCGGGAAACCTACCCGAAGCAGCTCATCGCCCTCGTGGACGAGCACACCCTGCTTCAGGCCACGGCTCTGAGGCTTGCGACCCTCAAGGACCTGAGCTCGCCAATTGTGGTCTGCAACGAAGAACACCGGTTCATGGTGGCGGAACAACTTCAGGCCATCGGGATGACACCCGACGCCATCCTGCTGGAACCTATGGCGCGAAACACGGCACCCGCCATCGCCACGGCAGCACTGGAAGCCTTGAGCCTGTGCGGTGAGGATGACGAACCCATCCTTCTGGTCATGCCGACGGATCATGTGATTCGCGACAACGAAAAATTCGCCTGCGCGATTCAGGAAGCCGTGCAAGAGGCCGCCACCGGAAAATTGGTCGCGTTCGGCGCCGCTCCGGACTATGCTGAAACCGGCTACGGATACATCAAGGCCGGACCGGCAACCGGTGCCGACAACAGTGCCCGGGTCGTGGAGACATTCGTGGAAAAACCAGATCGCGAGGAGGCCGTCGCGCTGATTGAAACCGGGGATTGCTACTGGAACAGCGGCATGTTCGTCTTCGGCGCCCGCCGCTATCTCGAGGAACTCGACCGCCATGCCGCCCCGGTCCGGGAAGCCGCACAAAAAGCCCATGAGAATGCGAAGCAGGACCTCAATTTCCTGCGCTTGGATGCGGACTGCTTTGCCGAGGCTCCCAATCTCTCAGTGGACTATGCCGTAATGGAGCACACTTCGGACGCGGTCGTGGTGCCGTTCGATGCGGGCTGGTCCGACATTGGTTCCTGGACCGCCCTGATGGAACTGTCCGCACTCGCTCAGAAAGACGAAGCAGGGAACATCGTCCAAGGCGACACGATCCTGCGGGACACCCGCGATACCTACATCCGTGCGGACAGCCGGATCGTCGCGACCCTCGGCGTGGCGAATCTCGTTATCGTTGATACCCCCGACGCGCTTCTCGTCGCCGACAGGAACGCCACCCAGGACACCCGAAAGATAGTGGAACAACTCAGGCAAGCAGGCCGGGACGAGCATCGCCACCACAGAAAAGTCTACCGCCCATGGGGCCATTACGAACGGGTGGACGGCGGCGAGGGCTTCCAGGTCAAGCGCCTTACCATCCGTCCGGGGGGGCGACTGTCGCTTCAGATGCACCGGCACCGTGCAGAGCACTGGGTGGTGGTGCGTGGTACCGCCAAGGTGACGCGAGGAGAGGAAACCTTCATGCTGTCGGAGAACCAGTCCACCTACATCCCTCAGGGCACCCGGCATCGGCTTGAGAACCCCACGGAGGAAGCACTGGATCTGATCGAGGTGCAATCGGGTAGCTATCTCGGCGAGGACGACATCGTGCGCTTCGAGGATATCTACGGACGCTCCAGCCCGAAACCTTCGGAAGAGTGACCTGTCTCGGCTCGCATGTCCAGGTGACACCTGAAATGAAGGGCATGGGCAGAAGTCGAGACCACCGAATCAGAGGCAGGACGATCATCCTGCCTGCTTGCCGGCAGGCCCGCCCGCATGTCTGAACTTCCCCGCCCGTCCTACCCCCCGAAGACCCTCTGCCTGTTGCGGCTGTCGGCAATCGGCGACGTCTCCCACATGCTGCCGGTGGTGCACACCTTGCGCCATTGCTGGCCGGACACGCAACTGACCTGGATCATCGGCGAGACCGAGGTGGCCATGGTGGAGCGGCTCGAAGGAATCGAGTTCGTGGTCTTCCGAAAGAGCCGCGGGCTGCAAGCCTACCGGGACCTGACCCGCATCCTGGAGAACCGCCGCTTCGACGGCCTGTTCCTGATGCAGATAGCCCTGCGCGCAGGCCTGGCCAGCTTGTGTGTGCGCTCCCCGGTGCGGCTCGGCTTCGACCCCGGCCGGGCCCGGTACGGCCACAGCCTGTTCGTCAATCACCGGATCGCCCCGGACACCTGCCCACACGTCATTGACGGCTTCATGGGATTCCTGAAAGCCAGCGGCATCGAGCCCGACCGATTTCAGTACCGCTGGGATGTCCCGGAGGATCCTCTGGCGCGTGCCTGGGCGGAAGAACAGCTGCCGGACGGGTCGCCGATCGTGGTCATCAGCCCCTGCGCCGGAAACCCGGAGCGCAACTGGCGTATTGACCGCTATGCCCGGGTGGCCGACCATCTGGCCGAGGCGCATGGCATGCGGGTCGTCGTCACGTGCTCCAAGGAACTTGAGCAGGTGAAGTTCACGAACGAGCTGTGCGCCCGAATGCAGTACCCGCCGATCAACATGGCGGGACGCACCAATCTGCAGCAGTTGCTGGCGGTGTTGCGCCGCGCACGGTTCATGATCGGCCCGGATTCCGGCCCGATCCATCTGGCTGCAGTCGCCGACATCCCGGCCCTCGGCCTGTGCGCCAACTCCAACCCGCGCCGTACGGGGCCCTACCGGAGCCTCGACTGGTGCGTGGACCGCTACGATGATGCGGCGATCTACCGGTTCGGCCAAAAGGCCTCGAATCTCCGCTGGGGCCACAAGATCCACGATGCGGATGTCATGGGGCTGATTACCGTGGAGGAAGTGATCCGGATGGCGGAGGCGCTTCTCGCGGAGCTCGACACGGGAGAGGACTAACAGACCGCCCCCCTAAGCCAAAGAAGCCGACGGCACAAAAAAGGGGGCATTTGCCCCCTTTTTCGGTATCACAGGATACGGTTCAGCCCGACGCGTTACTCGATAAGCGGCACGGTGTACATCAACGACCCGATGGCGCCATCGTTGCCCGCGAAATTGCCGTGGCACATCACGCACCTCTCGAGGACGACGGGAACCGCCGTTGCCTTGCGCAGATAGCGCTTGTCCTCAATGGCAACCACTTCCTCGTGGGTCGCCTCGCCAGCGAGAATCTTCTCCTTGGCCGCCTTCTCGAAGTCATCCTGGGGCGCGTTGATGCCCGGGTTGACCATGATGTCGGTCAGCCCGACCAGGCGCACTTCGTGATAGCCGTTTTCCTTCATGGCGTCGAAAATCATCTTTGCCGCGCTCGCGCCTGAAAACTTGGAGGGGTCGGTCACATACTTATCCGTGATCAGGACGATGGCCGTCTTGTATAGAGTGTCGAGCATCTCGACCTGATGGCGTGTACGTTCGACCGCCGGGTCTTCGTCCGCGGTGACGATGTCATGCAGGAAACCCAAGGACAGGCTGACGACGGCCAATCCGGCAAACAGGTAGTTTCGTCTCTTCATTTCGTTCCTCCTTTGACCGCATCTATTAGGCACGGATTTATTGGGGATTTGCATACTTTACCCGATGCCGGACAGAATGAGAAGGAGAATGAGAAGGCTAGCCAAGTCCTCGACCTGAACACACACTTCTCATGAGCGGAGAGGGCTCGACTCGACTCTCGGCAGGTCGCGGTGGGAAGCGTGTTACTCTTAATCAGCAAGCGAGAGCCAAATCCCGCTTCGGCGGTCAAACCCCGCGGGCACCCGCCCTCGTGCGGGCCGGAAGACTGGCCTGCCGGACGTCGGCGCACGCGGACCAGACTGCGACACCGCCATCCCACAAAGGAGAACCATGCCGATGACCCACGAAAAGTACCATTTGGCGGCGCGCCTGATCCATTGGATCATGGCCGCAGGCTTCGTCTTCATGTGGGGATGCGGCTACGCGATGACGACGCTGGTCGAGGACGACTCTCC
>JAPONY010000065.1 GCA_026713705.1 Gammaproteobacteria bacterium
AGCTTCGACCGGATCCAGTCCAATGCGGGCAACATCGGATTCGCGGCGAGCGTTCCCACCGGCATGAATGACATTTCAGTCAATGTCCGGTGCGAGCAGTTCACCTACTTCAACCACTTCGCGGGCGGCACCGGCTGGTGCAACCGTAATTCCAAGATTGGTTTGTCTCACCCGATGATGGGCGAGATCATGTTTGCCACCTGGCTGCTGCCCTACAACGAGGGCGTGGCGCAGTGGGTCGACCCGTTCTACGATGCCGGTGCGGACTCGCATACCAGCATCATGGGGTCGGTCGGCGCGCATACCATCTTCTACAACACCGGTGACTTTGACATCCAGGCCTCTGGCTCTGGCCCAGGCACCGGCTTCTCTGGCGCTGAGTTCAACTACGCGGGGGGAGGCTTCGACACGGGCTTCAACCGCCGCCAGGAGAACATTATTCAGTACTGGTCGCCGAACTGGAACGGTTTCGTGTTCCGCTTCGCGTGGACCGCCGGCAATCGGGACGAGACGACCTACGCTGCCGCTGGCACCGGGGAACTCGATCCGGTGATCCGTTCCTCAAGCCTCGCCTACACCAACGGCCCCCTGTGGCTGGCGGTGACCTGGCAGGATCCTTAGGACTGGACTGCGGCTTCTGTAGGCCAGATGGAGAATTCGGACGCGGAGAGCATGCGCGTCGCGGGCCGCTACATCATGGACCTGGGCGACGGCATGAGCGTTCAGTTGTCCGCCATGTGGGAGACCCTCGAGTACGAGTTCAACGGCGTGACCGGCGTGGACAAGGCGATGGCTGCGTTCGGGTACGGCAATTTCGCCAGCAGCTACACATTGCAGGACGCTGACGGTCCCCTCATGGCGACGCCTGCGAGGGAGGCTGCGGATGCGACCTATAAGGCATTTGATGCTCTGGACGATAAGGTCCAGAGGATCATGGATCAGAAGACTCTTCAACTCGTCTATGAAACATTGGGCACTAAAGCGGACGACGGAAGCCTCGCGATTACCGACGGAGTCGCCACGATTGACGAGGCCATCGTCGCTCTTACCGAGGAAGGTGGATCAACGATACCTTGGCCTGTGTATAGGGTGCCTTTACCGCCAGAGACTCCTGACAATCCTCTGACGGCCGCGGACGATACCGTTGCTGCTACCGCTAGTTGCGATGAACAGGATCCCCCGACCTGTTCTGACCTCACCCTAAATGTCTTGGCGGATACTGACCCCAATGAGGACGGTCAGCAGAATCCTCTGAAGGATGCGGTAGAAGCTCTGATGCGTGCCGCTGATGCTGATGACGCAACGGAGGGTGTACAGAAGCCGCCAGCGCCCGCAGACCCTGCCAATCCTACTGCTGCGGAGACCGCTGCCCTGGACGCTTATCTTCAGTACACGTTGCTGGTCACTGCGGCAACGAATGAAGCGAAGACGGCATACGATCTCGATCCTCAAGTCGACACGCCTGAAGTCGAGGCCGCTGATGCGATACCCCGGGATGCGAGTACTGCAGGGCAGAACGTCAAGGTCGAGCGCGACGCCTGGATGGTGTCCGGCAAGATCAAGATGGGCGGCCCGATCGACTTCCGCTTCTCCTACATGGATGCGGATGACCTTGAGGTCTCCTGTGCAAGTTGCTCGGGCGACTGGGACGAAACCGCGGCCGACGCATGGAACGTAGGTGTCTTCTACACCATGCCGGCCGGCACGGAACTGCGTCTGACCTACTCCGAAGTCTCCAACGACGACAACGGAACCTATGGCCAGGGCATCTCCGGGACCGGACTGGGTACTGCTGGTGCGGAGATCGAGATGTTCGCCGTCGGCATCGTGCACTGGTTCGACTGATTCAGTCTAGCCAAGGCACACCCCACAAAGCAGGCGCCCTTCGGGGCGCCTGTTTTTTGTTGAAGGATGGGTAGCCGCATTAGTCAGTCACTCACGCATAACGTGGTCTGCGGATAGTTCCATGAAGGCAACAGACTACCCTTTGCATGGGAGAAATTCGGAGTTGAACCAAGGATGCCAAAACCACCCAAGACTTGTCTTACCGGTCCATGCTCCTGTTCTCGCCCAAGCACCCTCACTCGATAGTATCTACTTTTTAAGTTTGGCAACACATTTGCCGAGTCCGGGATTCACTATCTTCATCCGAACCGGGGAAAGCCGAAAGTGGAAGAAGCTCAGAGAATTACATCAACCGGACTTGAAGGGATTGGCGACCGTCAAGTCTTCGATGTGTTGCCCGTCCTGTAGGTCCTGAAGGCTAGAAAATTTATGACCAGAAATCGGACGGTGTTATTAGTATACAATCAGACGGCTTGATAACCGGAAATCATCCGGCTGATTAATGTACAATCCGCCGAATCTATCATTCGGGACAAGCCGGTCCATCCATACATGCCCTCACCTCCATCCCTGTTCCCTCGACTGATTGAGCCAACTATCCGCACTGCGTTGGCGGATACCCCTGTCGTGTGCGTCACTGGCCCCCGGCAAAGCGGAAAGACAACGTTGGTCCGCAACATGGAGGCCAATCGCGCTTTCTACAGCCTGGAGCAAGACACTCACTATAGATTCGCCTCCTCGGATCCCGACGGCTTCATCGCATCATTGCCGGATTATGTCTGTCTAGACGAAGTCCAGCGAGTTCCCGCGTTGTTCCATGCCCTCAAAATTAGCGTAGACCAGGACCGGCGTCCCGGGCGCTTCCTTCTCACTGGCTCAGCCAACCCATTGCTGGTGCCCAATGCCTCCGAATCCTTGGCTGGCCGCATGGAAGTCGTCCAGTTGCAGCCACTGACGGAAGCGGAAAAAGAGCGGAAACCGGGACACTTCTTATCCGATTTTCTGAGCGGTGCCTTCACGCCCCGCCTCAGGCCCAAGTCGACTCTCCCCAAGTCGACATTGGAGAAACGGCTGGTTGCAGGCGGATACCCCGAAGCCTTGGCGCGCACTCCTGATCGCGCCCGGCAATGGCATCGGCAGTATCTGCGCAGCCTCATCGAACGGGACGTGAAAGAAGCCGCGCGAGTCAGAGGAATGAACGAATTGGAACGTTTGATGAAACTGCTGGCCCTCCGCACCGGGCAACTCCTCAATGTCAGCAACTTGGCAAGCGATACCGGCCTGCACAGGGAAACCATCGAGCATTACATTGCGGTGCTTGAGCGCATCTTTCTGGTACGGCGTTTGCCCGCATGGCACAGCAATGCGAGCAAGCGGCTTCTCAAATCACCAAAAGTCCATTTTCTCGACAGTGGGCTGACAGCAACCTTGGTCGACTTGACCGTGGAGAGTTGGAACGATGACCGAGACCGCATGGGGCATCTTTTGGAATCGTTCGCGCTCCAGCAACTCACCGCCCAAGCCACTTGGTCTGATCCCAGCTTGAACTTTTGGCATTACCGAGACAAGGATCAGGTAGAAGTAGATATCGTCCTGACTCAAGGGCGCAAGGTCTGGGGGATAGAGATCAAAGCCTCTGTCTCGCTAGGCTCCGACGTCGGTCGAGGGCTGGCTCGGCTCGCAAACAAATGCAAAAAAGATTTCGTTCACGGCATCGTGCTCTATAACGGGCAAGACATCTTTCCAGTGAATGATGAGCGGATATTGGCCGTCCCGTTACGCGAATTGTGGAAGAGGTGAATTGCGCTCTCTACCTGAATGCGGGCAAATTCAGCCCAACTCCTGAAGCCCGACCAAACCTCAACTGCGGCACACCCCACAAAGCAGGCGCCCTTCGGGGTGCCTGCTTTTCTTCAGGGCAGGGCCTCAGCAGACGTCACATTCCCCACACTTCAATTTCCACCCCGCCGTGCGATTCCCGGCGGCGAAAGATCCTGTCTTCCCATTTCTTCTCTTCGTCCCGGTCGAAAATCACCAGATGCCCGGACTCCGCCGCGCAACGGTCCATGTACGCCGCTGTCTGCTCCAGCCCCGAACGGATCGTTGGCTCCAGACCCTTGTGCAGCAGCTTACATTCGATCACGTACTTGCGTCGCACCCCGCCTTGCGGCCACACAATCAGCAGGTCGGTACGCCGGTTCCCCAGGCCGTACTCTCGTTCCACCCGCCCGCCGCCGTTGACGATCCGCTGCAGGAACGCCTGCAGCAGCAACTGCGGACCCGCCTCCTTGTACTCGAACCGTTCCAGCCAATGCTCCGAGTGCTCCCGGAAAAACTCCTGGAAGGCCGCCAGCAGCTTGGGCAGGTCCAAGCTTCCGTCGGCCGCCACATACCTGGCCGGACTCTCCGTCAGTCCAGCTTGCGTGGCATAGGTCAACTCGCGCGGCACCACCTCCGCATAAATCGGGTTGGCGATGCGCAAGGAGTCATCGCGGGTGTGGTCGTCGAGAACAATCAGGCCCAGATCGCGCACATACTCCAGGTCACGAGTAGAAAAGTCTTTCTCGTCTGCCCCGCTGAGCAACGGCTCGATCACGCGCCGCACCCGGCCCTCCTGCAACTTGTCCGCCAACTGGTCCAGATGCGTCTCGCGCGCCAGGATCAGGTCTTCCTCCGCCTCGCGCACGTCCTCTGCCGTAATCGCATGATCCCGCTCGCGTACGGCAGTATCCAGAAAGCACAACCGTTTCGCCAAAGCGTTCACCAGCCACGGCTGGCCCTGCGTGCGATTCCACACCGTCTCCACCGCTTCCGGCGAAAATTCCTGGCCGGCCTCTTCCGTATGCTGCGCCAGCAGCGCCGCGACATCCTTCTCTGAAAAATCCCCTAGCCGCAGCGACTCGGCCTTGATGTTGAAGGCGCTGCCGCCGGTGATGATCTCGTTGCTCGAACCCGAATGGATCCGGTAGTCGCGCACATCGCGGATGCCGCACAGCACCACGCTGTGGGGGAAGTGCCCCGGACGCCGGTCGTAGCCCGCCCGCAACTGCCGCAGCACCGACAGCAGGGTGTCGCCGATCAAGGCATCGATCTCGTCGATGAAAAGAACCAAAGGCCGAGGGTCGGACTCGGCCAGACGGCCCAAAGCGGAATTCAAGGCACCGGCCGGCCCGGCCTTCTCCAGAATGCCGGGCCAAGCCTCGTCGAGAAACTCGTCGCCCAGCGTCAGGCGCACCCGGTTCGCCAGTTCTCCCAGGATGGCGCGCATCGCCTCCTCCATGTTCTCGCGCATCGCCTGACCCGCCTCGACATTCGCGTACACGCAACGGTAGTCCCCCGCCGCCCCCGAGTTCAGGTAATCCCGAAAGGCCAGCAGGGTCGAAGTCTTGCCGGTCTGCCTCGGCGCATACAGCACGAAATAGAGTTTGTCCCGCACCAGGGCGCACAGGTGGCCCAGGTCCAGACGCTCCAGCGGAGGAATGCAGTAATGCTTCTCGGGGACGACGGGGCCGGCGGTATTGAAGAAGCGCATTTGAAAAGTCAGGGCAAGCCTTGAACTCAATTTTATCAGTCAAACCATTTCCAATACGGTCAATGTCAGATCAGGCACACCCCACAAAGCAGGCGCCCTTCGGGGCACCTGTTTCTTTGGCAGGGAACAATCCCGCAGCCGCGCGCGCTACATGCCCCAGATCTCGATCTCAGTGCCCTCGAACGACTCCCGGCGCCGGAAGATCCTGTCTTCCCATTTCTTCTCCCCGTCCCGGTCGAAGATCACCAGATGCCCGCACTCCGCCCCGCAACGGTCCATGTACGCCGCCGTCTGCTCCAGACCCGAACGGATCGTGGCCTCCAGACCCTTGTGCAGCAGCTTGCACTCGATCACGAAATGATGCACTTGCCCACCCTGCGGCCACACAATCAGCAGGTCTGTACGCAGGTTCCCCAGGCCGTACTCCCGCTCCACCCGCCCGCCGCCGTTGACGATGCGCTGCAGGAACGCCTGCAGCAGCAACTGCGGACCCGCCTCCTTGTACTCGAACCGTTCCAGCCAATGCTCCGAATGCTCCCGGAAAAACTCCTGGAAGGCCGCCAGCAGCTTGGGAAGGTCCAAGCTTCCGTCGGCCGCCACATACTTGGCCGGACTCTCCGTCAG
>JAPONY010000066.1 GCA_026713705.1 Gammaproteobacteria bacterium
CAGCTTCTGCAAGAGCTGGTCCCGACGTTGGGATAGGGCTTCGGTCTGAGTCATGGCCGACTTCCTCTGTAATGAAACATCTACAGATTATGCCGGAAATCGCCCCAACGGGCAAGATTTACACTTTTATGTCGTACACCCAAGATTCTATGCCGAGTTGAATTATTACAATAAAATCTGTACAATCAGCCCGACGGTGCTCAATGCTTGGTAATCTTACTAGTAATGCGCGCCGCAAAAAGTGCACTAAAAAAACAAAACACAACAACTCTGGAGTTGACATGGATAAAAAAGTAAAGGCATTAGCCCTCGGGGCTATATTGAGTGGTGCCTTCCTCACTGGATGCGGCGTTCCTCAGGCGGTCATGGATCACCTTGCAACGTTGGATTCCCAAGTTGCTGCGGCTCAATCTACCGCAGATGAAGCATTGCGCATGGCCAAAGCGGCAGACCACATTGCATTCCAAGCTAATGAGGCAGCTAGAACAGCTGACGAGTTGGCGCGTATGGCAATTTCCTGCTGTGATGCGAATTCTCACCGCCTCAATACGATGATGCATAACATGCAGAAGAAGTAATCTTCAGCAATTGAATCATCAGAGAAAGGGCCTAAACAGGCCCTTTTTCTTTAGCTGGAGTCAGTGGGCTTGTCCAGCCTCCAAAGCAATTCCGGTCTTCCTTCCGGCACGGCCATTTGCACCTTGCGATCCCAGCCCACTGCGGCAGGCACTCCGAGTCGCTGCCGCGCAACTTCCATCACCTGCTCCCAGTAGATTACGTAGTTTCCTGCCGGCAGCTGCTCTTCAAGGGCGAAGATCGGCTGCAGGACATCCGTTTCTGTGAACATGGGATTCTTTTCCGGCATCGGAAACTCTTCCAGCGGCTTGGGGTGCGCTTCCATATAGACGATGCCATTCAGCAGTCCGATCTTGAGTGGCATCGACGTGATCTCGACCGGCGCATCAATGGGAACTCGGTGAATTAGTTCGGCGATGTCGTCGGAACGTAGTCGGATGCATCCGTGCGTCACTCTCATGCCAATGCCCTGCTCCCGGTTCGTTCCATGAATGAAATACCCGTCGGCTTCAAGCATTAGGGCGTATCGCCCGAGAGGGTTGTCCGCGCCCGGGGGAACGACCTTGGGCAATTCCTCGCCCATGGCCGCATGCTCAAGAATGACCGATTTTGGTGGGTACCAGTTCGGGTTCTCGAGGCGGTCCAAGACCCGGGTGGGTCCGATGGGCGTCACCCAATCGACTCGCCCCGCGCTGATCGGGTAGGTTCGGACTAGGGGCTTTCCGTCGGCATCGGTGTCAAAGTAGTAGAGTCGTAATTCCGCAAGGTTCAGCACTAAGCCCGCGCGAGCCTTTCCCGGTAGAATGTATTGTCTGGGTATGTGCACCTGGACGCCCTCCCCGGGCATCCAAGTATGTACATTCGGATTGGCCGATAGCAATTCATGGTACCCAATCTGATGCATCTGAGCCAACATCGGCGTTGTTTCGCCGTAGTGTGTTGTGATGTTGTAGGAAGTCCCCAGCACCGAATCTCCGTTTTTAGGCAGATCAAGGAGCTCAGCGCCCGCCATAGGCAGGGCCAGGGCGAAGACCACCCCGCCCCAGAGACTTTTCCAAAAGAACCCGCCCGACATGCCTGCAAATATACTAGTGTGCTGACGGCCGAATTATAACCGAATTATCCATGCCTTACAGCGATTTATTTGAATTGAATCCAAACTTGGTTCACTTGAACCATGCAGGGGTTGCCCCATGGCCAAGGACGACGGTCAAGGCCGTGACTCAGTTCGCTTACGAGAATGCAAGCTGGAGCACTCGCCGTTACGAGACATGGTTGCAGGAGGAGCAGGAACTGCGCGAGCTTGGCCGTTGGTTGGTGGACGCGGAATCGAAGGATGAGATTGCCTTCCTGAAAAATACTTCCGAGGGGATTTCCTCTGTGGCATTCGGGCTGGATTGGAAAGCTGGGGACAACATCGTCTTGGCGCAGGAGGAATTCCCTTCGAACCGGATTCCTTGGGAGGCCGTGGCCGAACGGCATTCGGCTGAGATTCGCTGGGTGGATGTCAATGCGACGGAAGCTCCGGAAAACGCGCTTCTCGAACAGGTTGACTCGCGCACTCGGGTTCTGACGACCAGTTCCGTCCACTACGCCTCGGGACTCAAGATGGATCTTTCCCTGTTAGGCCAGGCTTTACACGATACCCCTACCCTATTCTGCGTCGATGCAATCCAGAGTTTGGGCGCGCATTCACTAAGTGTGCGTGAAAGCAGGATTGATTTTCTGGCCGCAGATGCGCACAAGTGGATGCTGGGGCCGGAAGGCATCGCGCTGTTCTGGGTTCGCCCGGAGCTGTATGAACGGCTGAACCTATCCCAATACGGCTGGCACATGGTTGCTCGGGCGGGGCAATACGATGAGGCGACTTGGGAGGTGGCCCCCGATGCCCGCAGGTTTGAATGCGGGAGCCTGAATACACTCGGCATCTATGCCCTGCGCGCCAGCTTGGACCTGCTGCACGAGGTCGGCATGATGGATATAGAGGAGCGGATTGCGGATCGAATCCAGCAACTCGATCAATCCCTGCGTGCCTTGGATTGCCGGATCCTGAGCCCCTCGGAACCTGACCGGCGTGCAGGAATCCTGACGTTCTCTCCTTCCCGGCAGGAGAGTGGAAAAGTGTACAGGCAACTAATGGAGCGAGGTATTCTCTGTGCGGCACGCGGTGAAGGCATCCGCTTCTCCCCTCACTTTTATACTCCGGGAAACGCCTTGCAGTTTGCGCTCGAGACCTTGCAAGAAATTCTCGACAGCGATTCCTAGCTCGCGCCCCGGGAGGCACCCGTCAAAGCGAGGCATGCCGCCTCCAAGTTCAACTGCGGCGCAGGAATGCTGGATTCTTGACTTCGACGGTTTCCGGTCATCCTAACCGGGGCTGATTTCATATCCCCTTGTATGTATTGGGTTTCCGGGAAGTCTGGCGCGGGCTCCATGTTGTGCCTAGTATAGTGCTTTATACGTTATCTTGTGGTATGATGC
>JAPONY010000067.1 GCA_026713705.1 Gammaproteobacteria bacterium
GCGTAGTGCCCTGGCGCGGGAGATATGCGAGTGGGAGGGTTGGCGCAACGCCAAGGGCCAGTTGAGCTTGGGCAGTGGCCGGCAGGCTTTGCCGAAGTTGGCGGCGCGTCTGGGCCGGGCGCTTCCGGCCGCCCAGCCCGCGCCGGAGTGGACGGCGCCGGCGACGGATTACCCGAACCGGGAGCTGGCGGTGCCGTTGTCGGAGTTGGGGGCGGTCCGCCTGGCGCCGGTCTGCGGGCGTGAGGAGCGGGCGGCCTGGCGGTCGATGCTGGCGAGCCACCATCCGCAGGGCTGGGCGAAGGTGCCCGGCGAACAGTTGCGCTACTGGATCCTGTCCGAGCGCCATGGGCGGCTCGGCGGGGTCGGCTTCTGCGCGGCGAGCTGGCACCAGAAGGCGCGCGACGACTGGATCGGCTGGTCGCCGCGGGCGCGGGTGGCGAACCTGTGCCGGGTGGTCAACCAGGACCGTTTCCTGATTCTGCCGGGGGTTCGGGTTCCGAACCTGGCCTCGCAGGTGCAGGCGAAGGCGCTGGCGCGGCTGCCGGGCGACTGGGCCGAGGCCTACGGCCGGGCGCCGTGGCTGGCCTATACTTATGTCGGCCCCGAACAGGCGGGCCACTGTTACCGGGCGGCGGGCTGGGCGGAGGTCGGACGCACCTCGGGGCGTCCCCCGGGGCGGTCGGAGGCGGCCTCCGGGCGGTGCTGCCGCGTGTGGGTGAAGCCGCTGGACCCGGACGGGCCGGCGCAGTTGCGCCAGGCGCCCGCGCCCCGGTGGGGCGCCAGCGCGTCGCGGGCGGGCGCGGAGCAGGACTGGGCGGAGGCCGAGTACGGCCGCAGCCGCCATCCGGACGGGCGCCTCCGCAAGCGGCTGGTGGCCTTGGGGCGGGCCTGGGCGGCGGCGCCGGGCGCGCCGATTCCGCAGCTGTTCCCGAAGCGGGCGGAGCAGAAGGCGGCCTATCGATTCCTATCCAACCCGAGGGTGAGCATGGAAGAACTTCTGGAACCGCATCAGGAAGCGCTGGCCGACCGTTGCCGGGAGGAAGCGGTCGTGTTGGCCTTGCAGGACACGACGATGTTGAACTACCACGGGCTGGCCGCGACCGAGGACCTGGTGTCGATTGCGGGGCGCGGCTCGGGCGCCCGCGGCTTGCCGGCGCATGTCGGGCTGGCGGTGTCGGAGGGCCGGCGCCCCTTGGGGGCGTACGAGTTGAACGCGTCGTTCCGGGCGCCGGCCGCAGAGAAGGAGGATCGGCCCGAGAAGGAGAATGGGCCCGAGAAGGAGGATCGGCCCGAGAAGGAAAGTGCGCGCTGGCTGCAGGGCTTTCACCAGGCGGCGCGCCTGAGCGAGGCCTGTGCCTCGACGCGCGTGATCTCGGTGTGCGACCGCGAGGGCGACTTCTGGCCGTTGTTGCAGGCCGCGTGCGCTTCGGAGTCGGCCGGCCTGCTGGTGCGGGTGAACTCGGCGAGGCATCGAAAGGTGGCCGAGGCCGGGGCCGACCCGGCCTTGTGGACCGCGTTGGAGGGGCAGGAGCCGCTGGCGCGCAAGACGCTGGAGTTACGGGCCTGCGGGGGGAAGCGGGCGCGGGCGAAGCGGACCGTGAAGCTGGAGTTGCGGGCGGCGCGGGTGCGGGTGCGTCCCCCCGCCGCGCAATCGGAGGAGGCGCCGTTGGACCTGCTGGCGGTGACGGCCACGGAAGAAGCGCCCGGGTCCGGCGCGGCGCCCTTGCACTGGATGTTGCTGAGCACGGAGGGCGAAGCGACGGCGGACTGGGCGCAGCGGCTGGTCGGCTGGTACGAGGCGCGCTGGACCATCGAGGAATACTTCAAGGTGCTCAAGAGCGGCACGCGGGTGGAAGACCACCAGCCGGACGACGCCGATTCCCTGCGCAAGTGCGTGGCGCTGGACGCGATCACCGCCTGCCGGGTCTTTGACCTGCAGCGGATGGCCCAGGACCGTCCGGCCACCCCGGCCGACCAGGTGGTCCCGCCGGGAGAGATCGAAGCCTTGTATCTGGACTTGTACGGTCGACGCATGGTGGAGCAACGCCCCTCGCCCGACCGGCCCCCGGACATCCGCACCTACGTCATCGACCTGGGACGCTGCGTCGGCTTCATCCCGTCCCGGCGCCAGCCCCTGCCCGGGGTGAAGAAAGTCTGGGTCGGATACCGGAAAGTCAAGATCGGCGCATACTACCTGCGCTTGTCCCGGCAGAACGAATAGCCGAGGGACTCCGGACGCCCCCCGATCGGCCTCTTCCCGCCGGGGAGGACTCGGTCGGACGTCGCCCGCTTCGGCGTTTTCGGCTCTGAAAGGGGTCAGGCTCAGACCCCTGGACTGTCCCCGCTCACCCTCCCCGCCCCGAAACCCCGCCCACAGAGAACGAATACAATGAAATCATCCCCCGGGAACACACGGTGTCAAGTGTGGGGTAGTGAAAGATTATAAATGGGGGTGGGCTGGAGATGATTCCGAATCTCCGGGAACTTCGACGGATGCCGCAACAGCTTTCACATTAGTTAAAAAAACAGGCGCCCCGAAGGGCGCCTGCTTTGTGTGGTGTGCCTTGGCTAGACTGAATCAGTCGAACCAGTGCACGATGCCGACTGCGAACATCTCGATCTCCGCACCAGCAGTACCCAGTCCGGTACCGGAGATGTCCTGATTTCTTTAGATTTCTAGTTCACTTCTAATTATCATGTCATTAACTTCTAATCAACAAAGACTGGTTCCATGTACGAACGCTTTGCAGAACGTCAGGTAGAAGAAGCCCTTTTTGTCCGAGAAAAAGCAGGCGCCCCGAAAGACGCCTGCTTGTTTGTCGCGCTAGTTGATCGGATCAATCAACTTTAGCCGTTTGTCAGCGCTTGCCGCCAAAACCAGCGAGCAAGCTGACCGTCGGGGCTGGGTCGTAGAGGACTCCGCCCATTTCCTGGTGGGTGGGCCCATAGAACGCCCCAATGACACGGTCACTTGCATCCGAGAAGGAGTTTCCGTCAACGTTAATGGAATACTGCAATTGGGAAGCCCGGAAGTTTAGGGGCATACCTTCAACGATTACGGTAAGGTTGTTGAATTCTGCAGATCCAGTAAGGGTCGCGGTGTTTACGCTGAGTTCCGCGTTACCGAAAACGGGAGGCAGTCTCGTGTCCCCCACGTCGACGCCATGCAGAGATCCTGACCATGTGAGGTCTCCCTGAGCAGACGAGTGGGTTGCGCCAAAGTCTGCGTTCGGAGCGCTGCCGAACGCATCGGCACTGGCACGCAAGGTATCGTGTACGGCGATTACCGCGCCTTGGTCGACGTACCGGAGGATGCGTTCTACTCCGGCTCCCCAGGCGCTGTATTCTCCCCAAGCCCCGTATCCGTAAACCTCCGGTGCAGAAGCCGTGGCTGCGTCAAGGGGGGTATACCCAATGTCGTCGAAAAATGCGATATCGAGCTCGGTGGGTTGGTACGTCTGCCTCGGGTCGGAGCAATACGACATGACGGAATTGCAAGGCCCTAAGTGAGCGTAATCGACAGTGGCTCCCGGAGTGCCCGGCGGCACCGAGGTCCGACCTCCGACGGTCCACTGAAACGGTACAGGGTTTCCTCCGTTGGCGCTTTGCGCTTGAGGCCCTGTAAACCTGTGGTTCTGGCGGTCGACATAGCGCTCATAGGATGGAACATTCCAATTGTTCGTGAAATCCACCATGCCCAAGGCGTGCCCGACTTCGTGCACAAGCACAACGGTTCGCCAGTAATTGCCGATGGATTGAAACTCATTAAGACTGTTCTGAGCCAATATCAATGTTGCATGATATGGCTCGAAATCATTTGCAGTGATCCTTGCCTGCCATGGGGCTGCGGAGGACACCGGGTCAGTAGCGGAGTACAGAACGGTGACAAGCATGCCATCCGTTGTCACGCTGCTGCGGGCAGTGGTTCCGCTCCTCACCGTGTTGGTTCCGAAGTTATCCCGGAACCTCCGAGACCACGACTTTCCGGCTCGTTCCATTTCTGCACGCGTGGTTGCGTCGATGTTCGAAGCGAATTGCCAATCGAATTCTATGTTGAGTGTGCCTGCCGGGCCGCCTTTCCACATCCCGTAGGTAATTCCGTCCCGCTCTCCGATTATCTGAATCGCACCCGGCTGGACGTTACGAAATCGGGTGGAACTTCTGTTCGAGTCTTTTCCGGCAGCTTCGAGCAATCTGCTAATGGCACTTCTTCTGTTGGCAGCGTCTGACGCGGAAACTTGCGACAAGCCCATCGCTGACCGCAGCGGTTGCGGATAATTCCAGTGATCAAGCAGGTCCTCGGCAGAGGTATTGGTTCGCCATTCCGTCGTGTGCCCAGGTCCCGAGGCCAGGCTCAGACCGCCACTTGCAAACGAACCGACTCCGCTGGTCGTCCCCGTATTAGTCGTTCCCGTACCACTCGTTCCCGTATCGCTCGTTCCCGTATCGCTCGATCCAACACTTCCACTGCCACCGCCGCCGCCGCCACATGCGACAAGTGCTACAGCGAGGAAAGCATAGAGGGTCAGTAATTTGAAGGGATGTTTCATCTGGACAATCTCCATTGCTTAATCGTAAAAAACCTTCAAGCAAGCAGGCTGCTTGCTCTAGTTGTCCGCCCTAGTTGTCTATCCCGTGGACAGGCCCTACGAGACCAGAGTATACTCTCCCCCGACCTCCGGGCTAGGTCGATTTTAGCGATTTTTTGGACCCCGAAGTCGGTCCGCGACGGATTGGGACACATTATCCAAGCGGAGGGGCATGGATTTTCTTCCGGAAGCCTGGGTTCAAGCTGGTTTTGAGGGATTTCCGGCAGGGGTGCGCAGGGCTCCGCCGGCGGCGCGCCTGCGCGGCAGCCGTGCGAGGAGGCGGAAAGGATTACGCCGTGTCGTACGCCAGCGTGCGCGTCATTCGGGCCAGCGCCTGATGGATGGCCCCCACCCGCGACGGCTGGAACAGTAGCCGCTGCACTCGCGCATGCCGGGTCACCCGGGCGACCCGATGCACCCAGTGACGGCGCACCTGCTTCATCCGCACCCACAGCCAGTCGCGGCCGAAGGCGCAATGCCGCAGCACCGCGTTGAGGTTCGCCGGCAGTACCGCCAGCTGCCGCCAGGCCGCGTTCGGCCCAAACTTCCCCGACGGCAGCAGGCCGCCGGCCAGGTCCTGCTTGAGCGCCGCGTGCACTTCCTCGCCGTGCCCGCAGCGCTCATGCGCATAGCGCACCAGTTCGACCGTCCCCATCGCCAGGCCCGCGCCCTCGTGCGGCGCGACCGGATACGCCAGATTGCTCAGGTAGACCCGGTGGCGATACGCCGGCGCCCCGTCCGTCGCCGGGCTCTCGTCTTTCCCCGGGCCCAGTTCGCCCGGCAATGCGCGCCGGGTGGCCACGTAACGAAGCAGGTGCCCGGCCTGCGCCGGGCGGGCGTCCCAGGTCGAGACGTGATCCAGGTCCGCGCACTCCCGTTCCGAACCCGGCATCGGACCCCACCACTGCGCCGGCGTCCTCGACAAGGACTTCCGCATCTCGTCGTCCTGGTCCGCCGAGCAGACGAAGCTGATCACGCCGAAGCGGCGCAACGCCTCCGGGTGCGACGCCGGCTCGTTGCAGAACCGGATCAGCTTCTGCTGGAAGCCCGCGCCGTCGGTGCGGAACCCGACCCGTTTGATCTCCGGCGGCAACTCGGCCAACACCTGCTCCAGCAACTCCAGGTTGCGCACCTTCGCCGGCACGTTGCCGTCCCGGAACTCCGAGGCCAGCACCATCCCCAGTTCCGGGCAGAACACCGCCAGCGGCTGGTAGCCCCGTTCGCGCGGCGCCTGGCCGGTCGCGCTGCGGCACGTGTACAAGGCCTCCTTCTTGCCCGACGCCAGCACCGTCGCGTCCATGTCCAGGGTCAGCTCGTCCAGTTGCAGGGCCTGGACCAGGCGATGCGCCAGGCGGCGCGTCACCGCCTGAATCACCTGAAGCTCCACCGCCGGCTTCGGCACCACCGCCGTGCCTTTCTTCCTCGGCTGCCCCGCCGCCCCGTTCTGGAAGCGCCGCAGCCAGTCGTGCACCGCGTTCGCCGACGGAAAGGTGCGCCTGCGCCCGCCCCGGAAGCGCCGCGCCCGCCCCTCCGCCGACAGGCCCAGCATCTCCTCTTCGTAGTCCCGCACCAACCGGCACAGGCTGGCGTCCTCCTCCAGCGCATCCACGTCCGAGACCCGCTCGTAGCCGACTACGTTCAGCAGGGCCACGGCCAGTATCATCTGGCCGTCGGCCCAGCCCTGGCGGCCGGCCACCGACACCGGAAGATCATGGAGCACGCCCGTGCGGCGCAGCAACTCCAGCCACAGCACGGCCAACCGGGGCCTCTCGCTCTTTACTCCTTCTGGTAGCTCGGAGATCGGGGACTATAGGATTTTACGACATTAAAAAACAGGCGCCCCGAAGGGCGCCTGCTTTGTGGGTGTGCCTTGGCTAGACTGAATCAGTCGAACCAGTGCACGATACCGACGGCGAACATCTCGATCTCCGCACCAGCTCTTCCCAGTCCGGTACCGGAGATGCCCTGGCCATAGGTTCCGTTGTCGTCGTTGGAGACTTCGGAGTAGGTCAGACGCAGTTCCGTGCCGGCGGGCATGGTGTAGAAGAC
>JAPONY010000068.1 GCA_026713705.1 Gammaproteobacteria bacterium
ACTTCGCCAAGCTCCTGGCCGGGTTTTCCCGTGCCTGGAGAAAATTCCGGGGAATTTACCTTGGGAACCGTCCGATTCTCTCTTTACGCGACTCTGCCTTGGCAGGGGCGTGACCGAAAACGGATACTTCAGGGACGACTAAACAACTAATGCTTGGTCAGGTGCACCCGCGCCACGCGGCGGCGACCAACCTGCAGTACGACTGGATTGTCGAAAGGCAATTCGCATTTCAGGTCGTCGACTTTCTCCCCGTCCATCCGGACAGCACCGGCTTCGATCATCCGCCGTGCATCTGAGGTTGACGAACATAACCCTGCTTGCTGGAGAGCATTCGGCAGCAGTAATGCTTCTGCCGCCGTCAATGCAATTTCTTCCATGTCCTCCGGTAACTGGTGGTCGCGAAAGCGTGCCGTGAAATCTTCCTGAGCCTGTTCGGCTGCCTGCTCGCCATGGAACCGGGCGACGAGTTCCCGAGCCAACTCCAGTTTTGCGTCGCGAGGATTTCCTCCGTTCTCGATCCGTTGGCGCAAATCCTCCAACTCCGTCTCCGGCCGCAGGCTCAGCAGGTCGAAATACCGCCACATCATGGGATCCGACAGCGACATCAACTTTCCGAACATCTGTTCGGGATTTTCCTGAATCCCGATGGCATTGTCGTAGGATTTGGACATTTTCCGTACGCCATCCGTTCCCTCCAGCAGCGGCAGGGTCATGACGATCTGCGGTGGTTGTCCACGCCGTTTCTGCAGTTCCCGCCCAACCAGGAGGTTGAACGTCTGATCCGTCCCGCCTAGTTCCACGTCTGCCTCCAGCATGACCGAATCGTAGCCCTGAATCAGGGGGTACAGGAACTCGTGTATCGAAATCGGCTGGTTCTCGCCATAGCGCTTGGCGAAATCATCCCGCTCCAGCATGCGCGCCACCGTGTGTTCTGAAGCCAGACGCACCAGGTCGTCCGGCGTCATCTGGTCCATCCACTCCGAGTTGAAGCGCACCTCGGTCTTCTCCCGGTCCAGGATCTTGAATGCCTGTTCCAGATAGGTCTTCTGATTGTCTTGTAGTTCCTGGGCGGTCAGAATCGGACGAGTGGCATTGCGTCCAGACGGATCTCCGATTCGTCCCGTGAAATCCCCGACCAAAAAAATCACCTGATGCCCAAGATCCTGAAATTGCCGCATTTTATGCATCAGAACCGTGTGGCCTAGATGCAGGTCCGGCGCCGTCGGGTCGAACCCGACCTTAACTCGCAGCGGCTTGCCGCCTTCCAAACGTTCGGCTAGATCCTCCTTGTGGACAACCTGTTCAGTTCCACGGAGAAGAGCGGTGAGTTGGGTGTTCACAAATGCAGGAAAACAGGTGGATAATTCTGAAAAAGGGACGCTTGGGGAATTATATACATGACTTGATTGTCCAGCAGACTAGCAGACTGCGGCGCAGCACCTCGGCGTGCAGCGCCCGGAACAGCGCGGGGTCGATCTTGGCGCGGGCCTGGGTGAGGGCCGAAGGCGAGACCGGCCGGGGCTGGGGCAGGGGGAGCTCCAGGTCCCGGCATTGCGCCCAGAGCTCGGC
>JAPONY010000069.1 GCA_026713705.1 Gammaproteobacteria bacterium
AGCCTTCCACGCCCCCCCCCCCTCAACGACCCCCATCGGAGGATCGTTATGGACAAAACCCCCAAAAAAGGGGCCCCCCCCCCCCCCCCTCTCTTCAAGTTAAGTCACAGTTTCCTCGCCGCCTTGCTGCTGATGTCTTTCGGCTTGGCGCATGCTTTCGAGACGAAGGTTGAAACCCAGAAGTCTCCGAGCAATGTTTGTTTTGATGGCTACAAGGCCAGCAGCGCAAGCAACACCTGCGGTACCGTGGTCACTGAAATAGTAGTGAATGACATGTGCAGACTTACCTATACATGTCAAACCACAACTACTAAAGCCGGCGAGATCGTGAACCGAAGCAGCACAATCACGATTAATCCTGAGGATGCGGACGATCTGTATAACTGCGATGGTTGGCTCCAGATCGGCAGCTGCTGACTCGTGCGGCGGGGCTTGTGCCTTGCTGTCCGTCGTCCGGCATGGTGGCGAACTCGCAGAGGGTGTTGCGCCATATTCGTTGATGCCCAGTCTTTATTCACCAGCCATTTGGAGGAAACCTCATGGTTAAACACGCCAACAGCGGGTTCGCCCGCTCACCATTCCCCTCAATTTACTGCGTCCTCGCCGCCTTGCTGCTGATGTCTTTCGGTCCGGTGCATGCTTTCGAGACGAAAGTCGAAGTCCCGCAAAAGAAACCGATCGATGCTTGCAAGGATAACTACAATTCCAGCAGCGCAAGCAACAGTTGTTCCAGCGAGACTTTTGAGATTGTGCTGAATAACAACTGCAGGATTTACGCGACTTGCCCCAGGGATGGCGGCGGCACCAGTCGGCACTGGGTCACGATTGCTCCGGGCAATGCGGGAAATCTGAAAAACTGCAACGGGCAGATCAAGGCTAGTTGCTGATTCGTGCGGCAGGGCTTGTGCCTTGCTGCCCGCAGGCCCCGCATGGGGCGGGCTTCCATATTCCGTGCAGGCGTGCCGGGCTGTTCAGTTTCGGTGCCGTGGGCGGTGGCGGGTCGCATTGGCGCTGGAATGGCGGGGTCTGCGGGATCAATAGGAATACCGGGAACATCACCATGGCATGACCTGCCCCGAAATGCTCTTGTACGCCCTTCGCGCCGCACCGGCCAGTGACGGCCGACGGTCGGCCCGCATCATTCTGCCGGGTTACGAACCGCGCAACGCCGTGACCGGATCAAGCCGGGCCGCCCGGTAGGCAGGATAGAAGCCGAAGAATACGCCGGCGGCACTGGCCACGCCAACCCCCAGGCCCACAGCCAGCATCGAGATGCGGAACGCCCAGTCCGTGAACTGGCAGATTGCCCAGGTCACCCCCACTCCCGCCCCGACCCCGATCACGCCAGCCGCCAGCGACAACACGACGGACTCGATCAGAAACTGGCTCTGGATGTCCATGCGGCGCGCGCCCAGGGCGCGCCGGATGCCAATCTCCCGTCGTCGCTCGGACACCGAAACCAGCATGACATTCATAACCCCGATCCCTCCGACGAGGAGCGAGATTCCGCCGACGGAACCCAGCAGCAGAGCGAATAGCCGCATCTGCTTGTGCATCTGCTCAATCAGATGCTCCGCGCTGCGCACGCGAACCTCAATGCCGGGCGAAATGCGCCGGAAGTAGTCACCGACTTTCAACTCCGCCGTGACGTGATAGGTTCCCGGGCTCAGGCGGGCCGTGATGCTGTGGATTTCTGGCTGCCGAAACACCCGTTGTGCCGTCGAGAGGGGAACGATGATGGAATGGTTGACATCGAAGTCGCGCATGCCCTTCGGGGTCCGCCGCAACACACCCACTATGGTGTACACGCTTCCCGCCACCTCGATGGCCTCCCCGACGAGGCGCTGGATTCCGGTCGCGCGCAGGGCCGCGGCAACCTCCGACCCGATCACGCAGAAGTACCGGCGGAGATCGAGGTCGGAAATGTGTCGGCCGGTCTCGATCTTCAGCTTGTTGAGGTCGGGCAGCGTGGCGGTGGCGCCGAGCAGCATCACGTCTTTCGCCTCCCTCCCGGGGAGAGCGAACTGCGCGTACGAAACCGCATAAGGCGCGGCCGCGGCGATGGCGGCAAGCCTCGTGACCCCGAGGGCCTCGTCCGGAGTGACGGCGGAGAGGCCGCCCGCAGGGCCGCTATGCTGGAAGGTGATGGTCAGGATGTCGGTGCCCAGTTCCTGAAATTGCCTGAGGGCCTCGTCCCTGGCGATGACCCCCACGGAAATCATCGCGATGACAGAACCGATGCCGATCGCGATGCCGACCAGCGCCAGCAAGGTGCGCTGCTTGGCGGCAAGCAGGCTGCTCGCTGCTTCCTTCAGGTTGGCTTGGGCAAGGGCAAGCATTCGATCGTTCAGTCACCGGTCCCCGGCGCATGGCCTGCCCCTCTCGGGGGCTCCGCCTCGCTCAGGACCCCGTCGGAAATCCGAGTGCGTCTGGCACATTGCCGGGCAACCTCCCGGTCGTGCGTGATGATGATGCCGGTCAGCCGCTCCTCGGCATTCAGCCGGGCGAACAGCTGCATGATCTCGTCGCTGGTCTCGGCGTCCAGGGCGCCGGTGGGCTCGTCGGCCAGCAGGATATCCGGTTCGCCGACCAAGGCGCGCGCGATGGCCACGCGCTGCCGCTGCCCCCCGGAGAGTTGGTCGGGCCGATGGTTCGCGCGCGCGCCAATGCCGACCTTGTCGAGCTGTTTGAGGGCGCGGCGTTGCGCGGTCGCCGAAGCCAGGCCCCGGTAGACCAGCGGAACCGCGACATTCTCCCAGGCCGTCAGGCGCGGAAGCAGGTGAAACGACTGGAAAACGAAACCAATGCTCGCGTTGCGCAGGGCTGACAATTCGTCGTCGTCCATCGCGCCGATTTCCCGCCCGTTCAGGAAGAAGGAACCCGAGGTGGGCTGGTCCAGAAGGCCGAGAATGTTCATCAGCGTGGACTTGCCGCAACCCGAGGGGCCCATGATCGACAGCAGGTCTCCCCGGTACACGTCGAGCCGCACCCCCCGGAGTATCTCGGCGACGACCGGCCCCGTGGCGTAACTTTTGCGGACATCGACCAGACTAAGGATGACCGATGCCTCCTGCCCTTCGTTGTCCTTCTGATCCATCGCTATGGCCCGGCCATCAGGATTTCGTCGCCGGCCGCGATGCCGTCGATGATTTCCACCGAATCCAGGGTCGTCACTCCGACAACCACATCGACCAGCCGGGTTTCGCCGGAATCCCGGTCCCGGACCCGCAACCGGGACTGACCGTCGCGGATCTCCACCGCCTCGACCGGGACGAGCAACGCGTCCTGCTTTTCGTAGACCGTCACCTCGACCCGGGCGGACATGCCCAGGCGCAGCAACCGGCGCTGTTCCTCCGTCAGAGCCTCCACCACGGCATTGACCTCGAAGAACGGCTGCCTGTGATTGTCGCGGGTGGGGACCGCCTGCGGAGAAACACGCTCCACCTTGCCGTGCAGCACGATGCCGGGGAAAGCATCGCCCACGATCCGCGCCGGGTGCCCTGGAAGAATCTGCGCGACGTCCACCTCATCCACATAGCCAACCACCGACATGCCGCTGAGATCGCCGATGGTCAGCAACAGGTCCCCCCGTTCCACGAACGTGCCCTTTACCAGTTTGTCGTCCCCCTCGCCCCTCACCCTTTCATCGTTTTTCCGCTTCGGATGCATCACCACCCCGGCCGCCGGCGCCGTCACGGCTGCCTTGTGCAGGATTTCCTCGACGCTCTTCAGCTGGGTGCGCGCGTTTTCCAGTTCCAGCCGCGCCACCTTGAGTTCGGCAGAACCTTTGGCCAAGACGGCCTGGAGGTCCCGCTCCGCCGTCTGGATATCCAGCAACTGGTTGCGGTGTTCCCGTTCGGCCGCCTCGTGTTCCGACGCGGGGATGATTCCTCGCTCCAGCAGGAAAGTGGTTTCCTCAAGCCGGTTCTTCCGGGACTCCAGCGCGATCCTGCTTTTGCTCACGGCCCTGCGGGCGTGGGACACCTCGGCGTGATTGGACCAGTCCCCGAATTTATCGACCCGTTCGCGGGCCTTGAGATAGGCAACCTCCGCCTCGCGACGGGAGATCTGGACCTTGGCCGCATCCATGTCCAGCAGCGGCTGGCCTTGATCGACCCGCTGGCCCGTGTGGACATGCACCGCGCCCACCTTTCCTTCCATCGGGGCGGTGACTTCGACTTCCCGTCTCGGCGCAAGCCGCCCGACCATGGTAACTGCGGACGAGACCCGCTGCGGCTCGGCCACCAGGCTGCGGATCTGCTCCCGACCGCCCGGTCCCATCCCGGCACCGTCCCCGGAGGGCGGCAGGCCCGCATCCGGGCGAGTGTCCCAGAAATACAACACGATTGCGATGAACAGGATCGGCACCAGCAGCATCGCGCCCATCCGGACGGAACTGATTTTCTTCGAGGCCACGCCCAACTTCTGGTGCGTCTCCTCCAGGTCCAGGTAGGCTTCCCGGAGCTCGGCATGCTGTGCCTCCACCTCCTTGGCCAGACGCAACTCCTTCTCCCGCAGTTCCCGAATCTCGGAAATATCGTTGAACACGACGACGACGCCCATCCAGAGGGTCTTGCCGTCCCGTTCCTCCTTCAGGTACGTGGTCGCCACAGACAGAGACCGCGTCCTGTCGCCAAGAGTGGCCTCGACCACGCGCTGGTGGACCATGGTGGAATCGTAGAGGGCGTCCAGGATGACGTCGACGAACTGGTCCATGCCTTCCCGAAGCGCGAAAATCTCGCTGAACCGGCCTCCAATCACCGTTTCGCCGGCCAGGCCGCAGATATCCTCTGCCGCCGCATTGAAACTCGTGATGACCCCGTCGGTGTCCAGCGACATGATCCCGCTCGCCACGTTGTCCAGGACGTTCCTGTACATGAGGTCGGTGACCGCGTCGTCAGGCGACTGCTCAGGGTTTCGCGACTTGGACGTGTCGTCGTTCATTGAAGATCCTCCCGGTCCACGTCGCGGATCTCAATGTTCCAGCGCTCAAGCGTCGTCCCCAGGGTACGATCCAGGGCGGTCACGGCCGTCCGATGGGCAATGATCGAATCCAGTTCGCTGTTCTGCGCTGTCACCAGATCGTCCTCAAAGGTGACCAGCCGGAAGTTCGACGACAAGCCCAGGCGCAGCTTCTCCTTTTCGACTTCCACCTTCTCCTCGACGAGTTCGCGTGCAGAGCGCGCAAGTTCCACCTGCCGATGGGACAACTCCACTTCCCGAAGCGCATTGCTCACCTCGATGTCGACGCGCTGGCGCAGATTCGCAAGATTGTTCTGGGCCTTCCGGAGGGCGGTCTTGGCCTGCACATATTTCTGATCCCGGGGGTCTGCCGCCGCGCCGATCGGAATTCTGAGATCCAGCCGGAGCCCGTAGTCGGTGCCATCGACATGGCCCGCCGCGCCACCCAGCGTGTCGTCGAGGCTGGAGAGTTTCGACGACAATGTCGCCGAGAGATCCCACCGGCGCTCGCTCTCGGCCACTTCCATCTGGGCTTCCGCGATCTCGATGCCCAAGACCGCCTGTCGGTAGTCCGGGCGTTGCTGCAGGGCCGTCTCAATGCTGCCCGCCATCCCGTCCTGCTCCGGCTCGCCGGCGAGAGCCTCCGAGAGAGTTTCGGTCAGCCGGATCCGGGTGCGGCTGTCTATGTCGAGAATATCGGTCAGCGCCAGGCGAGCGGCATCCAGGCTGTTCCGTGCAGCGACCAGTTGCAGTTCGCGCCCGGCAATATCGGCCTTCGTCTGCACCACGTCCCGTTCCGCCATCCGCCCGCTGCGCACAAGCGATTCGTTCACCGCCAGGAGGCCTTGGGCCCGCTGGAGAGACTTCGTCCGGATCTCCACCCGGTGCTCGGCCTGCATGTAGTCCCGGTAACTCTTGATGACCGACGTGATCACATCGATGATCGTCTGCTTGAGGGTGAGAAGGTTGCTCTGCTCCACGGCCTGGGCGATCCGGACCGAGGCCGTGTTGACCCCGATGCCCGACCCGCGCAACAGCGGCTGGGTGAATGTGAACACCAGTTCATTGGAGTACCGCGAACGCGACGGAGAATCGCCGCCCTTGCGGGCGCCGCTCCAGTCGAGGTTGAATTGCCCGCCGGTGGGAATGCGCAACGCGACCGTCGACCCCACGCCCGTCGTGACCAGGTCCATGGACGGTGCGGTATGCGTTCGATCCAGATGGGAGCCGATCTCCACATGCGGTCGGAACTTGTTCTCCGCCACCCGGAGAGAGAACCGTTCCACGACACGGTCCAGCCGGGCGCCGATCAATTCGCGATTGTTGCCGATGGCCAAGAAAACGGCCTCTTCGAGAGACAGGTCGAGACGATTCGGCAGATCACTCTCCGGTTCTGCCGCAATCCCCGGGACTGTGGAACAAAGCAGGCCGATCGCGATGATGCGGGATATCGCCCTTGCCGGGGGCGGCCATCCGGCCGCCTCGACCCCGGAGGAAAATACACCCCGGGCACCTGGCATTCGCGCTGCCACCCTCCCGATGCGCCGGATATCAGTGCCACGCATGCGAGGGCATGGTTTCTTCGCTTCCCCTCATGCTCTGGTCCGCCGCCCACCGGTCTTCTTCAATGCGCTCATGCCGTCTGTCGGAATCGAACCGGATGGAGAGGGGAGAAGAGAGAGGATCAGCACGGCTCGATGCGTCCGGCCCCTCGACGAAGCCACGGGGCATCGTCCGACCGGCCTGCTCCCGCAGCTTCTGCAGGCCCGAACAAGTGTGTCTTTGGTCATCCAAGCACATCCAAACTGCACCTCATGGGACTCATTTTCATGACATGAACTGGGCGAGGCAGAGTCTAGCACAGTGAGCGGCCTTCCAGCGGGAAACACGAGTGTCAGCCCAACGCTAAAATGTCCCCCTGCCCTCCAAGGCTGTAATGTCCCCCCGGCCGGTCGGGCGGGCGGCAGCGTGGGACTTCATGGGAATCCCGGATTCGCCAAGCGTCGAGCCGTTCACCGTTGTTTTTCAAGGATTCACGCCCGCTGAAGGACCGGGAGGCCGGAATCCGGCAGGCTGACCATCGGGAAGATCAGAACCTGACATCCACCCGGGACCCCACGAGGGTTTCTGTTCTGCCGAAGCCATCCCGCACGGCCGTGGCACCCAGACCGAAGGAGACATCCAAGTCGCTTTCAAAGACGGCGCTCAAACCCACCCGGTCGAAGGACAGGAACGCCCTGCTGTCGACCGTAACATCCTGATAGGCGATAAGGCCCTGATCGTTGACGCCGGTGGCCACCCGGATCTGCCCCGCACGGGAAGAAGCCGGGCGCTCCGTGCCGAGCCGCGCCCCGACCGTGACGTGGTCATGTGGTCGGTACGAGACTTCGACATCCATCGAAGCCAGCAACGGATCGTCGAAGTGCAGCAGTGGGCTGCTTCGCACCTCCAAGTGCGTCAATCGGCTCATCAGGTCGACGCGAAAAGTCTCGCGGGTCACGACGTTTCGGCCCCAGGCAAGTTCGAAACTGTCACCCCGGAGCGCCAGGGCGCCGGAACCGTTCCAGCCCATCGGTCGCCTGAAATCCGACGCGATGGCAGCCCCGAAGACTTCCGTGCCGGCAGATCCCCGGTGCGGCGCAAACGATACCGCCAGCACTGCTCCCGGGTTCCATCCCGAAATCCCGGATCCTGTACGACCCGGCTCCTTAGCCGCGTCCGTCACCAGAATCGCTTGCCAGCGGCCGAATCCGTTGGTCAAACCCAGCGTGGCGCCCATCGCGTCTTTCGACATCTGGTAGCCGTTGACCGGAAGCGGAATGCCGCCAATTTCCGCCAGACCCTGCATCACCCCCGCACCCTGGGCGGACCCGGCGAACGAATCTTCCCGTATCACGCCCTGTGCCCGAAAATTGATGCCGGTCGTCGAGACGGTCGTCAGGCCGTCCTTCCAGTCGCGGTGACGGCGCCGTGGTGCCAAGGCGAGGTCGTCCAGCGAGAGATAGGAATGCCGAGGCTCGGCAAAGGCGTCCAGCCTGATTTCGAAGGGGGCCCGTTGAAAGCCGTCCAGAACGACGAGGGACCGGCCGCTGAAATGTTGTGAAATTGCCGCACGCGGCAGGACCACTCGCGCCCCACCGGTCGGCAATACCGGTCCCGAATCCTCGGCTCCCAGCGCGAAGTTCGTGCCGCCGACCGGCCGCGATGCCGCATCCAGATTGAGCCGACCTTGTCCATAGTTCTGCTGGTTGGCATACGGGCCCGACTTGTCGGCTGTTGCGAAGATGCGAGTGCGCAAGTCCTGATAACTCAGATTCGGAAACAAGCTTTTCAGCGCGGCCAATCCGCCCGCGACGTAGGGGGCCGCGATGGAGGTTCCGCCCGCGACTGTCCACCTTCCCCCGATGTCGGTTGTGGTGACGATTCCCGGCGCCGCAATGCACCACTCGGCGGCAACGCCGCACTCGTACGAGCCTTCGATCTCCCCCCTTTCGCCGAGTGCCACAACCGCGACCCACCCTTTTTCCAGCTCCGGGAAATACTTGGGCAGGACTGCTTCCACGGATGGGTTCGGGTGCATGCCGTTCCCTGCAGCCCAGACCGCCACGCCGCCCGCATCGACATAGGCCTCGAATGCCGTGAGGCTCCTGGGCATGATGTTGCGGACGGAGCTTGCCGTGAGCCCTCGGTCTGCGCTCCAGCCATAGGTCCTGAACCAACTGTTGTTGACGACGCGAACGCCAAGCGACTTCATCCAGTCGAAACCCCGTGCGACCTCTTGATCAAAGAGAGAACTCCACTCATGGCCCCTTTCGCCGCCGTTGCCCCATGGAGGGCTGGTCGAAGCGACGTTGCCGTAAGATGCGATCTGGGCTTCATGGGCAATGCCATAGACTCCGGAGCCATTCTTGCGTGCGGCAATAACGCCGTTGACCACGGTGCCATGGCCTGGGGGAATGTCGTACAAGGGGCTGTGGTCCGCCCGGTTGGGCCGGCCGTCATCGCAACGCCCAAAGGCGCAAATATGCGCAAATTTTCCTTGCAGGTCCGAATGATCCCGATGGGCGCCGCCATCGATTGAGCCGACGATCTGGCCGGCTCCAGTTCCTCCGCGGGCGTGCATGGCCCTGACCCTGCGCGCTTCTTCCTCTGCGATCAAACTCAGGTCGGGAGGGCTGTCTGGGAGTAGCGAGGGAAACCCGATGACCACCTCGAGCCTTCCACCTTCACCTGAAGTCGGTGTTTCGGGCGGTGGCGTTTCAGGCTGAACCATGGAGGCGGGGGGCGACGAACCGCCACCACCACCACAGGCAGTCGACAAAATACATGAGAGCAATAGTGCGCTGTAGCACCCTTTCAGGCAGGCTGGTCGGTCAATTCCCATGATTCGGCAATTTCTCCACAAATGGTTTGGATAGGAAACTCGGCAACTGGGCAACGGGATTATGACAGAAAAGATAGAAAAGAGGGTGCAAATGGAAGGAGGGTAAGGAGAGAGGGAGCCATAGCATGGCTTGATTTGATAGAGGCAAAGTGCCCGAAACTGCACCGCATTATTCTCGCGGCTATGGGCAAGTCGGATAAGTCATACTTGGTTTATATGGCTATCCGCATACTGGAAATACATCGTATATTGAAGCCAGCGGGTTCGGTCTATCTTCATTTTCGTAATGAAGTGATCTGGCATTATCGGAAATGGTCTACGGGAAAGTTCCCTTTTTTAAACTTCATGTCTACCTTTGGTATACTACTCGGTAGCCTCTGAATCATTACAGGAGATTTATTATGGCTGCAACCAACATGACGACAACCAAAATTGACCGCGATTCTCTCTCTAAGCTTCGTATGCTTGCGGGTCGCGAAAAACGCAGCCAGCCTGGGCAACTGGCTGTTTTGATTGATGCTGCATTTCGAGCAAATCCTGCTGAACTTACCGACCAAGAATTTTTCGGCCGTGTAATGAATACTCTTGTCGAAGATGCCGAAACTGGAATTGTCACAGAGACTGCGATTCAACGCGCTAAAGAATTCTCCGCCGCAGGCCGCATTAGCTGGGGTGAAGAAGACGGCAAGATTATCGGTGTATTAGCCGATGGCTCTCGCTGCGACGTTGATGGCAACATCTTGAGCAAATCATGATCTTTCCGAGAGCGACATATCTTTACGGTTGCGGCCGGTAGTGATTGTTGGCCGTATTCGGGACAGCCATTGAATTATGGCTATTGAGAAGCCCGCATTAATCCTCATTTGTGGCATCAACGGTGCAGGCAAAACCACGTTTTACTATGAACGCGTAAAGCCTCTCCTTGATAAGTCAGGGTGCGAGTATCCATTCGTTAATGCCGACGAGATAGAGGAAGCCAAGTTCCCCAGCGAAGTCGGAAAACACAGCCTCGAGATGAGTAAGTTGGCGGCTGAAATTCGTGATCAGTATTTAAAGGCGAGGCAGTCATTCGTCACTGAAACAGCTTTCTCGCATGAATCGAAAAACCAACTCGTTGAAGACGCCCAAAAAGCCGGTTTCGAAGTCATGCTGAACCATATCCATGTAAGTTCCGCAGAACTGGCTTACAAGCGAGTTCGGGACCGAGTCGGCTCCGGTGGCCACGGTGTGCACAAAGACAAAATCTTCTCGCGTTACGGCCTCACTGTGGCTAACATTCAGAAAGCGAGTATGGTCGCTGACCGCACCTATGTTTGGGATAATTCTCGCCAATCCGGCCACTCAGGCGTGATTTGCCGGTTCGTCATGACTATGGCCAAGGGGAAAGTCACCAAATTGGCGGACCCCATACCCGACTGGGCGCACGAGATGTATGGATACCAGATCGAAAATTTAGAGAATGATAACGATTAGTCACAATCCACCGTCGGCATCTTGAAGCTAAACGGGTACATAAATAAGGCACAGGCGCAGGCCAGCGGCAACCTCGGCAGACCCATTTACTCTCGTAGTTCCGCACAGCTTGGCTGGTATTGATAGTCAGGGATTTCCACTGACTCTGGGATGCGTTCGTTTTGCATGGGCCAATTCTCACTTGGAAGACTTACGTCTTATTGCATGATTTGCACAACATCTGAC
>JAPONY010000070.1 GCA_026713705.1 Gammaproteobacteria bacterium
GCGCCGCGCCCGCCCGGCAACCGATCTGATAGAGGATTCATTATCAGACGAAAATGCCCAATCTACCGGGCTCAAACCGAAATCGCGACCCCTAAAGGCGGCCTGATGAAGGAAAATCTAACAAATCTGACGTACACCCCGGCACCCCCATCGCCCCACTCCAATCCATCGGAATTTCAGCGATCTTGTCCACGTTGATCGCATTGTAGTTGTCGTAGGTTGGATATTCCTCCGGCGAGTAACGCTTGTAGAGGACCAATTCATCGTGGCGCTTCCTATGATCAAGATTGGTGAACCAGGCAGCGTTACCCAACCGTCCTTTGACAACCCCCTCAACAACTCTATAGGCACTCCCCTCTTTTGCGTTCGCAACCAATTCCTGGGTATAACCCTCTGGCACATCGAACAGCATATCTTGGCCCTTCGGAGTGACGCCAAGCCACATTTTGTTGTCCTTGATTAGGGGGAAAATCTCCTTGTAGGTGACGGCGTTCAAACTCCCGACGATCAGGAACTCCTTGCCGTACCGCACCAGTTGGGCGACGTATTCGCGGAAAAGGGAAAACGGCGGATTGGTCACCACGATGTCCGCCTGCTTCAGGAGTTCAATGCACTCCGCGCTACGGAAATCCCCGTCCCCTTCAAACTTACGGATTCCAATATCCCCAATCTCGGGTACTCTGCCGCCCTTCGCGTTCCCATTGTATTCGAGCCATATCGCCCGCTCCGAATCGTGGCAGCTGAACAGGTCGCGTTCTTGGTTCCTGTAGCACGCGGTAATAAGTTTCTTCAGGCCCAAGCGCTCGAAGTTGTACGAAAAGTAATGGAAGAAGTTGGAGACGCGGGGGTCGTCGCAATTGCAGTACACAACCTTGCCGGAGAAATGTCCAGTGTAGTGGCGCAACTCGTTCTCGATGTCGGATAACTGCGTGTAGAACTCGTCGTTCTTTTGCCGCTTGGCGTTGCGTAAGTTTTCATTCAGAGACATGGGTTTGCTCCCGAATCAAGGCTCGCTATCGGCGATCAGTTCCCGATATTTGAACTGCTTGTGCTCGCCCCCCACTTCGGCACTTTGCTGCATAACTCCTAACAATGTCTATGTGTTCGACTCAAGCAAGCTTCTCACTGTACGGGGCAACCTCGATATCAGTTGCCTGCTCGCGAGCTTGGGCAATGTCGTAACTGTTCTGCATCCTCAGCAGTGTAGCCATCGATACCCCAAAGGCTTTTTCGATCCGGATCGCCATTTCCGACGAAAGGCGCACATGCTCGTGGAACAATGCAGACAATGCGGGGCGCGAAACCCCAAGCACCCGCGCTGCGTCGGTCACCGACAAGCCCAGCGGCTCGACAATCTCATACCTCACGAATTCTCCCGGGTGGACCGGATACTTCATTCGGATGCCTTGTGATGCACTCATAGTCTTCTCCTAGTGATAGTCCTCATAGTTCAAGTCCACGATTTCGCCCTCCTCCCAGTCTATCAAGAATGTAATTCGCCAGTTTCTGGTGACGGACAGGCTCCAAACGTTTCTCCGATCACCGGTGAGCCGATGTACTTTCCAACTTGGAACTGTTCGCAATTCATCCTCCCGCTCCATGTCCTCCAGAAAAGCCAAGATTCGCCGCAATTTCGGCGCGGCCTCCGACTGAACGCCTGACGTATCTCCTTTTTCCAGCAAACGGCGAAGTCCCTTATGAGACACGTTTCGGATTTTCATGGCTCAGTCTATCCTGAAAGGCCGTATTGTGTCAAGTAACGCTTTACGAAGAAGATTCTTTCTGAAGGATTTGGGCTGTTCAATGCGCGGGCATGCCGTGCAGGCGTTCCGCACGACGGCGCAACAAGGCTACGGTGGTCAGCAAAAGGATTGAAATCAGGACAAAAATCGTTGCCACGGCCAGAATGGTTGGTGAGATCTGTTCCCGGATGCCGGAAAACATCTGCCGCGGGACTGTCCGCTGAGTCACATCGCCGAGTTGCAGGATCACCACCACCTCGTCGAACGAGGTGATGAAAGCGAACAGTGCGCCAGAAACCACGCCGGGGAGAATGATCGGCGTTTGTATCTTGAAAAAAGTTCGCACCGGTGAGGCGCCAAGACTGCTCGCCGCACGCACCAGATTGTGGTCGAACCCTGCCAAGGATGCCGTCACCGTAATCACCACGAACGGGACGCCGAGCACTGCATGCGCGAAGATCAATCCGGGGTATGTCTTGGCCAGGCCAACCTGGCTGAACGCGAAAAACAGCCCGGATGCCGTAATCACGAGCGGCACCACCATCGGAGAAATCAACAATGCCATAACCGTCCGCTTGAACGGCATTTCCGAGCGGCTGAGGCCCACTGCCGCCATCGTCCCGAGTGCGGTGGCCAGAAGGGTCGCGGGGATCCCAATAATGAAGCTGTTCTTGATGGAGCGTATCCACTGCGCGTTGTTCCACATGTCGGCCCACCAACCGACCTCGGCATCCGGCGCCACCATGCCGTTACGTACGATGTCGGCGTACCAGCGCAGGCTGAAAGCATCCGGCTCAAGATTGAGCATGCCGGCAGTGAAACTGAAGTACGGCTCCTGATTGAAAGACAGCGGCACCACCACGAAGATGGGCACCACCAGAAACAGGAAAATCAGTGCGCACACTCCCCGGAACGAGTAAAAAAGGAACACTTCGCGCGGTCCGGCATACTCCGGCAGGCCCGCTCGGTAACGGCCAGTGGCGAGCCACGCGGATGCCGACGCCAAGACCCAGCCAAATGCCAACATCAGCAGAGCAAAAGCTATGCCGTGCGTTGCAAGCCCCACCAGTGCGAGCGCAAGCATGCAGAAGGCGCGCGCGACACCGGGCGACTCGGGATGGATTGCGGCCGGGAGTGACAGCAAGGCGAACAGCAAGGCGCCTGCCAGCATATACGGAAGCATCAATGAGGTATCGCCGTATGCCGTGAGCAGCCCGATCAAGGCGCCTGCCACGCCACACCAAGCAGCGGCAAACCGGACCGGAGGGCGTATCGCCTCGAGCATGTCTCAGCCAAGCCTCATTCGATCAATACCGGACACGCGGTCATAAAGCCAGTACAGGAACATCACCAGGACCAGCAACACGAAACCCATCGCAGCGGCCAGCGGCCAGTTGAGCGATCTCCGCATATGGAAATCGATCAGATTGGAAATCATCTGTCCGTCCTGCCCTCCCACCAAGGCCGGGGTGATGTAGTAGCCGGTGGCGAGAATGAACACCAACACCACGCCCGCGCCGACGCCCGCCAGGGTCTGCGGAAAATACACCCTCCAGAAAGCCACCCAACCGTTCGCGCCCAAGCTATGCGCCGCCTGGACATACGCCTTCGGAATGGTCCGCATGACCGCGTACAGCGGCAAGATCATGAACGGCAGGAGAATGTGCGTCATGGCGACCAGGGTCCCGGTCCGGTTGTAAATCATGCTGAACCGGCCGTCTTCGTTAACCATCCCGAATGCGACGAACAGGTCGTTCAACACCCCGTTGCCTTGCAGGATCGCGACCCACGCCGTGGTGCGCACCAGGATCGAAGTCCAGAACGGCAGCAATACCAGTATGAGAAGGAGGTTCGAGCGGCGCGCGGGCAGGTTAGACAGCAGGTACGCCACCGGATAGCCGAGCAACAGGCAGAAGATCGTGACCAGTGCGGAAATCTCGGCCGTGCGCCAGAACAGGGTGAGATGGATGCGGCGCTTCTCGTCCTGGCGGCGGATGGAACCGTCGCCGCGGTACTTGAGGTCCACCGAAGTCGCCAGATAGGCTGGCGTATAACGAGCCGCGGCAACGCGAAGCGCCTGCCAAGTCTCAAGTCGGCCCCACGCCGGCTTGAGGTCAATCATCGCCTCCCTGTACGGGGCCTCGAGACGGGCCGCCTTGCGCGCCGAGGAAGTAAACAGCGACCGGCCTCCGGGCAGTTCCCGGTTGACCCGGGTAGCCACTTTGCCGATGGTCTTGTCTTTCCTTGCCTGCACCAAGTCCTTCTGCAGAGCTGCATACATCGCCTCGGTCGGCTCCGACACGCCGTCCCACGCCTCCAACACGGGAGTGCTGTGCAGCATGTATCGTGCGTATGTGTCGTCATGAACGCCCTGCCACAGAAACAGCAGCACCGGGATGATAAAAGCCGCGAACAGAAAGGCCAGCAGCGGCAAGGTCAGCCCCAGGGCCCTAATCCGGCGGACCATGAGCGCCCGCGCCAGTTTTGTTTTAAGCGGCGTGCCGTCGACAGCAAGCACCGGCTCGGGAGAGGTCGATGGAGTCATGAATTAAATATTGAAGAGATGTTCCAGGTCCCGGCCGCCTATCCCTCGGCCAGCCAAGCGTTGAATCGCTCGTTCAATTCATCCAGATAATCCGCCCAGAACTCCACGTCCTGCCAAACCACCGTCTTCAGGTTGTCCGGCCAAGTCGGCATATGCGGTCGCATGTCCAGTTCGGGGTTGGAATGGTGGGACCCGATCATTTCAGAAGCAGTATGCCGTACCGGCGCATAGGAAATCCACGACGCCTGCACCGCCATGTTTTCAGGCTTGGAAGCGAACGCGATGTAGTCAAGCGCCAGATCCCGATTCGGGGCACCCTTCACAATCGCCCAGTGCCCGATCTCCAGCACCTGTGCATCCCAGACAATGGCCAGGGAACGGCCTTCCAGTTCGGATGCATCGAAAATTCGCCCGTTGTAGGCCATGCTCATGACCACTTCGCCGTCCGCCAGCAACTGCGTCGCATGAGAGCTCGCCTCCCACCACACGACTTGCTCCTTGATACTGTCCAGCCGAACGAAGGCGCGGTTGACGCCCTCCGGAGTTGCCAACACCTCGTAGACTTGATCCGGAAGAACTCCGTCGGCCACCAGCGCCATTTCCAGAACGGCCTTGGGGCTCCTGCGCATGCCGCGCCGACCGGGAAACTTTTCCAGATCGAAAAAATCACGGATGGTGGTTGGCCCCGGTGACAACCGATCCCGATCGTAGGCAAACACCATGGATGCCACTACATGTCCGATCATGCAGGGACTGATGGCGCCTTCGGGGAAGTCCTGCTCGGCGGGAGTCCCGTCCGGTGCCGGGGGCAGGACGGCGGGATCGATCTCCTCCAGCAGCCCCTCGTCGCATCCCAAAAGTCCCTCGGCAGCCTCGATGTCCACGACGTCCCAAGTGACGTTTCCGGCCATAACCTGTGACTTGATTTCGGACAAGCCACCACTGTAGTCCTCGGACAGGACCCGGTGGCCGGTGCGGGCCGTCCAAGGCTTATGGTAAGCCTCCACCTGACTCTGGGTATAGGGGCCGCCCCAAGAGACCACAGTCAAGTCGCCCGCCAGAGCGCCCGATGCCGCAAGCCATGTCCCTGCGGCAAGAAAAAGAGCAAAGAGTCTCATTGGCAACCGTGCCCGTGCACCCCGCTCACTTGATCAGCCAGGCATTGAAGCGTTCGTTCAGTTCGTCGATATGGTCTGCCCAGAATTCCTCATCATGCCAAATCGCTGTCTTCATGTTGTCCGGCCAAGTGGGAAGGTGCGGCCCCATCTCCAGGTCGGGGTCGGCGTGGTAATTCCCTACCAGTTCGGAGGCGGACTTGCGTACCGGTGCATAGGAGATCCACGAAGCCTGGACTGCCATGTTTTCAGGCATGGAGGCAAATCTGATGAAGTCCAGTGCCAGTTCCAGATTCGGGGCTCCTTTCACGACCACCCAGTTGTCCATCGCCAGCACCTGTGCATCCCAGACCATGGCAAGCGGCTGGCCTTCCGCCGTAAGCGCATTGAAGATTCGGCCGTTGTAGGCCGTGCTCATGATGACCTCGCCATCGACCAGCAATTGCGGTGGCTGGGCACCCACCTCCCACCACAAGACATGCTCCCTGATGCTGTCCAGCTTGGCAAAAGCGCGGTCGATCCCCTCCGGGGTCGCCATCACCTCGTAAACCTGGCCCGGCGGGACGCCATCCGCCACCAGTGCGATCTCGAGATTGACCTTGGGGGTTTTGCGCATGCCGCGCCGACCCGGGAACTTCTCCAGGTCGAAGAAGTCCTGGATGGTGGTTGGAGGCGGCGACAATCGCTCCCGGTTGTAGGCATAGGCCGTGGACCACACCACGGTGCCAATCGCGCAATCTTCGATGGTGCCCTCAAGAAAATCCTCTTCGGCAGGCGTCCCGTCGGGAGCCGGGGGCAGGATCGCCGGGTCAATCTCTTCGAACAGCCCTTCGTCGCACCCCAAGATGGCTTCGGCATCCTCGACATCCACGACGTCCCAGCTGACGTTGCCGGCTTCGACCTGCGCCTTGACTTCGGACAGGCCGCCGCTGTAGTCCTCGGACAGGATCCGGTGGCCGGTATTGGCCATCCACGGCTTGTAATAGGCTTCGGTCTGGCTTTTAGTGTAAGCGCCTCCCCAGGAGACGATGGTCAGTTCGCCTGCCGATGCGGCCGTTGCCGCAAAACAGAGACCTGTAGCATAGAAAAATGCAGAGAACTTCATAAATACCTCACATCAATTCGAAGAGTCCCGTTATGGAAGCGCATCCAGTGCGCGACAGTCTTCAGTGTTCCAGCTGACTGGCGTCTTCTGGCCCACCCTCAGGTGCTCATGCCCCGCCGCGTTGGGCATCTTGACGATGAAATCGTCATGTCCCAGCACATTCATGCGACAACGGATATGGTCGCCAAGATAAATCAATTCCTCCACCACCGCATCGAACCGGTTTTCTCCCGCATCGCCAATGAACACTCGTTCCGGGCGGATCGACAGCGTGGTCGGGGTTCCCATGCCGCTGCAGTTGATCGCCAAAGCCCTGCCATGGCCGGAGTCTTCGATCGAAACTTCGGCTACGCCGTCGCTGATGCTCTTGACCTGACCGTACAGCCGGTTGTTCTCTCCGATGAAACGTGCGACAAAAGCAGTTTGCGGACACTCGTAGAGGGTTTCCGGGTCGGAGTCCTGCTGGATGGTTCCGTCCTTGAACACCGCGATCCGGGTCGACATAGTCAACGCTTCGGACTGGTCGTGCGTCACGTAGACGACCGTCACGCCCAACTGGTCGTGCAGGTGCTTGATTTCGTACTGCATGTGCTCGCGCAACTGACGATCCAACGCCCCCAAAGGTTCATCCATCAGCACCAGTTCCGGGCGGAATACCAAGGCGCGGGCCAGCGCGGCACGCTGCTGCTGCCCTCCCGACAGTTCGGACGGGCGGCGGTTGCCGAACCGTCCCATTTCCACCATCTGCAACGCCTCGCGCACTCGTTCCTCGATCTCGGAACGCCCCATCCGGCGCACCTGCAACGGGAAGGCAAGATTCTCATTCACCGTCATATGCGGGAACAAGGCGTAATTCTGGAAGACCACGCCAATGCCCAGCTGATGCGGTGGAACGGAATTCACCGGGCGTCCGTCGAGACGGATCTCCCCATGCGTGACCGTCTCGAATCCGGCCAGCATCATCAGGCTGGACGTCTTGCCCGAACCGGACGGCCCGAGCAGGGTCATGAACTCACCCCGGGGAATACTCAGATTGAGGTTTGCAACCGCCAGAGTCTCACCGTCATAGCTTTTTTGAACCTGATCGAACTCTACGAACGCGGTATCCGTCATGACCGGTTACTCCCGATGTGGGCGAACTCCTTCTCAAGATTCGTCCCGCGGGTGCCGGAGAGAACACTCCCCTGCTTCAATCTCGCGGCAACCCGCAGTCCGAGGAAAACAATATCTTTTATTCTACTAGACGCCGAATTTCCTGACTACTTGGAGTCTTGGAGTCCTGGAGTCAGCTTATTGTCAAGCCAAAGCTGAAAGTCCCCCTGCTCCCCGAACCGCACAGTCCGGTGCGGTCGGTCTTCGAGCCCTGCCGCGTTTCACTTCGCGCCTCCGGGTCGCGACGCGGCCGGGGACGTTTGGACGGTCGTTTCGCCGGAGGGTGCTCCGGACGTTCGCCGTCCCGCAGGGGGGCGCCCGTCCTACCAGTGCGCCCCCAGCTGAAGCCGCAGGAGGTATGCCGGGGGGCGGTCGTCGTCCAGGGTTTCCTGCCGCGCGCCGTGCAGTTCGAGCCCGAAGTCCACGGCC
>JAPONY010000071.1 GCA_026713705.1 Gammaproteobacteria bacterium
ATGTGCAGACCGTGGCGCGGGTGTCGGGCGAGCGGCTGACGGCCCGGCCGGAGACCGACAGCCTCCTGCTCGGGGTGGGCGGCACCTGGCGGCGGGGCGGCCTGACGGTCCATGCCGGCCTGTCGGCTCGCGAGGAACTGGGATCCGGCGGCGAGGATTATGCAGCCACCCTCGACTTCGACCTGCAGTTCTAGTCCGCAAAACAGAACGATCCCTCGGAACTTCTCTACTCGAAGGCAGTTTTAAGAAAGGACCGGATTCGAACCGGACCTGCACTACGTGGTCAGCTGCGGACAATCGCCCGTCGAGCAAATGTCTCGGTTATTGTTGATGCTGCGCGAAACGGAGATGCAGGTGCTGAGAAAGAAGCAGACGTATGGGCGTCAAAAACTCTTGTGCCTAAAACCGAATGGGATCAATTTGTCGCAACATCCCCACTTGGCAGGAATGCGGTTTCGACATTTGCGGATGAGCAGGGAGTGGCCCCCGGCATAATTGTGGGGATGCTGCAACACTAGGAGGCCTTGCCTAGAGCACACCTGAACGGTCTTAAAGTAAAACTCGAATGGCAGGGTTCGGAATAACTCCTGAATGGCGCAAGGTGTGCACCACCGGTAGCCTGTGGGAGACGTCCCCGATTGCCGGCAGTCGCAGCAAGCAAAGGCCTTCGGAGGATAAAATGGGCGCGGAGATTCGCTCATGCAACAACGGATGCCGGAAGACGGGCGGGGTCATGTTGAAGAATCGGCAGATCCACGCATTTGGGTGTTGTTTTCGACCAAAGCGGCTAGGTTGCATCTTCCCGATTAGTGTGTAAATGTTACCTATTGGGTAACGGAAATGGACGGATATCTTGGATATCGCGTTTAAAAACCGGAAACTTGAGAAAACCTTCAATTCGGAGTTCGATCTTCAAAAGGCCTACGGGAAGCCACTGGCCAGGAAAATCATGATGCGCCTTGAAGTTTTGGGCGAAGCCAAAAACCTGGCATCAATATCAACCGAGCCACCGCATAGAAGCCATCTGCTTCGGGGAGACCGAAGTGGGCAATTTGCCGTGGATTTAGACCAATCGCGCCGTTTTGTTTTCAAACCGAATCACGATCCGATAATGCGTACAGAGGATGGAGGAATTGATGTAACGCAAGCAACCGCAAGTAACCGCAATAAAGATTATTGCGGTCATCGACTATCATTGATGATGATATTTAATACGGAGGATTATTCACGGTGACGACGTTAAACCAGTACAAACCCGATTACTCGGTGCCGCCGGGATGGATATTGGAGGAACATTTGGAGTCGCGGGGTATCTCGCATGCCGAATTTGCGCGCCGGTGTGGACGTTCGCCGAAACTGATCAGTGAAATCATTTCAGGCAAGGCTTCACTTGAGCCCAAGACAGCACTCCAGTTTGAAAAAGTACTTGATTTGGATGCCAGCATTTGGTTAGGGATTGAATCCAATTACCGGCTCCATCAAGCCCGAAAAGTTGAAGAGGAGATTGCGAAAGAATGTTCCGAATGGGCAAAAAGCTTCCCAGTTCGAGAACTGGTAAATCGAGGGGATATTCAGAAGCCGGAGTCAAACGCAGATGCCGTGTCTAAGTTGTTGGCGTTTTTTGGTGTCGCCTCGATTGACGCATGGACCACGCGTTATGCCGCTGTCAATGTCGTCTATAGGCATTCCAAGAGTTTCGAGAGTAACGAGAAAGCATTGGCGACTTGGTTGCGTATAGGCGCACTTGAGGCTGAACGCCAAGAATGCGAAGACTACAACGAAAGTCATTTCAAAGATGCAGTGGATGAGGTCCGTGGTTTAACACGAGAACCCATCGGGAAAGCTCTCCAGCATGCAATCGAATTGTGCAACCAGGCCGGGGTTGCGCTTGCATTAGTGCGACCCTTTCCAAAAACCGCATTGAGCGGAGCGGCCCGGTGGCTTTCTCCGAGAAAAGCACTCATACAACTGAGTGCACGCCACCAATCCGACGACCGCCTCTGGTTCAGTTTCTACCATGAAGCGGCTCATATTTTGCTTCACAGCAAGAAGGAAATCTTTATCGACGCAAATGGGAACGGAAATACGGACATTGAAGAAGAAGCGGATAAATGGGCATCAAAAACCCTGATACCGAAGGCCGAATGGGCTCATTTTGTTGCAATGTCTTCGTTCACCAAAAGAACCGTAGAAGCATTTGCCGAAGAACAGGGAATCGCGCCCGGTATCGTTGTCGGTATGCTTCAGCATGAAGAGTTCCTGTCGTGGGGTTCGCGCTTAAACAACCTGAAGGTGAGGCTGGAATGGGCGGATGCAGCCTGATTCCATAGTTGAAAAGCGAGCAACCTGGATCGAGGAGGCCTGATCCGGTGTCCTCAGATTTGGGAATGAATGTTACTCCAGACTTGCCACACGAGGTCAATTTCAAGTTTGGCTGGCAGTGGCGTGAGAGATGTCCTGCCTCCGTCAGGCACCGCCGGGGATATGATGGGCGCGGGAATTCGCTCATGCAGCAACGTATAGCAGAGGAAGGGCAGGGTCATATCGCATACGACCCGGAATGGCTTTCAGAAGCGACACCGGAACTTTTCGACCCGCATCACTTGGGTGTGCAGGGAATGCTGTCCAGTTTCGGCAGCGGGCGAGGTACGGTCTGGCTGTTCCGCCATGAGGATACGGAGTATGCGTTGCGGCACTACCACCGAGGGGGCAAGGTGGCGCAATTTCTGGGCGATCGCTATCTTTGGACAGGGCTGAATCGGTCGCGCCCGGCGAGAGAAGCCAAGATTCTGCAGGAGTTGGCGGGGAAGGGGCTACCCGTGCCCAATCCGGTCGCTTGGAGAGTGATTCGCAGTGGACTGATGTATCGCGCCGACTTGATCGTCACCCGGATTTCCCGCGCCCGTTCCCTTACTCAGATCCTGCGCGAGCGAGCCCTGGCGGTGGCCGAATGGGAGAATCTCGGCATGTTGTTGCGCCGGTTCCATGACCTGCAGGTCTGGCACGCTGATCTCAACCTGAGCAATATCCTGCTGCAACCTTCGGGTGATTTTTTCCTGATCGACTTCGACCGATGCCGAATCCGGTTCGGGAAACTCTGGAAACAACGCAACCTCAAGCGCCTCCACCGATCCTGTCTTAAGGAACAGGCACAGAACCCGGAGTTCCACTTCAGTGAACAGGATTTCGATGTCTTGCTGCAGGGGTACGCTCGAGGGGCGCCTGCGGCCGATTCATAGGCAGCAGCCTCACATTTCTGGAGGGTCACGATGCGACGGCGCGAATTTCTAGGTGCGGCAGGAGTTGCGGCAGCGGCCGGACTCGGCCCAGTCCGGCAAGCGAATGCCGACGAACCGCTGCATTGGAAGATGGTAACTGCCTGGCCGAAGAACTTTCCCGGAATGGGAACCAGCGCGGAGTTTCTGGCACAGACCATCGGCGAGATGTCCGGCGGCCGCCTGCAGGTGCAGGTCTATGGTGCCGGTGAACTGGTGCCCGCGTTCGAGGTGTTCGATGCGGTCAGCCAGGGTGCAGTGCAGATGGGCCATGGCGTCTCTTATTACTGGAAGGGGAAAAATCCGGCATTCCACTACTTCTCCGCCCTGCCGTTTGGCATGACGGGCAACGAAATGAACGCCTGGTTGTACAAGGGGGGTGGCATGGAGTTGTGGGAGGAAGCCTACGCCCCGTTTGATGTCCTACCTCTGGCCGCCGGCAACTCCATGGTCCAGATGGGAGGCTGGTTCAAGCGGGAAATCCATCAGATCGAGGACCTGAAAGGCTTGCGTATGCGCATTCCGGGACTGGGCGGCGAGGTGTTGCGCCGGGTTGGGGTCACGCCCGTGGTGCTCAGTGGCAAGGAATTACTGGTGGCGTTGCAGACCGGGGCGATCGATGCCACCGAGTGGATCGGCCCGTGGAACGACCTGGCGTTCGGCTTGCATCGCGCGGCGAAGTACTATTACTATCCCGGTTGGCATGACCCTGGCACGGCGCTGGAGCTCTTGATCAACCGCTCGGCGTTTGAGGCACTCCCGGGTGATCTTCAGGCCATCGTGCGGCACGCCGCCACGGTGGCCAACGGGGACGTCGTGGCGGACTACCTTGCGCATAACAACGATGCACTGAAGATACTGGTCGAGAAATACCAGGTGGAACTCCGGCAATTCCCGCCGGAGATACTGCGCGTCCTGCGGCAGCATGCCGAAGCGGTTATCGAGGAGGTGGCCGGAATCGACCCCTTCGTCCGGCGGGTGAACGACAGCTACCAGGCGTTCTCTGCCCGGGTGCGGGACTGGACCGCCATTTCCGAGAAAGCGTATCTGGATACGAGAGCAGGGTGATTCTCCTGCATGCATAGTCGGTTTCTCCAGAAGAGCGAGGAGAAGTAAGACGGAGTCGTCCCTAAGGCCGGGCGACATCAATCACGTGGATGGACACTTTGTCCGCTTCCTCCGGCGTCAGGGAATCCTCCAGTTGATGCCGGAGTTCGTCGGGGCTGGCGGGGCGCATCTTCGTTTCGGGGTTCCTAGGGGAGTCTTCGCCGAACCAGAACACCAGGTAGATTCCCCGGCCATCTGCGTCAGGGTCCCGCTTGTATTTGACGAGTTGATCTCTAGTCCCCTTCCATAGGTCCTTGGAATGGCTCTTCTTGATTTCAATGGGGAGGCTGAGGTTTTTGTAGGAAACTTGGATGTCAGCTCTCGTGTCATCCGCGTAAGAGCCTTCTCTGGCTGCGCGGATGTCCAGAGGTTTGAGCTTTTCTTGCAAATCGGAAAGAAATGCGTCTCGGCAGTCGGCTTCATATTTCGGACTCCACTCCTCCGGGCTCTGCTTGGGTGACTGATTCCAGTATTGGTGCCAGTCGTTTGTGCTGCCGTCCCGTATTTTTTTACCCATCTCGTTGAAGTCTTCCAGGAGAAGAACGACCAGATCGTCCATGTTGGCGGGCTTGTTTTGATCCAATGCCCGGAGGACCTCACTCACGCTGCAATGCGTGAATTCAGACTGACGGCGGAGAGAGTAGTGTTTGTCAGCCGCGTCTTGGAGATAGATTCGCCACTTGGACAGAGAGTCGTCGGCGACTAGACGGTTGAGAGTTTCTGTTGCAGTTCGCGAGGGATTGTCTGCCAAATGATTGATTAATTCGCGAACCATGCCCGATGCAGCCATGGGAGGAGAACTCCACGCCACCCCCTCATCAAGAGAAATGTACCGGAAAGAAGAGCCGAGCAACTGGATAAGGGGTACGAGGCATTTTCCTTTCAATAGGTTGTCCCATTCCGGCGATGTACTGCCTTGGCAGGTAAATTCAGCGAAATATCTCACCCGACGGTCGTCTCCATGGAGATACGACCCCAATGGACGGAGGTGGGTTTTTGGAGCGATGAGGAATCTGGCCGCCAACCAGTAGACGTGTTGGCCAATGTCCATGCTTTTCGTTTTGTTTGCCGACAGTTTCTCTTCGAGTAGTTTCCGCAGTTCTGTGCGCTTGCAATGGAGCAAGGCTGCCGCGAGCAAATATCCTAGATCATGAAGCTGCCGGGTGGCACAGCGGACCGGAAAGGATTTGAGCAAAGGCAGGGCTGCCAGGCTGGCGACTTTTGCGTGCGTGCCGGAGAAAGCAAGTTCATGTGAGTCGGTTAGGAATTCTTCTCCGTTGCGCATTTGGGAACGAATGCGCCGGATGAGGATTTCAGCAACGAGTTCAGGTCGTTGGGCAAGTAGAGATTCGTACCATGCCAGATCTTTCAAGCCGACTTCACCCGGGAGCGCGTAATCGGCGAAGTAATGAAAGGCCAAAGCGCGTCGGATTTGCTGATCCGTCGAAGGCGGGACTCCAGTTTCTTTCAATCCGGCCAGACAGGGATAAGTCAAGAGGTGGGGCTGACCTTGTTTCGCGCAGCGGATGATCTCGCCTACGCTTGGGGCATCTTCGTGCGAAATGGAATTTTTGAAAGATTCGAGTACCAGTTGAACCAGATGAGGGTCGCGATCCAGCAGGTTGCGGATTCTCTCCAATGGCTGATCGCCCGCAACATCGTAAAAGCCCCCTTCGTAGGCAAGGGCAAGATTGTAAAGAAGTCCTAACGGCCCACGATTTTCGCGCAGTTCAGTTTCATGCGCCTGGACTGTTGCAACCCAGTTTTGGTGCCATTGCTCTCGTTCATGGAGGTCCATGGCTATTCGCCGTTGGCGGTCCTCAATCTCCTTGAAATGGTTTTCAGGCAATGAGTCAACCAGCATGGCCTTGAATGCTTTTTCCAATTCCGGGCGTTTGGCGACTTGTGCCTGGATGTCGTCCAGAGAAAGGTTAATCTCAGTGTTCCCATCGAACAGAGCCCCGGCAACTTGCCGGAGATAGAATTCTGCGGTTTTCGGGGCTTGGGACTGAATGGCGAGATCAAGGCACCAAGGCCAAAAATCCGGCTCGGGACGTAGTCCGAACAGCCAGTTTCCTGTTTCGCATGCCCGTAGGTTGAAGTTGTCGGCATCAATCCATTCCCTGACTCCATCCTCGAAGATTTCTCGATGTTTGTCCGGTTGGAGCCTGAACCAGTCATGAATGGACGATGCTATCTGCGCAAAGGAACTGGACACCGTTTGCTGGATTTCGGAGCACCAGGCGGTTTCCAGCCAGTGGCGAAGATCAAGCAGGTTGATTTCCCTGTCGGGTACAGGTGAGAAAAGATTCTGCAGAATGGCTAGAAAAACTCGAAATGGTCTGAAGCTTGCCCGCGAAAGATTAGGTTGTCTGGCATCATTGACCCGGGCGACCAGCCTGTTGAGGATATCGGTCAGTTGTTGGGGGCTTAGTTGTTCGACGAAGCGGCCAGCCCAGGAGATGTGGAAAGTGGCAGTAGAGGGTTGTCCTGAATCCATCAGGCAGTCCAGTGTCTCATCGGCGGAGATATGTTGGGGGAACAATTCGGCTAATACGGTATCCAGCAGCCTGCCGCGGAAATCTTGAACCGTTCCCTCCTGAATTTCCAGAAGCAATTTTTTCAAGAGATCTCCTGCTGCTGCAGTACCCGCGCGACTTTGAATGAGCACGTCGAGGGCCACTTCCTTGCTGGCTGGCCAGGACTTCTCATCTCGGATGATTTCCAGCAGAGAGTCTGAAACTTCCGGTAAGTCCGAGCTACAGTGAAGAGCCTTGAGCACGAGATAACGGAAAGACTGCTCACTATGGCTGGTTGCCGGACGTCTTAACGCTTCTTCGAGATATTCATGCAGGTTCGGGCTGGCGAGGCCACGCAAGTGAGTGCTCCGTCGTACTATGCTGATGCACCAGGGATTGTCGCTCGTTTTTTCTCTCAACTTGTCGAGCAACAGGATTTTGTCTTCGGTGTCGAAAGACTCGACATCACCATGGAGTATGATTTCCAGGGGGGTATCCTCAATCAGTTTTTTTCGTGCTGGGCGGCTATACACCGCGAACCAAGCAGCGACACCCTGAAGTCTCGGGACGACGACCTTATCCGCACTGGACATCAGCGTGAGAATCCGGTTGGCGGGGAAACCTCGTTCGACCTGTTCAGCAAGGTAGCGCCCCCCTAAAAACTCTGCCGTGCACTGGTGCTCTGGCACCACTCGCTCCAGTTCCGGAATCTTGTCGAAGGCCCGGGTTCGCGCGGTTTGTTTTCCGATCTCTATTGAGACGACTTTCTCCAGTGCAGGATAATCCTTATTGGGTTTGCCGGGAGGCAGGGTGTAGCCCGCACTGCCACTCAATAACTGCACAGCGCACATGCGGCCTGCCGTTTTCGATAGGGTGTTCAGGCTGATTTGGCCCGTTCCGGAAAGGATGTGCTCCTCGTTCGTTTCGGACAGCAGCGTTTCGCACGCCTTCTCGTACAAGTCCCGACGGCTATGTGGCCAGTCACCTTGTTCGTCGATAGAATCAGCCAGTCGCAACAGGGTCTGGGGATTCCTCAGCCATTCGCCAAGACCGCGCGCACGTGCCTGGGAAACAAATTCTTTGGGGCTTCCGTTTTTGGGCCTGCCGTGCTGGCGCAGAATTTCCGGGAGACTTTCATCCGTCAACGGGTCGAGTGCCAGCAACAGAACGTCTACTCCGATCTGCTCCAGTTTTTGCCGATCGTTGGTCCACCACCAGTCTACCGTGCGGCAGGACAAGCGAAATCTTGAACATCCAAGCCTCTGGAGTTTGCCGCGGATTTGGTCGATGGGTGTCCGCCCGTCTTGAGCTCCAGCGCGCATTTCGTCAAGACCGTCGATGAACAGCAGTTTGTCGGGCCATTCGGGATCGTCCAATGCTATGAAGTCTCGGGCCGGGATACGCATGCCGTTTTCATGTGCATCTGCCTCCAGCTGAAAAGCGGTGGTTTTTCCGGCTCCGGGCGAACCAAGCAGGACGTAGGCAGAACAGTCTCGATATTCCGCCAGCCGCTTCGAAGCGGTCTTCGGGCTATCCGTCTGGTCTTCTCCAATAACGGAAACAGTACGGGGGACGAATTCAGTCATTTTTGTGGAACCAGTGGCGGGCGGGGACAGACAGGAATTCCTCGAACGAGGTGCTCCCGGTGCCGACCGTCATTGTGTTTGCGGCTGGGAACCGTTCTTTGAACACGGTCAAGCCGGAGACGCTTCTCTTTCGCCTCCCGCTTTTCACTTCGACGGCCAAAAGCCTTTGGCCATGCTGAAGGACGAAGTCCACTTCATGTGGAGGTTCCCGCCAGTAGTAGACCTTTATGTCAGGGAGGCCGGAGTTGAACAAGTGCGCGCCGACAGCACTCTCCACTAAGTGCCCCCAAAAACTGCGGTCCGCTCTTGCCTCTTCGAAGGTGTATCCGCAATTTGCGGTCATGAGCGCGGGGTCCAGCACCAGAAGTTTTGGTTCTGACCGTTTGACCCGGACGATGTTTCCCGCATATTTCTGGAGTCCCACCAGCAGGCCTGCGCGCCCCAGGAGTTCCAGATAGCCTGCGAGCGTCGTGACATTACCTTTATCGTCGAGTTGGCCGAGCAGGTTCCTGTATGACACGATCTGTGCGCTGAATTCCGAGCCTACTTCAAACAACTGCTTGAGCAGGGCAGGCTTGCGGACTTCCATGCGCTCGATGATGTCCCGCTCAATGTTCGTCTCGATGATTGCGCTCTGGAGATACTGTTGCCATCGTTCCGGCCGATAGATCAAGGGGGCCGCACCGGGGTAGCCTCCGAAGTAGAAATACTGGTCCAGGGTGAAGCCAAACGCCTCTGACATTTCCGGATACGACCACTGGGTCAACCGGATAGTCTCGAAGCGCCCCGCCATGCTTTCGCTGAGCCCTTTCTGCATCATCAACGGCGATGAGCCGAGGATGATGACGCGGAGATTGCGTTTATGGAAGCGGTCGGCGTCCCACAGGGCCTTGACCGCACTGGACCATTCCCTAACTCTCTGAATCTCGTCTAACACCAGAAGGTGCCCGAGTTCCGATTCTTCAGCATCTTTTCTGGCCTGCTTCCAGACCTGTTCCAGCCACAGACTGTCCTTGTTGGTACCTGCCGGCACGGGCTGGTCGCCGCGCACATAGATGGAAGGGGTGTCGGTTTTTTCTAAGGTCTGCTGGACCAGTGTGGTTTTTCCGGTTTGGCGTGGCCCGGTCACCACGATCATATGCCGCGGAGGTTCTTTCGGATGCTCCTCTACCCTATCTAGAAGGGTTGGCAGTTGGCTGCGCTGGAATGGACTCATACATTCATAGTACAGTCCTTTACAATTTTGTCAAATATCGTACTAATTTATATACAAATAAATACATAAGCTATTGATAGTAAATTTTATTTATTTACAAAACATAGTTTATTTTAGCACGGAGTGACGGTGCAGAGCCTCCACATAGAGCTTGATTAGTTGATTCCGGTCACGGACGTGGGCCTGCGCTCGTACGCCGATGTGTTCCGCCTCGTCCGGATGTTCCAGCCATCGCGAGAAAATCTGACCTAGTTCTCCGGCATCCTCCACTTGTCGCAGGCCACCGTCATCCTGCAAAGCCCGAACTTCCGTTTCGAAATGCTCGGTGTGAGGTCCGACCACGCAGGCTTTGCCCAGAGAAGCAGGTTCCAGCACATTGTGTCCGCCACGTTCGATCAGCGAGCCTCCGATAAATACGAATGATGCGTGCTGCATCCACCACAGGGCTTCGCCCAGCGTGTCGGCCAGATAGATTTGGTCATCCGGCCGGGGCTGTTTATCCCGCGAGTGCAACCCCACTTTCAGGCTCATTGACTCAAGAATCTTCACGATTTCCGATGCGCGATCCGGATAGCGCGGCATCAACACCAGTAAATGATCCCTGGCATCCAACGTCTGCCACGACTGTGCGATCAGCCTTTCTTCATCCCCGTGCGTGGATGCGGCCAGCACGTAGGAGCGCTGGATTGGCGCGGTATCCGGCACCTCTTCGGCTATGGTCGCGTACTTGATGTTGCCTAGGTTCTCGATTTTGTCGGCCGGAGCGCCCAATGCGGCGAAACGTGCGGCATCTTTCTCGCTGCGTGCCAGGATGCAGCGTAGTTGTTGTGCTGCCTGACGCAGTGCGGGGCGCAGAGGAACGGGGGGATTCTCTGTCCGGCGCGACAGGCGGGCGTTGATCAATGCCAGAGGGATGCCCATCCGGCGTGCGGCGCTGAAAAAGTTAGGCCACAGTTCCGTTTCCATAATCAGCATGGCTTCGGGATGCAGGCGTTTCAGCCAGCGCCGAACCACCGAGACATGATCCAAGGGGAAATAGACACAGGGGATTTCTGTTAGCAATGTCCGCGCCATGCGCCGTCCGGTCGGAGTTCCGACACTGATGAAAAGGGTTTGTCCGTCTTCAAGCAGTTCCCGTGCCAGCGGCAAGGCCGCACGAACTTCGCCAACCGAGCAGCAATGCAGACAGACTCGGCCTTTCAGATCTGTGGGCAATCCGTAGGCGTAACGCTGACGTAGATAACGTCGGCCGCCATCGCGCAGGGCGCGCAATGCGGTATACAGAAACGCGGGAATAGCGGCCGTGAATACAAGCGCGCGGTAGATCAGGGGAGCGCGGTTTTCCGGTTCCGGTCTCAAGATATTCAATCAAGCAGGCTGTTCGCCCATTCGATGTCTTCCAAACTGAGTTGGCCTGTGGCCTGGCGCAGGCGCAGGGTGTCAACAATGTAGTCGTAGCGGGCCCGCGAGTAGTCGCGTTCGGCGGCATACAGCCGGCTGGTGGCTTGCACCACGTCGACCGTATCACGCGTGCCTGCCTCAAGGCCCGCTTCGTGGGCTTCCAGGTCCACCCGGGCGGACTCCAGTGCCCGTTCAAAGGCGTGGACACGTGAAGTCCCGGCCGTGACGTTGCGATAGGCGGAGCGGGTATTCCGCTCGATTTCCCGTCGCGTGGCCAGAAGCTCGGCTTGGACCGCTTCCCGCTCGAATATGGCCTGGCGAGTACGGTAATACACCTCGCCCCCGGCCAGCAGTGGAACCTTCAACTGGACCGAGACGCGATCCGCTTTCAACTCGCTCCCGCCGGGACTGAATACTCCGCCGGTGTCCTCGACGTCATCCAGGCTTACGAACAGGTCCAAGGTCGGCCAGTGCTTGGCTTCCTCGAATCGCACGGAGTGGCGGGCAATGGTCAATGCATGCTTCTGGATCAGGTAATCCAGGTTGTGTTCCAGTGCCGCTTCGGTCCACTCCTGGATGTCGGCCGGTTCCGGAGTGGTCGGGCGGAGCCGCTCCGACAGGAGGGACAGGTCCTTGTGGGAATGCCCGGTGATTACCGTCAGGGTTTCCCGTTGATTCTCCAGGAGGTTCTGAGCCTCAATTTCCTGGGCTACCGCCAAGTCGTAAGAGGCCTGGGTCTCCTTGACCTCGACAATGGCGGTCAATCCGACCTGGAAACGCGCTTCGGCTTGCTCCAGTTGCAGGGCGATGGCGTCTTTCTCCTTGCGGGAGAACAAAGCAGCATCCTGGGCGGCCAGGACATCGAAATAGGCTTCGGCCGTCCGCACGATCAGCTTCTGACGGGCCGCGTCACGTTGCGCCAGTGCTTGGGCGGTGTTGGCCTCGGCACGGTCCAGTTCGACGTACAGGTCGTGGTGATACAGGGTTTGCGACAAGGTCAACCGTTCGTTCCGGGTGGTGTAGCGGTCGCGGCCCCCCATCGACCCGGTCCTGTTTCCCTCAAGCGACTGCCGGGTCTCGCCGAGGGTGTATTCGTAGTTGATGCGCGGCAATAGGTTTGCCAAGGCGATGGAGTCCCCTTGGGCGGTGGCTTGGTAGCGGGCCTCGGCCACCTGCAATCCGGCGTCGTTCTGCTGGGCCAGCAGGTAGATGTTGAGCAGATCATCGCCAGCATGCGCAACCCCGGTCAGGCTGCATGCGAGCAAGGTCGCGAGGCACTTGGGGAAATTCATAATCGAACCCGTTGTGGTCGTTCTATATCGACTAGTATGTCGGGACCGTCGAGTCGACCTGCCGGGCCCAGGCGTCGATGCCTCCGTCAAGATTCAGGACACTGGAGAACTGCATGTGCTGTTCAAGGAACAGGCAGACCGAGCGGCTGCGGATGCCATGATGGCAGAGTACCACGGTTTCCTGGTCTGGATCCAACTCCTGTAGTCGGGCAGTCAGCTCTCCCATGGGAATGCAGCGACTGTGCGGCAGGTGGGCTCGTTCGATCTCCCAAGGCTCGCGGATATCCAGAAGCAGCGGGAGCGGAGCGTCCGCGTCCAGGCGCTGCTTGAGTTCGGCCGGAGAAATGTTTTGCATGGTCAGGCGGAAGCAGCCGGGGGGACAATGGGATCCAAATCCAGTTCGAACAGACTCTTGAGAGAGGTTTTCCCGTGCGAGTATTGCCGAATCAGGCAGGCTTCCATCACGGGAGGGCGACCGACTACGACGAACAGGCGACCGGAGGGTTTCAGCCACTGCTCGAAATGGGGATCGTAGTCCGGCATCGAGGCGGTAATCACCACCGCATCATAACGAATATGTGTCTGGAAGGACCAGGCATTCATCGCATGCATGGAAACCTCGGGGCCTTCCAGAGTGGACCACGCTTTTTCCGCGGTTTCCGCGAGCTCAGGATGAATTTCGAGACTGTCGACCTGGCTGCCGAGGTGCCGCATGCAGGCGGTCAGGAAACCCGAGCCCGTGCCGACCTCCAGAACGTGTTCTCCCGGCTGCAACTCAAGGGATTGCAGCACGAGCCCTTGGTTTCGGGGCGACATCATGTGTTGCCCGCAGGGCAGCGGAATGGTTGTGTCGGCAAAAGCCTGGCGGGCATGCTCGGGAGGAATGAAATCTTCCCGAGGGACGTTCAGAAAGGCAGTCAGCACGCGCGTATCAAGAACAGAACTCCCGCGCAATTGCTGCTCCACCATGTTGCGGCGTGCCGTCTCGATTTCCATTAATGAGGGGGGATGGTTGCGCACCTTTCCGGGCGCGCTATTTTAACAAGGTTGGGGGGGTCGTTGGGAGGTGTTTGGCAGAAACTATTGCGGCATGTAGATTTCAGAGCCTTTTTCCCGAAATTCAATCGCCTTCTCCTGCATGCCTTTTTCCATGGCTGTCGACAGGTCGGCCAGGTTGTGCTGGCGGGCATATTCGCGTACGTCCTGGGTGATCTTCATGGAACAGAAGTGGGGTCCGCACATGGAGCAGAAGTGTGCCAGTTTGGCGGCTTCCTTGGGCAGGGTTTCGTCGTGAAGCTCCTGCGCCTTTTGCGGGTCCAGGCTCAAGTTGAACTGGTCGCGCCAGCGGAACTCGAAGCGGGCCTTGGACAATGCGTTGTCGCGTAGCTGCGCGCCTGGGTGTCCACGTGCGAGATCTGCCGCGTGCGCCGCGATCTTGTAGGCGATGATGCCATCGCGCACATCCTGCTTGTCGGGCAGCCCCAGATGTTCTTTCGGTGTGACGTAGCACAGCATGGCCGTGCCAAACCAGCCGATCATGGCTGCTCCGATGGCCGAAGTCAGATGGTCGTATCCCGGAGCGATGTCGGTCGCAAGCGGGCCAAGGGTGTAAAACGGTGCCTCGTTGCAGGCCTCGACTTCCCGTTCCACGTTCTCCCGGATCATCTGCATCGGGATGTGGCCCGGCCCCTCGATCATGACCTGGACATCATGGTCCCAGGCGATTTTCGTCAACTCCCCGAGCGTCTCCAGTTCCGCGAACTGGGCCTTGTCGTTGGCATCGGCGATGGAACCGGGGCGCAGTCCGTCGCCCAGCGAGAAAGACACGTCGTACTGCTTCAGGATTTCGCAGATCTCCTCGAAGTGCGTGTACAGGAAATTCTCCTGATGGTGCGCCAGGCACCATTTGGCCAGGATGGACCCCCCGCGCGACACGATGCCGGTGACGCGGTCGGCGGTCAGCGGGATGTATGGCAGCCGTACCCCGGCGTGCACCGTGAAGTAGTCCACGCCCTGTTCGGCCTGCTCGATCAGGGTGTCCCGGTAGATCTCCCAGGTCAGTTCTTCGGCCCGCCCGTTGACTTTTTCCAGCGCCTGATAGATTGGCACCGTTCCGATCGGCACCGGCGAGTTGCGGATGATCCACTCGCGGGTCTCGTGGATGTCGCGGCCGGTGGACAGGTCCATGACCGTGTCGCCGCCCCAGCGAACCGCCCACGCCATCTTTTCGACTTCCTCGGAGATCGAGGAAGCGACGGCGGAATTGCCGATATTGGCGTTGATCTTGACTCGGAAATTCTTCCCGATGATCATCGGTTCCAATTCCGGGTGGTTGATGTTGGCCGGAATGATGGCGCGTCCGGTCGCCACCTCCTGGCGTACGAATTCCGGGGTCACGGTTTCCGGCAGGTGGGCGCCGAACGGTTCCCCCGGGTGGCGTTTCAACAGTTCCTTGAAGGCCGGGTCCTCGCGCAGGGCTTCCAGTCCGGCATTCTCCCGGATCGCGATGTACTCCATCTCCGGTGTGACGATGCCGGCACGGGCGTAGTGCATCTGCGTGACGGCGCCTCCGCCGCATGCCCGCCGCACCGGGCGGGCCGCCGTCATTCTTATTTCCTGCAGGCGCGGGTCGCTGAGCCGTTCGCGTCCATATTCGGAGGTCGGGGCCTCCAGCACCTCGCTGTCGTTCCGCTCTTGAACCCAGGCTTCGCGCATCGGCGCCAGGCCGGACTGGATATCAATGACCGCGTCCGGATCGGTATACGGGCCGGAGGTGTCATAGATGGGAATAGGGGGATTGATCCCGCTCCCAAAACTGGTGGATGAGGCGGTTTGCTCGACCTCGCGCATTCCGACCCGCAAATCCGGGCGGGAACCTGTTTGGTATATCTTGCGCGAGCCCAGCAGTGGCTCGGTCACGTCTTCCGACAGGCGGGACGTCTGGTCGCGTAAATCTTCTGCAGGCTGGTTCATGCCGGGATTATACAAGCCAGCCAATACTCTATTCCAATATGGAAATGAGCCTGAAGGCGAGAGGGTGAGCGTGGCGGGAGTGGGAGTGGTTAACAGGGGTTTGCATTCTACCTGACGGCAGGGATGCTGCCGTCGGTGGCCGGGCGGGCGGCAGCCTGGGATTTC
>JAPONY010000072.1 GCA_026713705.1 Gammaproteobacteria bacterium
AACCGCAGGCTGGACGGTTTCCACGGAACATCCCGACGATCCCAGGCAACGCTGGAAGTCGCACCAGGGGATGCTTGCCTATGAGACCGTGTTTGGCTTGAACTGGCATGTGTCGACGGTGGCCACGCTATCGGAGAACCGGTACAAGGGGGTGGATCCGATTTTCCAGAGACGGCGCAAGGATCAGCATCGGAACCTCCATATCACCGCTTCCAATCGCGCTCTTTCCTGGAATGGTTATTTGCCGGAAGTCACACTCGGCATGACCGAGACGAAATCCAACATCGATCTTTATGATCGGGACAATGTCACCCTTCGCCTGGGTTTCCAGAAGTTGTTCTGATGGTGAGTTGCTTTAATAGTCAGACGAGTTGACTGAGAAAGGTTTTCCCAGGAACGATGACAGGTGTCGATTGCTCGAAGCAGTCTCGGCCAACGAATTCCGCATCCATGGCCACCTGAAATGCGTGTTGCACGCCCGTTTGCTTCTGAAAATAATATAGTGAATCGGTCAGTCCTGCGTTGCCGCTGCTCTTCACCTCCACCAAAAACCAAGGTTGCCGGTCCCGGGAGACAAGAAAGTCCACTTCGCGCTTCTGCTTGTCCCGGACAAAGTGCAGGGCAAAGTCGCCTTGACCGGATTCGGTCCACCAGTGCACCGCTTTCAGCAAAGCACTAGCCACTAGGTTTTCGGCCCGTGCGCCCGGGGATTCAACTTGGCTCCAGTCCCACAGAAAATACTTGGGTTCTTTCCGAAGTGCCCGAGCAACATTGTGATGCCAAGGTCTGACCGCGAAACAGTAGTACAACGCCTCCAGTGTTGAGACCCAGCGGCGAATGGTATCCAGGGATGCACAGACTGCTTTGGAGAGGGAAGAATAACTGGTGAGTTGCCCTGCGTGTCGGCGCAGCAGTTCAGCAAGGATTTCCATCTGCCCCAATTCCTGTATTCGTGTGAGGTCGCGAAGGTCTTCGCGAAACAGTTGCTCGGCGCGCAGTTTGCGCCACCGATTATAGAAACGTAGATCGGCTTTCAGGAAGGGCTCCGGGAAGCCGCCGAAGCGCCATAGTGCATCCCACTTCTCGTCGTCGATTCGTACAGGGCTCTGGATCATCGAGTCTGGAATCCCTGGCCTGATGCATTCCGCGACAGACACCGGGTGAAGAGTATGGGGAAAGTACCTCCCCATCAAACTGTCACCACCTCTTTTGAAAGTTGCCAGTGAAGCACTGCCTGTTACCAAGGTCTTCGTGTGGTTCTCGTACTGGTCGAAAAACCCTTTCAGGAAATTCCTCCAGTGGCGGTACTTGTGGAGTTCATCAAAGACGCACAGGGGAGGGTCGGCCTGCAGCCGTTCCAAGCCTGCATGGCGCGCAATTTCTTCGGGTCCCTTCAGAATCAGCTCTCTGTGGTTTGGGTTGTCCCAATTGAAGTAATGACCCGAAGTGAACCGTTCCTGCAATGATTTGGCCAAGGTGGTCTTTCCGACCTGCCTAGGCCCTGAAAGAAAAATCATCTGCCGATGATCGCGGTAGTGGGCGACCAAACTGTCGAGGAGGTGGCGATGCATGACAAAAATCTATATTATCGTAAAAAAGTTATAACTATTCTACGATATATCATAGAAAAGTCAAAGATGGTCCTTGCGTTGGACCAAGGTGATTTCCGTCCTTGAGCAGTTTAGGTTGATCGCCTCGGGCCGAGCCAGGCCAGTAGGCCTCCAGAAACAAACATACTGATGGCAACCCCGTAAAATCCGGCCTCCAAGTATCCGGCCAAACTCGCCAGGATTCCCAGCCCGAGCGCCCCGATGCCGTAGCCCAAGTCACGCCAGAAACGATAGACTCCAATCGCAGAGCCCCGCCATGCGGGAGCGGCAAGGTCACTGATCGCGGCACTGAGATTTGGATACAGCAAAGCCATGCCGAATCCCGTGACGGCAGCGCTGACTGCCCAAGTCTCGAATTGCATGCTCCACAACGAACCCAAGACTCCGATTCCACACAACCACATGCCGGCCACGCAGGGCAGCAGGCGCCCGATCCGGTCGGACAGGCGCCCGGTCAGAAACTGGCTGGCCCCCCAAACAGTCCCGTAAATTCCGACAATCCAGCCGATGTCCGGAAGGCTGAATCCATGGGCGTACAAATAGACGGGATAAAAGATCCAGACCAGGGTGTCGACGAATTTTTCGACGAGTCCCGCTTGGCTGAGCGCAAACATGCGCCGGTCCTTCCAAGAGACTTCAGCGAATGCTTCCCAAGTCGTGGTCGGCATCGAATCAGGCGGGGTTTCCGCCGCTTCCTGCTCGCTATGAGCCCAAGGAAGGGTCTCCCGCACGAATCCGAGTAGCAACCCGATGGCCAGAAGGATGCAGGCCAGGCCGAATCCCCACAATGCTTCGCGGGCATCCAAGCCGATTGCCAGATAACCGGTCGCAACCCCGGCAACCGCCACGCCCATGTAGCCGGAAAACTCATCCAACCCGACCGCGAAACCGCGTTCCTGGGAGTGCGCTAGATCCAACTTGCTGGCTTGGGTTGCCGACCAGCACAGGCCTTGGTTAATGCCCAGCAGCAGTGTCGCCAGCACAACTTCGTTCCAGCTCGTGGCATACAGAATCAACCAAGGGGCGGGCAGGGCAAACAGCCAACCCGCCAGGAGCACAGGTTTCCGGCCAAAGCGGTCCGCTGTTCTCCCGGCGACGAAATTCATGGTCCCTTTGACGAACCCGAATGCGACGACGAAGACGGTCAGGAGGAGATAGGAACCGCGTTCCACGGAAAATTCGCTTTCCGCCAATGCCGGAATCACTGTGCGCACCATGCCGAGGGTCATGCCGACCAGAAAAACCTGCGCCAGTTGTTGCCCGAACTGGGCAAGATTGCGTGAAATCCCGTGCATCGGGGACGATTGTACGCGCTCAGGGCCGGCCGGACAGAGACAGTCAGAGACTCAGAGACTCAGAGTGAGCCCCCGGAGGATTTGCTGGTATCATGCAGCGAGAGCGGAGTGGATTGCTCATGAGACCGTCCGAAATCATTTTCGAAGTGACCGAGGCGCCAGAAGGCGGATACGATGCCCGTGCTCTTGGCTTCGCCATCTTCACACAGGGAGAAGACTGGGACGACCTGAAAGCCATGACGCGGGATGCGGTTCTCTGTCATTTTGAAGGGAAAGAGGCTCCGAAGGTTATTCGGATGCATCTCGTCCGAGAAGAAGCGATCGCGGTGTGAAATTGCCCCGTGATCTTTCGGGGAATGATGTGGCCAATCTGCTGGCCCGTTATTACGGATACCGTGTCGCCTGAACGAGGGGAAGCCATATGACGGTCACGCTGTCAACCCAAGATGGGCACCACAACATTACCGTACCTCGTCATCGAGCCATACGAACCGGGACACTGAACGCCATCATTACCGAAGTCGCGAAATTCCTTGGCCTGCTCAAGCAGGAGGTGCGAAAGTCCCTGTTCGGATATTCGTTGACGCCATAAAGTTGCTGCGCAAATCCCGCCGAAGGTATGCCCCGTGGTGGACGGGCCATGGAGAGAACTTTAGGGCGACAACCTATAATGGCCGAGACAGATTCCGATCAGTTCCTCCTTATCGTTTCTTATGGCGTATGAAGTCCTGGCCCGAAGGTGGCGGCCCCGCACATTTGCCGAAGTAGTCGGCCAGCAGCATGTGCTTCAGGTCCTGACCAAGGCATTTGAAAACAACCGACTACATCACGCGTACCTGTTCACGGGGACTCGGGGCGTCGGCAAAACGACCTTGGCGCGCATCGTCGCCAAGTGCCTGAACTGCGAACAGGGGGTCAGCGCGAAGCCTTGCGGTGAATGTGGAGTTTGCCGCAGCATCGATGAAGGGAAGTTTCCTGATCTTCTGGAAATTGACGCAGCGTCCCGCACTCGCGTGGAGGAGATGCGTGAATTGCTGTCGGATTCGTCCTACGTTCCCACGCAGGGCCGTTTCAAGGTGTACTTGATCGACGAGGTGCACATGCTGTCAACGCACAGCTTCAATGCTCTGCTCAAGACCCTGGAAGAGCCGCCCGAGCATCTCAAGTTTCTCTTTGCCACGACTGATCCACAAAAGCTCCCGGCCACAGTACTGTCCCGGTGTCTTCAGTTCCACCTGAAATGTCTGACCGAATCCCAAGTTTGCGATCAATTGGCAAAGATTCTCGAGCATGAGAAACTGGAATCCGAGCCGGAAGCGGTAGTCCAGCTGGCACGTGCGGCAGATGGCAGCATGCGGGATGGATTGAGTTTGCTGGATCAGGCGATCAATTATTGCTCCGCCGGCCTGACTCAGGACGAAGTGGGACGGATGCTGGGCTTGTTGCCGCGCGAAAACTTCGGCGCATTGGTGATGGCTCTTTCGGGCCGGGATCCTGAAGCAGTGATGCAGGCGGTTGCCAGCTTACGGGAGCTGTCGCCTTCATTCCAAGACATTTTGGACGATTTGGCCCGGGTATTCCATGTCTGCGCGATGGCATCGGAAGGGGTGGAGGCCGATGCCCCGGAAGAAATGCAGGATTGGGTGCGTGCGGTCAACGCGACTTACAGCCCGGCCGACCTCCAGCTGGGTTACCAGATACTGCTTCAAGGCAAGCGCGATCTGCAGTATGCGCCGGATGAACAGACGGGGCTGGAGATGACCCTGCTGCGTTTATTGTGCTTCATGCCCGCGGGTTGGCAGACGGAGGCGTCATCCGCGCCACAGCCCGCGGCTTCGGGCACGAGCGCCCCCCCACAAAGCCAAGACGCGCTTCCGACAGAATCCAAACCTGCCGTGTCGACGAAACCGATCCAATGGGGTGAAGGGATGGACTGGGGCACATTGATTGAACAGCTTGGAGTCCGCGGGAATGCCAAGGTTTTTGCAAATCACTGTGCCGTGGAACGCGTAGAGGGGGATGCCATGCATTTGATGTGTGATAAAGATTACCCGACCTCGCCTGAGGTAGAAAAAACTTTGGGCAAGGCTCTGAGCCAATACTTCAAGCGAGAAGTTTCCCTGCATGTCCGTTTGGGGGTCCCGCAGCAAGAGACCAAGGCGCAAAAGGATGAAAATGCCCGCAAAGAGCGCGCCGCACAAGCGCAACGCGAAATAGAAGAATCCCCGACACTGCGTGCCCTGCAGGAAGAATTGGGCGCCCAACAGGTCATCGGCCCGATGAACGGCATGACACCCCCCACAACGGAATCCTGAATGTCCGCTCCGGACAGTCTTCTGGATCAATTGGTCGAAGCCTTGCAATGCCTGCCTGGCGTCGGCGTGAAGACGGCACAGCGAATGGCATTCAACCTGTTGGAGCGGAACCGCCCACGAGGCCGGGTGCTGGCTTCCGCGCTGAAGGAAGCGTTAGACAAGATCCGGCATTGTGATCATTGCCGGAATTTCACGGAAAACGAACTCTGTTCGATTTGCGCGGATACGTCGAGATCTTCGAATCAGTTGTGCATCGTGGAAGGGCCGGCCGATGTGCGGTTGTTGGAGGCCAACACCGACTACCAAGGGCGCTATTTCGTATTGATGGGCCGGCTGTCGCCGCTGGATGGTATCGGGCCTGAGGAGATTGGCCTTTCGCAACTGGAAACCCGGCTTCAATCCGAGCCTGTTGAAGAATTGATTCTGGCCATCGGCACGACCGTGGAGAGCGATGTCACGGCGCACGTACTGAGCGAACTGGCGCAACGGAATCATGCCAAGGTTACCCGGCTGGCACGTGGGGTGCCGGTGGGGGGAGAACTGGAATACCTGGATCCCGGCACTCTGATGACGGCGTTCGAGGGACGGACCCAGTACTAAATCTGCGGAAGAGACAGCGTCTGCCTGCTGTCTTTATGCTGCCCTGTGCAGTGGTTTGACTCGTTTTTCAATCTGTCGCCCCACCTTAATTTCGGCTTTGCGAAGCTCGTAGGCTTTCTGCAGATTCATCCAGAACTGCGGAGAGGTTCCGAAATAGCACGCAAGCCGCAGTGCCGTGTCGGCTGTCACGCCTCTCTGGCTATTCAAAATTGCGGTAATCCGGTTCACTGGAATGTCTAGCGCTTTCGCCAGTGCACTGGCCGACAGGTTTAGCTCCTCCAGTTCATCGCGCAGGATCTCACCTGGATGCACCGGCCTCATTCCGTTTTTTATGCTCATAGTTCCTCCTTAATGATAATCAACGATTTCTACCTCGCATGGCCCCTTGTCTTTCCAGCGAAAGCAAATCCGCCACTGTGCGTTGATTCGGATACTGTACTGACCTCGTCGACGCCCCTCTAAAATTTTCAATCGGTTACCCGATAACGCCGCAAGATCTCTGAGGGATTCCGCATTATTCAGAGAAGCAAGGCGGCGTGTAGCCTGTTTGGCGAATCTCTGGAATGCTGCGATCCGATGACCCTCGAAAAAACGTTGGGCGTTTCGATCCTTGAAACTTTGTATCATCGAACAATCGCGATGGAATCGTTATGGCTTACGTAAAGAGTAACATAAATTAAAACACGTGTCTATGCTTCGGCTCGTTTTGAGACGTGTGCTGGGATGCGGGCTTTTGCCGTGACCGGAGTCAGGGCTGGACTTCGTTGTTTTGCAATGCGCGAATCCGTTCTTCTAGGGGCGGGTGCGACAGAAACAGTTGGCGCATCCGTGAGGTTGGACGGGTTCCAGAGATGCCGAAGGCCGCCATCGTGTCCGGGAGGTCCCGGGGCTGGCTGACTTCGCGCAGGCGCTGCAGCGCAGAGATCATCTTGTCACGGCCGGCCAGGTAGGCCCCGCCAGCGTCCGCACGGAATTCCCGGCGCCGCGAGAACCACATGACCACGATAGTGGCCAGAACCGACAGCAGGATCTGGGCGACGATCGAAACAATGAAATACCCTGGCCCGAACCCGCGCTGCACCCGGAACACGAGCCGGTCGACCAGGAACCCGATCACCCGTGACAGGAAAATAACAAACGTATTGAGTACGCCCTGCAGCAAGGCCATGGTCACCATGTCGCCATTGGCGACATGCGCCATTTCATGGCCGATTACGGCTTCCACCTCATCTTGGCTCATCTGCTTCAGCAAGCCGGTGCTGACCGCGACCAAGGCGTTGTTTTTGTTCATCCCGGTGGCGAAGGCGTTCGGTTGCGGGGAGTCAAAAATTCCGAACTCAGGGGGCTGAATATGGCAGGTTTCCGAATGGCGGCGAATCGTGTCTACAAGCCACTCCTCCGTCCGGTTGGCCGGTTGTTCGATCACTCGCACCCGCATGGTCCGTTTGGCGATCCACTTCGATATAGCGAGTGAGATAAAAGAGCCGGCAAAGCCGATGACCAGTGAATAAACCAGCAATGCCATCAGGTCGAGGTGAACACCCTGGGCATCCAACAGGCCGTCGATGCCGAGCACCGAGAATACGATGCCGAGGACCAGAAGGATGGCGAAATTGACGCCGAGGAAAAGAAGAACTCTGGCGCTTCGGACTTTTGTGTGGATCATCCGGGATCAAGCCTCGGAAGATTCCAGGGCAAATGTCTTGACGGATCATTGGCGGTCTCCACTAGATGCCGCCATTCACACAGCAGCACCCCCGTTTCGTTGTCCCCTCCCCGTCCCGTCACCGGAGCGCCTCCGGCCAAGAGCTTGTTCAATCCCAAGCCCAGGATGTTTCGCGCGGCATTGCAGTCCGCATGGTCCCGATGCCCGCAGGCGCGGCACGCAAAGCGCTCCGCCTTGCGGTTCGCTTC
>JAPONY010000073.1 GCA_026713705.1 Gammaproteobacteria bacterium
GGCCGCTGGCCGCTGGCCGCTGGCTTATTATACACGTGCATGTCGGGGGCGGGTGTCATCGTGCGCGCGGTCCGCCACCACCGTCCACGGCGTGGTGGGGGTGGGGGGGGGGGGGGGGGGGGGGGCAATGGCATTAAGTTCAGGACCAGCACTGTTCAGTTAAGGAAAAACCATTGTTTTTCCGAATCTTACGGAATTTATTTTCCGGCTCTGCTCTCAGGCGGAGCTGAAGGCTTTCGGCGCCTTTTCCGGCTTCCACTTGCCGGTCGGCTTGCGCGAGACGCGCGGATAGGCGCGTTCCGGACGAATCGCCGCGCGCACCTGGACGAGCGCGTCGTGGAACCGGTCGAGGATTTGGGCTTGCGAGACGGCCTGCAGCAGCAGGGCGGTGAGGTTCTGCCCGAGCCGGGTCAGGGCATGACGGACATTGAGGGTTTTCTTGCGCCCGCCGTTTTCCCGGCGGAGGCGTTTGAGCCCGGCTTCGCCGGGGCCGGTGAACAGGCGCACCAGGGGATGGCGGAGGTTGAGATGTTGCGAGAGCTGGGCGTGGAACAAGTCCGGGGCATTGTCGGGCTTTTTCGACATCATGGGTTGCGGGGAATCGGACGGAATCGCCGTGTTTCGTTCAATTTATTTTACAGAAAGTCCGCTTTTATGTCAATAAAAAATCAACTTGTTATGAATCTTCATGGATGACTAAGTAGTTGTAATAGTGGAGTTTTCTTGAACGGGCTCGGGATCTGTAGGGTTGTGTAGAGTTCCGCCTCGATGCCAAGCCGCTTGCGGATGATCGCCACCAGGGTGTACGTCAGATTTGTTAGATTTTCCTTCATCAGGCCGCCTTTAGGGGCCGCGATTTCGGTTTGAGCCCCGTAGATTTGGCATTCCCGTCTGATAATGAATCCTCTATCAGATCGGTTGCCGGGCGGGCGCGGCGCGCCCAGAAGTCCTCGAAGCGGTTGCTGAGGATGCAGCACTTCAGGGCGATGATGGCATTGCCGCCGGTCACCGTCCAGTGCATGCCGCCGCGCTTGAGGCGATGGCCGACGACCTGCTTGCACCCGGACTCGACCACGCCGGAGGACACGCACAGGCCCTGCCGGCGGAATTCCGCATAGCGCATCCGATCGCGATTGTTTTGAACGTATCCGACGGCCGCCCAGGCGGCGGCGAGATCGCTGCCGTTGCCGTAGGCGTCGCGCGCGACCTTCCAGAGGCGCTCCTTGGCATGGAACAGGTCGACGATCTGAATGGCCTGAGGGAACTGCTCGGAGACCGTGTTCCAGATCCAGGCCGCGCCGTCGCCGAGGACGGCCTGGCGCTTCGCCTCGCGCGCGACGCGTTGCGCGAACGGCGGCAGGTCGTGGCCGGTGCCGCGGCAGGCGGCGCTCTCGGCCTGCTTGGCGCTCACCGCCAGCCCGGCCAGCACTTTCAGCAACTGGCGGCTGCGCTCGAAACTGGTCTCGGCGGCGGCGAAGCCGGTCAGGCGGGTCGCGCCGGGCGACAGCGAGGTGCCCTCCATGCCCAGCGCCCGGTCGCGCGGGTGGTGGCCGTACCCGCAGTCCGGACAGTGGTAGTAGGCCCGGTTCAGGCGCAGGCGCCCGAGGATGCTGGTGAACCGCTTCTCCCGCCGCC
>JAPONY010000074.1 GCA_026713705.1 Gammaproteobacteria bacterium
TCCGATGTTGCCCGCATTGGACTGGATCCGGTCGAAGCTGCGTCCGCCGTCGATATCCACAAACTCCCAAGAATGATTCTGCCATCCATAAATATTCCATGTCTCTGCCTGGGCCGCGAACGGCGCAACGGTCAGAGCCAATGCAATTAGAAATGGTTTGAAACTACTATTTACCTCGACCGTATCGGGATCAATGTGTTCCTAGATACGTCATGGCTGATCCCCAGATGAGGAAACTTTGTGACCTGCGCTCTCAGGAGGGTCTCAATGTCGCACAGACTTTCGTGCCACGTAAGCTCGGCGAAGGCCATGCATTGGAACTGCTCGGAATACCGAATACCGGAACTGTTTGACTTTAGGCATATAATATTGGTTAAAGACGCGAGTTGGCTCGCGGTGGCAGAATATCAGACAAAATCACCACTGCCCCCCGGTTGAGAAAACTCCAGGGCACGTATACTGCCAGTTATCAATTTTCATGGAGGATTGATTATGCAAAAAGTCACATCTACTGAGTATGAGAAAAATTTGGATTATTTTCATACTAAGGCAATCAAGTCTCCATTATCAATTATTCGCAATAAGGGGAACGCTCTGGTAATCTTGTCTGCCAAGGAATATGAACGTCTTATATGTCGCGACCGTCAAGCATTCGCTATAGAGGAATTGTCTGATGAAGAAGTTGAGGCGATCCTAAAGGCTGAAGCACCAGAAGAAGCCAAGCAATATGACCACGAATTAGTCTAGTGACGTGCCACTCCCTGAACCCGTACCGGGACTTGTCATTCGCTACGATTACCTTTGGCGACACGAAGCCGAACAGGGACGAATAGAGGCATCCAAATATCGACCCAGTGTGATTGTTCTTTCAGTGACCGGCAAAGAAACTGACGAGAAAATTGTGTGGGTTGCACCAATTACTCGTCGCCAGCCTCATGATGCATCAGCCGCGGTCGAAATACCAAATCGAGTCAAACAACGCCTTGGTTTGGACGCAGAGAAGTCGTGGATCATTATTTCCGAGGTAAATAGATTTATATGGCCAGGGCCGGATATCCGTCCGATCCGCCAAGGGCAATGGGCGTATGGTTTGTTACCACATCGTCTATTTCATGCAATCCTTGATAGGCTGAAAATTTATCGCAACCAACGCAAGACAAAGCAGATTCAACGCGATTAATTCCCATTGATTGCAATTAAAATAGAAATGGCGGTGTTATTCGAATGGAAGCACTTTTATGTGTCATTAATACGGAAAACTACATCTTTTATCTATATAAAAGTTGCATTGGAAGGATTTTTATGTCAGCATGCGGGGACGTTACACTCTTCATGCCCCGCCTTTACTCCCATGCTGCCACGGAAAATAACAGATCGTCTGGAGGAATGGAAGAACCGGTCAAGACGCGACCCCCTACTGCTTGACGGTGCGCGGCAGGTCGGGAAAACCTACACAGTCAAACACTTGTTCGGCCCGGAACATTTCCGCCAGGTCTGGCATTTCGACTTCCAAAGCAACCCTGAATTGTCGGAATCGTTCGAAAGGGGCTTGACCCCTACGGCAATACTGGAATCCCTGGAGGCTAATATCGATGCGAGCATCAACATTGAGAAAGATTTGATCTTTTTTGATGAGGTCGGGGACTGCCAACTTGCCCTTGACTCCCTCAAATACTTCTCCGAACTTCTGCCCGAGGCGTTTGTTTGTGCCTCCGGCTCCAATATTGGCCTGCTGAAGTCGTTCCCGGTGGGCAAGGTTGAGATGTTGAACGTGTTTCCGTTGTGCTTTGAGGAATTCTTGATGGCAAGCGGACAGTCCAAGCTTCTAGAGACATTCCAAAATCGTCGATTTTCTCCGGGGGTCCACGGGAAGTTCTGGGATATGCTTTTGGACTATTATTTTGTCGGCGGCATGCCCAAAGCGGTCGACAGCTGGTTCGATGGCAGTGGTGGCATTTCCGATCGTACAAAAAGAGTCAGGCAAATCCACCATGACTTGGTGGAAGGCTATCGGTTGGACTTCGGGAAATACGCGGGAAAACTGAATGCACAACATATCAATGCAGTCTTCTCCAACGTGCCGCGCCAGTTGGCATCGGGCCATGACGATTCCGTAAAACGCTACAGGTTCAAGGATGTGATCGAGAGGAAATCGAGTTATCGGGACTTGCGTGGCCCGATCGATTGGCTGGAAACAGCGAAACTGGTACGCAAGTGCTATCCGGTTTCGGGAAAGCCGGAAACACCGCTTGTAGTCCAGGCCCGACAAAATATTTTCAGGCTATTTCTATTTGATGTCGGCATATTGGGCCATATGCTGAATCTGAGTTATGCCGACCAAAGGAGGCAGGATTTTAGGTTCAAGGGCTTCATTGCAGAGAATTTCGTCCAAACTGAATTGAATTACGTCTGCGAAGAGTATCCGACCTACGGATGGGAAGAAAGTCAGGCTGAAGTAGAGTTCCTTCACCGTTGTCAGGACGGTGAGATTATTCCGGTGGAAGTCAAGAGTGGTTCCCGTTCACGCGCTCGCAGTTTGCGCTCGTACCTGAACCGGTACGGCCCGACGCGAGCAATCAAGTTGGCAGGAAGTGCTGGAGGCGAGAATGATGGCGCCGTGCAGACTTGGCCTTTGTACAGTGCCCAGTTTCTTCGCGATTTGTAGTCTTAAACCCAGTTTTTCAGGAACTTTCCCGCAAACAAAGGCAGAACCATTGGCAGGGATGTACGAATCGTAGGAACACAGAGGAAATTGCGTAAGCCGATAAAAAAGCAGGCGCCCCGAAGGGCGCCTGCTTTGTGTGGCGTGCCTTGGCTAGACTGAATCAGTCGAACCAGTGCACGATACCGACGGCGAACATCTCGATCTCCGCACCCGGCGAACCCAGTCCGGTCCCGGAGATGCCCTGGCCATAGGTTCCGTTGTCGTCGTTGGAGACTTCGGAGTAGGTCAGACGCAGTTCCGTGCCCGCCGGCATGGTGTAGAAGACCCCTACGTTCCATGCGTCGGCCGCGGTTTCGTCCCAGTCGCCCGAGCAGGATCCGCAGGAGACCTCAAGGTCATCCGCATCCATGTAGGAGAAGCGGAAGTCGATCGGGCCACCCATCTTGATCTTGCCGGACACCATCCAGGCGTCGCGCTCGACCTTGATGTTCTGCCCTGCGGTACTCGCATCCCGGGGCATCGCATCAGCGGCCTCGACGGCAGCCGTGAGTTCTTCAGGCTCGAATGCGTCCTCCGCTGCCTCAAGCGCTGCCTTCTTTGCCGCAGCGACCAGCAGGTCGTACTGAACCTGGGCATTTCTCTGCTCCGCAGTGCCAGCACCTGCCTCGCCAACAGCTACGTCCAAGTTCGGCGCCTGGATGCCCTGCGTGTCTTCCTTGCCGTCAACATCAGGAACCATGTCACGGGCATTATTCAGAGCGTCTATCGCATCCTTCAGGGTATTCTGCTGCTCGTCAGTATCGGGGTCAGTATCCGCCAAGACATTGAGGGTGAGGTCAGTACAGTCCGGGGTGTCATCCGCAACACAGCCGGTCTTGCTTTCGTCCGCGGCCGTCAGAGGA
>JAPONY010000075.1 GCA_026713705.1 Gammaproteobacteria bacterium
ATCCTGTGAATCCTCCAGCCTGGTTGTTGGAAACCGATATTGTCCACCTTGGGCACTTTAGATGCCGTACCGGACGTGCTGGAGGGTTCGCCCCTCCATCCCGTCCGCATGCAGGCCAGGCGGCCTTCATACCATTTCTCACGAGAGATGGGCCTGTGAAAGTCTGGAAGAAAAAACGGGATACAGGCTATAATTGGCCTATAAACAGTGAATTACTAATATAAAAGGTTGAATATGGCCTATAATTTTAATGCGATGACGTCAGGAAGCCTGCGTGCCGAACTTGGTTCTCGTCTGGCGAAGATTCGCCTTTCCCGGAATATCACGCAGGAGGCCCTGGCCCGGGAGGCGGGCATCGGCTTACGCACATTACGCCGCCTTGAGGCGGATGGGTCTTGCACGTTGGACAGTTTTCTGCGCATCGTCATCATTCTCGGACTGGCCGACCACCTGCTCAGCACGATTCCAGCGCAGGACATCCGGCCGATTGAGCGTATCGGTGCACGTCATTCGGAACGCAAGCGCGCGCGTCCGGCTCGGAATCAGAGGCCGAAAAAACCTTGGACATGGGGGAATGCTCAAGATATCTAATAAACATATAAAAATTATCATGAAACTACATTAAGTATATTTATTCATACATATGGCTCTCTAATGTGCTATGCTTTCCCTAGTAAGGGACGCTTCGTACGTTCGCCGATGGAGAGGCTCATGCCGGGAAGATCAAAGATTACCTCAGCACCGCCTGGAGCTGTGGAAGACGTGCTCAGGCAGGTTGGCGAGAACATCCGCATTGCTCGGACGAGGCGAAGGCTGCGTCTTGAAGACGTCGCGCGCAGGATGGGGGCGTCTCGGCTGACACTTGCAGATGTTGAAAAAGGCAAGCCGGGAGCATCGGCCGCGGCCTATTTCGGTGCGCTGTGGGCGCTTGGGTTGATTCATGACGGTTACGAACTTGCGAACCCGGACAAGGACGAAGAAGGAAAGGCGCTGGAACTTTCCCGTTTGCCGCAGAAAGTGAAACGGCGCACGAGACTGCGGACATGACTTCCGACCGCCGCTGCTTTGTCTATATTTTCCTGCCCGGTGAGGCGGAGCCTATTACGGCGGGCACATTCGCCGTGACCGCTCGGGGCGGGACTTCCCGAGGGGAGTTCGCGTATGCACGTGAATACTTGCAGCGCAGAGATGCGGTGGCACTGGACCCAGTCGAGTTGCGCCTCGGCGAGCAAGTACATGAAACCACACGCATGCAGGGATTCTTCGGAGCAATCCGCGATGCCATGCCAGACGATTGGGGGCGGCGCGTTCTGGAAAGACGCAAGGGCTTGCCGCAACTCGAAGAGTTCGATTACCTGATGGAGGGGCCGGACGATCGGGCAGGCGCTCTTGGGTTTGGAAACGTATCCAGTCCACCGGAGTATAGGCCCCGCTTCGAGTCGCTGGGGAGCTTGGAACGACTTCAGGAAGTGGCCGATGCCATTGCGCGGGACGAACCGGTTCCTGCTGCTTCGGACGAGGAACGGTTTCTGTCTCTTTTGCAGGCAGGCACTTCCATGGGTGGTGCCCGACCCAAGGTTACGATCGCGCATGATGGTGCGCTCTGGCTTGCCAAATTCGGCTTCAGGGACGATGTCTACGCCAGCCCCCGGGTGGAGCATACGCTAATGAACCTGGCTCGTTCATGTGGCCTGAATGTAGCGGAGACCCGGCTGGAATCGGCGGGCGGGCGGGACGTGCTGCTGGTGCGGAGGTTCGACCGGGAGAAATCTGGAGGTGATTATTCCCGCTGCCGCATGGTCAGTGCCATGACCGTGCTGCAGGCCGAAGGGGCATTGACGGACCGTGACCGCTGGTCCTATCTCTTGCTGGCCGACGAGGTCCGCCGGAGCTGCGCCCAGCCCGAGCGTGATCTCGTAGAACTCTTTGCACGCATGTGCTTCAATGCGGCCATCTCGAACCTCGACGATCATCCGCGCAATCACGCATTACTGGCACCAGCCCGCGACTGGCATCTGAGTCCGGCCTACGACCTGACCATTTCCCCGGCGATTTCAGCGGAACGCCGGCCCCTCGCCATGATCTGTGGATTGCAGGGACGTGACGCGAACAGGAGTAACCTGTTGAGTGCGGCGCCCCGTTTTTTCCTTGGGTCAGACGAGGCGGGAAAAATCTTCGACCGGGTTGCTGCAACGGTGCGTTCAGGCTGGGACGAGGAAATGAATCGTGCCAATGTGAGCCGGGAGACAAGGCAGAAAATTGCCGAATCATTCCTGTATCCAGGCTTGTTCTATGGCGACCAAGGGTGACACATGGATTTGGGGGATAATAGAAACAAGGATTGGGACTTTCCCGGTCGACATCAGGGTGTTGGGGTTTTCCCGGCGCCCTTTTGTTTTTTGGCTGGTGTACTTATGGGTCCCCTTGTTTTCAGTGGGAGATTCCAAAATCTTTATGACGGAATAGGGAAACTGCCCTCGAACCCAATTTCGTCAATAAATAGCAGAAACCGAACCAAGGCTCAACCCGGCACAACGACTCACACTTATCCTTCGCTTCCCGGGAAAGCTTCGCCTGCGCGCAACCACCGCGGCCCATCCAGACACCCATCCGCCTGATGGATGAAAAACCTTCGCACTGTCCGATAACGGCCAGCCAACTCCAGGGCCAAGTCTCCCGCCTGCCTGAAACCTTGCCACCCGCTGGCGAAGCCCAAGCGAAACCCTTCGAGCAAATACTGTGTTGCCCTGACGGGGCCTTTGCGGCGGCGTTCATACGCGCGCATAGCGCGCATGCTGAGCGAATGAATGTCGATTTCTTCCTGCAGGACGGCTGCATCCATCAGCCCCAAGTTTTGGCCCAGTCCTGCCAGGGGGTGCACCACGTGTGCCGCATCGCCTGCCAGCACGATGCCGTCCGCGCACCAGTGCGGCGCACAGCCACGGCCTAAAGGAAAAGACTTGCGCGGCCCGCAAAGGCGCATTGCACCCAAGCGTCCTCCCGTGGCTTCCGTCAGTGCTTCTTCGAACCCTTCCGGATTCAGGTCCATTAGTGCTTCGGCTTGGGTTGTCGACCAGACCAGCGAATAATGGCGATTGAACAGTGGCAGCAAGGCGACAGGGCCGTCCGCGGTAAATCGCTGCCATGCTGTTTGCTCGCCGGGAAGTTCGGTTTCGATTTCCGCAACAATCGCCTGCTCGCGGTACGGCTGGTAATCCCACTCGAGTCCAGCCAGTGACCGGGTCTTCGAATCTACGCCATCCGCCGCTACGACCAGGCGGGCATCTAGCTGTTTGCCGGATTCCAAGCCCAGAGTGACACCTGACGTGTAAGGCTCCAGCTGGGCGATCGAGTCCGGACAGCGAAGCGTCACGCCGGAATCTTGTACAGCCTGATGCAATGCTCGGATCAGCACCGTGTTCTCCACGACATGCCCGAGTTGAGGCTTGTTGATGTCAGACGCCAGAAACTCGATCCCATCATGGTCGGTTTCCCCCCAGGCCTGCATCCGGGTCCAGGGCTCGGCCCGGCTCAGGTCCAGGTTCTGCCATGCCCCGCAGGCCTGGAGAATCGCTTCGGATGCCGGAGTCAACGCCAACACCCGTATTTCCGGGTCTGGTCCCGGTTCTTTCGGTGGGAGCTCCTGCTGCTCGACCAGTTCCACTTCGAATCCGGACCGCGCCAGCAGTGCGGCCGTGGTCAGGCCGATCGCGCCTCCGCCGACAACAACAACATCAGGCATGGGCCGATCCTTTTCTTCCAGCCTTCAGGGCCAGATCGGCCCGCGGCAAGTCAGCGCCCATTCCAAAACGGACCAACCGAGTCCGACATTGCGGCATGCCTTCCAAGGCAAACAGGCTGGCCGCACGCAAGCCACGAATCAAGGGATTTTGCATCACAAACCCACGGGCAAGGAGATCCGTGAATCCGGCGACCCTCCGCGCATCCGTGTCGCGCACCTGCGCGTACTCTTCCAGCAATTGCGGGGCACCCGGGTCGGCTTCTTTCTGCTTGGCATCTCCGAGTACCTGGGCCAGCCATGCGGCATCCCGGACCACCAAGTTGAACCCTTGCGCCGCGACTGGATGGAAACTGTATGCCGCGTCGCCGATCAGGACGCAGCGCGTTCCTATCCGCTGCTGGACTCGTCGGAATGTCAAATCATAAAAGTTGCGTGGTTCCGCATTAATGACTTGGCCAGCGCGCGATCCCAGTGCCTGTTGCAGTTCCCGGCAAAACTTGGAATCCGGCCAGGTTCGGGCCTCCCGGGCCGTCTTGCGGGACAAAGCCCACACCAAGGCTCGTCGGCCTGACGGATGCGGCAGCAGCGCCAAAGGCCCGGTGCGGGTGAAGCGCTCATAAGCCCAGCCTTCCGCTGCACGATCCATTTCCACTTCAGCCACCACCGCACTTTGATCGTAATCCACTTCTTCCGCATGCAGCCCCAGTGCGTCGCGCAGGGCCGATCGCGCTCCATCCGCCGCGATCAGCAGGCGGCCGCACACGGTTTGCGGTGTGTCGTCCTGCTGGATTTTCAGAGCAATGCCGGCACCCTGAGGTTCTACCTCTTCAACGGACGTCTGCGTCATAAACGTGCAATTCGGCAAATCGTCGACCGTCTCACGTAAAATTTTGGCCAGAATTCCTGCAGGCACGACATAACCCAGGGCCGGCAATTGTTCATCTTCGGCATGCAGGCGGGTCGATCCGAAAGCGCCGCGCTGGGAGACATCGATGCGCGTCACCTCCGCGCATTCGGGCCTGAGCGAGTCCCATGCTCCGATCTCATCGAGAATACTCCGGGTGCTTTCGGACAGAGCGAGGCTGCGCGGGTCGGACAGGGCGGAAAGTCCATCGCCGCGCTCCAGCACCATGATTCGCCAGCCGGAAGACCCCAACAAGACGGCCTGCACCAGTCCGGCCAGACCGCCGCCGGCGATAATCAGGTCCTGATTTGTTTCGGTTCTGTTCACCGTGTTGCTGCTCCCACAAGACGACAGATCTCGTCCGGATCTGCGGGCAGGCCTGCGCTGAGCACATCCGGCCCGCTGCGGGTCACCGCCACGTCGTCCTCGATTCGTATCCCGATGCCGCGGAACCGCTTCGGAACGCCTCTTAGGCCCGGCATGAAATAAAGCCCAGGTTCAACCGTGGTCACCATGCCGGGTTCCAGCATCCGCCACTTTCCATTGATGCGGTACTCGCCGACATCATGGACATCCATGCCCAGCCAATGGGACGTTCCGTGCATGAAGAAGGGCTTGTAGGCTTCCTCTTTCCACAGGGTCTGCCATCGCCCTTTCAGAACACCCAGATGCACCAGCCCCCGGGTCAGGACACGGGTTGCTGCCCGGTGCAGGTCATCCCAGGTGTTGCCGGGCGCGCACCGGCGGATGGCAGCCTGTTGCGCTTCCAGAACCAATTCATAAATCTCCCGTTGCGCGGGCGTGAACTGGCCGCTGACCGGCCAGGTGCGGGTGATGTCGCTGGCATAACCGGCGAACATGCCCCCGCTGTCGATCAAGACTAGGTCGCCCTCCTCGGTCCGGCGGGAATTTTCGGAATAATGGAGCGTGCAGGCGTTGTGGCCCGAAGCCACGATGCTGGAATAGGCGAAACGCATGTCATGGCGCTGGGTCTCGTACAGCAGTTCGGCTTCCAGTTCATATTCGTAGCGCCCCGGTCTCGCCGTTGCCATGGCGCGACAGTGGGCATCGGTCACGATCGCGGAAGCCTTGCGCATCAGTGCGATCTCGCTGCGGCTTTTGAACAGGCGCATCTCGTGCAGATCCCGGTCGAGCAGCCGACATTCTTCCGGAGGGTTATGTCCGGCCCGGCTGCGAAGACGCAACTGGTCGATCCAACGGGCGACCTGCCCATCGAACTCCCCGTCCTGCCCCAGCGCATAGCACAGGGTTTGCCGCTCCCGGAGCAAGGTCAGGACCATATCGTCTAGCTTCTCGATGGGGTAGGCGGCATCCGCTCCGTAGTGATCGCAGGCGCCTTCCGGGCCCGCGATGGCTCCTTCCCACTGCTCGAACGCCGGGTTGCGCGGCTTGCAGAACATCACGAACTCGCCGTCCGGGTGTCCCGGGAGCAGCATCGCGACGGCTTCCGGTTCGGGGAATCCAGTCAGATAAAGAAAGTCGCTGTCCTGCCGGTACGGCCAGTGGACATCGCGGCTTTGGACGCGGGACGGGGCCGATGGGATCAAGGCCATCGCATCCGGTCCGATCCGGCGCATGAGTTTCTTGCGCCGCCGTGCGTATTCGGCGTTCGAGATCATGAGTCGACTGTCTCCCACAGGGGGCAAAGGTTGTCCCGGTGAATGAGCTCGGGTTCTCCGACTACGCCCAGGATGGTGTCGAGTTCCTCGCTGCGGTGCCCGCGAATGCGGCGCGCGTCATCCGCCGCGTAGTTGACGATCCCCCGCGCGATTTCTCGACCCTGCTCCGTCAGGACACGGACCACGTCTCCGGGAAGGAAAGCCCCCCCGACTTCGGTGACCCCCACCGGCAGAAGACTCTTGCCCGCCCGTAGGGCACGTTCGGCTCCAGCATCGACATGCAGGCAACCATCACCGCGCAGCAACCCGGCGATCCATTGGCGTCGTGCAGACAAAGGCTCGTCCCGGGGAGCCAAGAGAGTTCCGCAGGCTTCGCCCTCGGCGATTCGACGCAGGATGTCCGGTTCCGCGCCGTTTGCGATCAGGCAGTGGGTGCCGCTGCGCGCGGCAATCCGGGCGGCCTCGATTTTGGTCCGCATGCCGCCTCGGCCCAGGCGTCCCTGACCCTGTCCGGCGTAACCGTCCAGCGCCGGGTCGTCGATCCAGGCCTCTTCGATCAAGCGGGCATTTGTATCAACGTTGGGGTCTTTGTCGAACAGGCCGGACTGATCCGTCAAAATCACCATGAGGTCAGCTTCGATCAGATTGGCGACCAGTGCAGCCAGCGTGTCGTTGTCGCCAAGTTGCAGTTCCTGGGTTGAAACAGTGTCGTTCTCGTTGACCACCGGGATGACGCCCAGGTCCAGCAGCGTGCGCAACGTGGTCCGGGCGTTCAGATAGCGCGCCCGGTCCGTCAGGCCCTCGTGGGTCAGCAGAATCTGGGCGCTGTGGTGGCCGTGATGCGACAGAGCCATTTCGTAGGCTCGCACCAGTCCCATCTGGCCGACTGCGGCCGCCGCCTGGAGGTCGTGCAGTGAATCCGGCCGACGGATCCACCCTAGCCGGTTCATCCCTTCCGCCACCGCGCCCGAGGAAACCAGGGCGACCTTGCGCTGCTGCTCCTTGAACAGTGCGACCTGGCGCATCCAGTCTTCGATCGCCGGATGATTCAGCCCGCAGCCTTCCTTGGTGACCAAGGAACTGCCGAACTTGATGACCCAGCGCTGGGAAGCACCGAGTTCATGCCGCTTGTTCACGCCAGGCCTCCAGAAACCGGTCGATCTGTTGAATCAGGGGTTCAAGCCCGCGGTGTGTGGCCGCAGAGATCAGGAAGCTCGGACCGGTCCAGTCCAACTCCTGGCAAACGGCCGCCAGCTTCGCCTCGCCCTCCTGCTCCGGCAGGAGGTCCGCCTTGGTTCCCACCAGCCAGCGAGGCTGCGGGAACGACACTTCCTGCGAATGCTTCAGTTCGTTTTCGATCTGCCGCACGGCCTCGACCGGGCCGGGTCCCGTCTCATCGCCCAGGTCGACAAGATGCAGAAGCAGGCGGGTACGCGCCAGATGGCGCAGGAACTGCAGGCCAAGGCCCGCGCCTTCGGACGCGCCTTCGATGATGCCCGGAATGTCCGCGATCACAAATCGCCGGTATGCGCCCACGCGCACCACGCCGAGATGGGGATACAGCGTGGTGAATGGATAGTCGGCCACTTTCGGGGTGGCCTCCGACACGGCGCGGACCAGCGTGGACTTGCCGGCATTGGGCAGGCCCAGCAGCCCCACGTCCGCCATGAGCTTGAGTTCCAGGTTCAGCGTCCGGCTTTCGCCCTGGCTTCCGGAGGTCGATTGCCGCGGCGCGCGATTGATGGAACTTTTAAAACGGGCATTGCCGAGGCCGTGGAACCCGCCATGCGCCACCAGCGTGCGCTGCCCGTCCGTGATGTCCGCGATCAGCTCGCCGGTCTCGCCGTCCCGCACCAGCGTTCCGACAGGAACATCGATGACCACGTCCTCTCCCTGGGGCCCCGTCTGGTTTCGCCCGGAGCCGTCTGCGCCACGTTGCGCCTGGAAGTGACGCTGCGAACGGAAATCCGCCAGCGTATTGAGGTGGGAGTCGCCGCGCAGGTACACGGAACCGCCATCGCCGCCGTCGCCGCCGTCCGGCCCGCCGCGGGGGACATACTTCTCGCGCCGAAAACTGACGCAGCCGTGGCCGCCGTCGCCGCCGCGAACCGTCAGGGAGGCTTCATCCACGAACTTCATCAGAGGGATTATAAGAGGGAGAAAGGCTTGAAACCGCCGGAAACCCTTTCAGGCAGCGGGGTTGTTTCAGGGATTCCGGTGCCTGAATGCCCCGGAAAACCAAGCCGGGGGGTTATCCGGCCGGATTGATCGACACGTAGGTGCGGCTTTCGCGCCCGCGTGAACGGAATTCCACGACTCCGTCTACCTTGGCGAACAGGGTGTGGTCGCGACCGCAGCCGACGAAAGGCCCGGGCCGAATGCGGGTACCGCGCTGACGCACCAGGATGGTGCCGGCACGGACCTGCTGGCCGCCGTAACGCTTCACGCCAAGCCGCTTGGACTCGGAATCACGTCCGTTTCTGGAGCTGCCGCCTGATTTTTTGTGTGCCATCGTCGCCTACACCTGGATGTCTTTGATCTCGAGTTCGGTCCAATTCTGCCGGTGCCCGGTGCGGGTCATGGAGTTTTTCCGTCGACGGAACTTGACCACTTCGATCTTGGGCGCCCGGCCGTGACTGGTCACCTGAGCAGCGACGCGTCCCCCTTCTACATGCGGCGTCCCGATATGGGTCTCTTTCTCATCCGCCACCAGCAGCACGCGGTCGAATTCGATCTTGTCGCCCGGCTCGTGCGCAAGGCGCTCCACCCGGATGACATCGCCGGGCTGGACGCGGTACTGTTTGCCGCCAGTTTCGATGACTGCGTACATGAGGAAGGTTGAACCGTCAGGGGGCGCGTATTCTAGCCAACTCTGCTCAATCAAGCAAATATATGTGCAGGTTCACTACATTTCGGAACGCGCCTTGCTCGGCGAATGTTCTTGAATGTATTTTGGCGAGGTCATCGGATCGAGCCTTGACTTTCGGCATGAGAAACCGGACCGTGACACTGGATTGGGTGTCTTGTTTGCAAACTCTTCCGTGTAAATTCCAACTGTAATCTTGCCGACTTGTTATGAAGTCTTATTGGTGAATGTTCTTAAGGGGCAACTCCGAGAAGCACTAAAGGTACCGCCGGAACCCCGCGTCCCTGCCTCAGGATATTCAGCAGATTTTGCTCGAAATAAGGAATCCCGAACGGCATTTGGGTCTCAAGTTCTTTTGTGGGTAGAATTTCGATGCCGACATCAATGGCATTCAAAACGAAAAAACCTAGATGCTTGGCGAACAGGTCGTGGGCGACAAAAGAGCACTTTCCGAACCGCACTTCTACGGCAATCCGCGACTTCACGAAATCCGTCTGGTTATAGGACAGGATAGGCTCCTGACCTGCCACGGCAACCGCTTTTATCTGCTCATTCGGGAGCATGTGGGGTATATCCTGCAACAATTGCTCGCTTTGCGTTATCCATGGATTTCTTTCAGACTTCCAGCCAAAGTTTTCCAGTCCTTCCTCGAAAGCCTGGTTCATGCTCGTTGGAGAGTAGAACAAGGCACCTCTTTTCGTTTTGTTTTCTCTGGAGACCTTGATGCGATGGTCTGCCACGTCTATTGATTCAATCAAATCCAATATTTCCAGCCAAAGTTTTTCACGACGGACAAGAAGAAACTCTTCACCGTTCATATGCGAGTATTTGGCCGCAATCCGCATTAACGCCCATCATCTGGCGTGACCCATCCAAAGGGCCAATTATTACGCCTATGGCAGCCATATTGATTGCCAAATCTCTTCATTTTTATGCCGGGTTGTTACGTACTTCCAAACGGTCCTCACATGGATCTTATCCTATTCTGAGCGGCCCCTCCAACACACCAGAATCAATGTCAGTTGGCCACTATCGGCCAACAAGAGACGGGAGTTGGAGGACTGAGAAGAGAGAGTTAACAACTGTGAGCGTGAGATCTATAATGATTCCACTCGCCCACTCGTTTGATGCTTCGGCATAGGTCTGCCTTGAAGTATGGCAACCTGCGGGATTAATAAATGTGAAGGGAAATGGACAGAACACACGTTAAACCAAGTATTGATGAAGAGGGATCAAATTTCCTTTCGCCTTTGGTGGAAGAGACAAAACTTACTTCAGAGAATCGTCGGCGAAGAAAAGCTTATGACGAAAAAAGCGTTCATCCTGTGGATGTTCCTGAGGAAACAGAAAAAGGCTGGGATGTTCAGCGACACGGGAAGCGCTCTACTCGGCTTAAGCGCCTTAAGAGTCACGACAAATTACTTGAGGATCGTGTCTGGTGTTTGTTCTATCTTATGGGGTACCGGGTTCTTAATGACACCAATTTCAAAATAAGTTTTCTGCGTGCTGATGGTTCGAGGGGCAAAAAACAAGTTGACGTATATGCTGAAGATCAAGAAACGGTGCTGGTTATTGAATGCAAATCTAGTGTTATGTCCCATAAATAAATGATATAATAAGGGTGTGTTCCATAACCGGAGCCTGCCCATGGCGCGCCCTGTCCCACCGGTCTCCCTCAGCGAGGAAGAAAAAAACCAACTGATCCGCCTCACCCGCTCCCGCTC
>JAPONY010000076.1 GCA_026713705.1 Gammaproteobacteria bacterium
AAGGAGCTGACCCGAAAGATCGACGCTTTCGTCAAACAGTACAATGAAAAGGCCAGCCCTTTCGTCTGGGTCGCCACGGCCGAATCGATCCTGGCCAAGATCGAACGACTTTGTTCACTTATTTCCGGGACACGACACTAGAGCAAAATCAACTTTATAATTAGCGATTCCGGCACCGTTACGCACACTTTCTACTTCATAGCCCTTCTAGCTTCCTCAACTCAATGCGCCCTCTCATCCTTGGCAGCAGTTCCCCTTACCGCCGGGAGCTCCTTGAACGCCTGCACCTGGACTTCGAGGTGGACTCCCCCGACATCGACGAAACCCCCCGGGCCGGTGAAATCGCACCGGATTACGTGAAGCGGCTCGCTCATGAAAAGGCCGAGGAAGTCGGAGCCCGGCACTCGGATGCCTTGGTCATCAGCAGCGACCAATGCGCGGAACTCAACGGGCAACTGCTCGGCAAACCCGGCACGCATGATGTGGCCGTGGAGCAACTTCGTCGATTGAGCGGACAGGAAGCGGCTTTCCTGACCGGGCTATGCCTGCTGGACACCGCAAGCGGCACATGCCGCTATTTCGAATCCCGCCACACGGTGTACTACAAGGAATTGAGCGGGGACATGATCGAGCACTACCTGCAGAGCGAGCAGCCCTACAACTGCACCGCCAGCTTCAAATCAGAAGGTCTCGGCATCACCTTGGTGGACCACATCAGCGGCGACGACCCGACGGCCCTGATCGGGCTGCCGATGATTCACCTGATTGAACTGCTTCGGGATGCGGGACTCGAGATCCCGGGCGCAGACTAGAACTTGACCGGGGTACGAAGCCAGGATTCCAGCACCTGGCCGAGCCGGGTTCCGACCCGGTCCGCCACACGCTCCAAGAGATCCGGCTCATAGGTGTAGTTCACCACTTCTTCGGCACCCACCAGGTCGCGTGCGACCTGCGCAACATCGGAAAAACCGTCCACCAAGCCCATCTTCTGCGCCTGGTCGCCCGTCCAGAACCGCCCATCGAACAACTCCTCGTCCGCGGCCGTCAGGCGATCCCCCCGCGCCTCCTTCACGACATCCTCGAACTGCTGGTGGATTCGATCCACCATCCCTTGAAAATGCGCTTCTGCCTCCGGATCCACCGGCAGGAACGGATCGAGCATCGCCTTGTGGCGCCCGGAGGCGGTCACGCGCCGTTCTATCCCCCATTCCTGAATCAGTTCAACCAAGCCGAACCCACTGGCAATTACGCCGATGGAGCCGACCAGGCTGGAACCGTTGACGTAGATTTCGTCCGACGCAACGGCGATGTAGTACGCGGCGGATGCACATAAGTCCTCAACCACCGCATAGACTTTCTTGTCCGGATATTCCGCTCTCAGTCTCTGGATCTCCGCGTTGATCCGGTCTGCCTGTACAGGAGACCCGCCAGGACTGTTGATGCGCAACACCACTCCTTTCGCCTGTTCTTCCTCGAACGCCGCGCGTAGCGACTGGTTGACGAACTCCGCGCTCGCCGGAGCCTGGGGTACGATCGGGCCGAACACGTCGATTCGGGCGGTATGCGGATCCTGCCTGGGCAAAGAGGATTCTCCTCCGAATACTGCCAGAAGGATCAGCAGCAGGATCAGGAACGGCACGGCGGCAAACGCCGTCCGCCACCGTCGGGCGCGACGGGTTTCGGCGGTCAGTTCGCGGACCGCGACGACCAGGGCGGACTCTTTTTCATCCATGACGGCTTATCTCTAAGGCTCCGATTGTACTGAATCTTCGGGCCCGGCCATCAAGCGGCGCGGCTGAAGCCGCCCCGTGTCCAGCAATTCGGCCACGCCGAAGAATCGGCCTTGCGCATCCTCCAGCTTCCAAAATCCCGCAGGCCCCTCGTGCGAAATCTGTTTTCCATGGCGCAAGGCTTCCGCCTCGCTCGCCGTGCAGGCGCGAACCGGCCATTCGGGCAGCACTGCATCCGCAGGCAACAGGCGCGCCAGGCGCGCCTCTTCCGAATCGGCCTCGACCTGCTTGAGGCTGACTGCCTGCGATTCATCAAAGGTGCCGAGTCCCGTTCGGCGCAACTGGCTGACGTAGGCTCCGCAACCCAGGGCCTGGCCGATGTCATGGCCCAGCGTGCGCACATACGTGCCCTTGCCGCAACGCACCTCAAGATCCCACTCTTCCCGGCGGGCGGCGATCAGACCCAGTTGATCGATCCGAACCTCGCGGGCAGGTCGATCGACCTCCTTGCCTTCGCGAGCCAGTTCGTACAGGCGCCGCCCTTCGCTGTGGAGGGCGGAATACATGGGCGGGGTCTGCTGAATCGTCCCGGTGAAGCGAGACAGCAGGGCTTCAATCTCGGCCTGTTCCAGCGAGGGAATTTCGGCGCAAGGCGGAGCCGCCTGTTCCAGGCTCTCCGCATCGTGGCTGTCCGTCTCCTGGCCCAGTCGGATCGTGAACCGGTAGGATTTCGGCGCATCCAGCAGGTAGGCGCACCAACGGGTCGCCGGGCCGAGCGCGATTGCCAGGAGTCCGCTTGCCAAGGGGTCAAGGGTGCCGGCATGCCCGGCGCGCTTCACTTGAAAGAGCCGCTTGACGCGGGATACGGCACGGGCCGAACTCAGTCCGACCGGCTTGTCCAGCAACAACCAGCCGCAGGGTGCAGGCCGAGTCACGAAGCCGTCTTGGTGCGGGTGGATTCCCCCAAGAGGCTTTCGATCCGCTCTGCCCGATCCTCGGTGTCGTCCAGCACAAAGCGTAATTTCGGCACATAGCGCAGACCGCCACGGTTGCCGATCAGCCGGCGGAAGAATGGAATGCTGCGTTCAAACCCGGCGTCGATTTCCGCGCGTCGGCGCGCATCCGGGGTTTCGGCACTAATCACATAGACAGTCGCGTGTTTCAGGTCTCGGCTCATGACGACTTCGGAAACCGTCAATCGCTTCAGGCGCGGGTCGTTGACCTCATGCAGCAGGGCCGGACCGAGAAGCCTGCGAACCTGTTCGCCCACTGCGACCGGGCGCTGTCCGGGAATCACCGCGTTCTCCTAGAGAGTGCGGGCGGTCTCCACGCGCCGGTAGACCTCGATCTGGTCGCCCACCTGAACGTCGTTGTAATTTGCCACCGCGATCCCGCATTCGGTTCCGACCTGCACTTCCCCCACATCTTCCTTGTGGCGGCGCAGGGATTCGAGTTCTCCCTCGTAGATGACCACGTTGTCGCGCAGCACCCGGATCGGATAACCGCGCTGAACCATGCCTTCGGCCACCCGGCAACCGGCAACCGGTCCCATCTTGCTGGAGCGGAAGACTTCGAGCACTTCCGCCAAGCCCATGATCTCCTCCCGGATCTCCGGCGCCAGCTGCTTCTCCAGCAGCAACTTGACATCGTCAACCAGTTCGTAAATCACGTTGTAGTAGCGCAAGTCCAGGTTCCGGTCCGTGATGGTGCGCCGCGCCGCACTGTCGGCGCGTACATTGAAGCCCAGCAGGATGGACTTCGAGGCGTCCGCCAGCAACGCGTCCGATTCGTTGATGCCGCCGATTCCCGAGAGGACGATCTTGATCGCCGCCTCATCAGTGGAAAGTTTTTCCAGCGACTCGCGCAAGGCCTCGCCGCTGCCCCGCACATCCGTCTTGATAATCAGGTTGAGGGCTGCCTTCTGTTCCTCGCCCAGCTGTGCCGCCCAAGCCAGGCCCGCCTCGCGAGGCTCATCCGTCTGCTGGTGTCGCACCGATTCCTTGCGATGATCGACAATTTCCCGCGCTTTCTGCTCGTCCGCCACCACGTGCATCGGATCACCGGCCTGAGGGACACCCGACAGGCCCAGCACCAGCACCGGGAATGCCGGTCCCGCCTGATCAACCTTCTGCCCGCTGTCGTCGAACATGCTCTTGACGCGCCCATATTCCTGTCCGCACAGCAGCAAGTCGCGCTGGCGCAGGTTGCCTTCCTGAACCAATACCGTCACCGTCGCGCCCCGGCCGCGGTCCAGGCTGGATTCGATCACCACGCCCCGGGCCATCCCCTCGGCGGGCGCCTTCAGGTCCAGTAGTTCCGCCTGCAGGGCAATCGCCTCCAGCAGTGCATCCATTCCTTCCCCCGTCTTGGCCGAGACCGGCACGAAAATCGTATCGCCGCCCCAGTCCTCGGGCTGCACGCCAAGCGCCGCGAGTCCGGTACGAACCTTCTCGATGTCCGCGTTGTCGCGATCGATCTTGTTGATCGCCACGATCATCGGCACTTCCGCATCGCGAGCGTGCTGAATCGCCTCTTCGGTCTGCGGCTTCGCGCCATCATCGGCGGCAACCACCAGCACGATGATGTCGGTGCACCGTGCCCCACGCCCACGCATCGCGGTAAATGCGGCGTGGCCGGGCGTATCCAGAAACGTAATCTTGCCGCGCGGCGTCTCCAACTGATAGGCGCCGATATGCTGGGTAATCCCCCCGGCTTCGCCGGCGGCGACCCGGGTTTTCCTCAGGTAGTCCAGCAGCGAAGTCTTGCCGTGATCGACATGCCCCATGACGGTCACCACGGGCGGCCGCGTCACGGGATCGCCAGTCGGCACGCAATCCAGCAGCAATCCGGCTTCCACATCCTCGACGCGTACCCGCTGCACCTTGTGCCCCATGTTCTCGACCACCAGCTCCGAGGTATCGGGGTCCAGCACGTCGTTGATGGTAGCCGTCTCGCCCAGATCCATCAGCGTCTTGATCACTTCCGAGGCCTTGACTGCCATCGCCATCGCCAACTCCGCCACCGTCATCGGCCCGCTCAAGGCGACTTCGCGCACGATCTGGGCGGTCGGCTCGGTGAACTGGTGTTTGTTGTCAACCACCACCCGGGCATGCTTCTTCGCCCGCGGCTTGCGCGTCCGGCGCTGGTCGTCAATGTGCAACTGGCCGCGATTCCGTTCCCGGCCCGGACCTGGTTTACCGCGGGGCTCCCGGGCTTCCCGGGGCTTGGCACGCGGCTTGGCTTTTCGCCCGGCACGCGGTGCCGCGCTGGCGGCAGGTTTTTTCTTCCCTTCTTCGGCCTTCGCCTCGGGTTTCGCCTGTTGCTCCTGTTTCTCCCGTTTCTCCTCCGGCTCCGCCTGCTTCACCTCGGGTGGAGTCTCGGCTGGTGCCTCGGGCACAGGTTCGGCAACCGGCTCCGGCGCCTTCTCCGGCACCTCGGCCTTGGGCTGCACCAAGCGGTATTTGCCCTTGACCTTGACCTTGACCCGGTTGCGGCCGGGCCCGCCAGTTCGCGGAATCTCCACCTGGCCGACCGACGGCCGGGACTGCACCAGGGTCGCTCCCGTGGGCCCACCGTTGCGCATGTAGCGCACCAGTTGTTTCTTATCGTCGTCGCTGAGCGTGTCCTGCTCGTCCTGCTTGGGCAGTCCGGCGCGCTGACACATCGCGAGCAACTGCTCGGGTGACATGCGCAGGGAAGGAGCGTATTCAGCAATCGTCGGCATCTTGATTCGTCCTCAGGCCTCCGGCAACTGCAGCACCAGCACCAGGTTTTCCCGCGCCTTCATAATCAAGGCGCCCGCCCGCTCTTCATCCAGCGATTCGATCTCGGGCAGTTCGTCCAAGGCCAATTCCGCCAGTTGCCGACGCGTGGTGATGCCGTGCAGAGCCAACTGCATCGCAAGGTCGGGATCCATTCCCTCCACGTTGAGGATGTCCTCATCCTCCGCCATCTCCGCACTCTGCGCCAGGCTGTCCTGCGCCCGTTCCTTCAGTTCGGCCACCACCTGCTCGTTGAATTCGTCGATCTGGAGCAGGTCCTCATCCGGAACATACGCGAGCTCCTGGACTTCACGGAAGCCGTTCTCCACCAGGATGCCCGCGATATGCTCGTCGACATCCAGTTCTTTCTGGAAGCGCTCTTCGAGCTCTCGCTGCTCCTGATCGCTCTTCTCGCGCAGCTCCGACGCGGTCATGACATTCAACGTCCAGCCGGTCAGTTGGCTTGCCAGACGGACGTTCTGTCCGTTCCGGCCGATCGCCTGCGACAGGCGGTCCTCTTCGACCGCAATGTCCATGATCTTGCCTTCCTCGTCCTGGATGATCTCATCGACCGAGGGAAGCGACATGGCGTTGATGACGTATTGCGCCGCGTTCTCGTGCCAGGTGATGATGTCGATGCGTTCGCCCGACAACTCGTTGGAAACCGCCTGTACCCGGGAACCGCGCATTCCCACGCAGGCCCCCACCGGGTCCATCCGGGAATCGTTGGTGCGCACCGCGATCTTGGCACGGATGCCCGGATCCCGCGCTGCGCCCACAATCTCGATCAGCCCCTGCTCGATCTCCGGGACTTCCAGGTGGAACAGTTGGACCAGGAACTCCGGCACCGTCCGGGACAGGATCAACTGCGGGCCGCGGGTTTCCTGGCGCACTTCGCGCAGGTAGGCGCGCAACCGGTCGCCGGTGCGGATGATCTCGCGCTGGATGGTGTCCTCGCGCGGAATGAACCCTTCCGTGTTGCCGCCCAAATCGATGTAGGCACCGGCATGCTCGACCCGCTTGACGATACCGATCAGCAGGTCGCCGATCTTGTCCTCGTAGGCTTCTGCAATCTGTGTCCGTTCTGCCTCGCGCACTTTCTGCACGATGACCTGCTTGGCGGTGTGGGCGGAAATCCGCCCGATGTCCACGGAATCGATCGGCTTCTCGATGTAGTCGCCGATCTCAAGTTTCGAATCCCGCTGCTGCGCGGTGCTCACCAGAATCTGCCCGTCGGGCGACTGGAACTCGGGATCGTCGTCCGCCATCACCAACCAGCGCTGGAACGTCTCGTAGGCCCCCGTCTCCCGGTCGATGGAAATGCGCACGTCGGACTCGCCCCCCAGGTTCTTGCGGGTCGCGGCCGCCAGAGCCACCTCCAGCGCATCGAAAATAATCTCGCGCTCAATGCCCTTCTCCGTAGAGACGGCATCAACCACAGCCAGAATGTCTATACCGGCATCACTCATCGCCAGTCATTCCTCCTCATAGTGCAATCGCGCCTGGGCGATCACGTTGTAGGGAATCACGAACGTCTGCTCGTCTTCCCGGATTTCCACGGCATTGCCGTTGGCCGCCTCGATCTTCCCGAACAGGCGGCGGCGTCCTTCCAGCGGCCAGCGCAGACGCAAAGACACCTGCGAATCCCGGTAGCGCTGGAAATGCTCCGGGCAGAGCAGAAGACGATCCAGGCCCGGCGAGGATACCTCCAGCCGGTAGCCGGTGTTGATCGGATCCGCCACGTCCAGTAGCCCGCTCACCTGGTCGCTCACGGCCGCACAATCGGCATGGCTGATACCGTCGGGATGATCGATGTACACGCACACCCGGCCTTGGCGTACTCCCAAGTGGCATACCAGCCCCCACAGCTCGTAGCCCATTTTTTCAATTTGGGGAGCGATCAGGGACTTCAATGTCTGAGTTGTGCCGTCGGGCCTCATCAACATCCTCCCGGACCTAACAGAAACCCCCTTTCGGGGGCTTCGATCTGGAACCCGGTTTGTCTCCTGCGTCAATTATACACGGCTTTGGTGCGTTCGCCCTGCATTAAGCCCTAACATTCGGCATATTTTTCAATTGTTATTTGGGGTCGGGGAATATGTCCGGTTCGGGAGGCGGGAGCTCCGAGTTCGTGCCCCAAGAAGAAACCCAAGCGTCCATTTTCTCTTGCGAGACGAAGACTCCCTTGTCCGCTTCTACTATGGCTTTGCGAATCGCCGAGCGTTTAAGGTTTTTCTCGAAATCTGCATCAATCCGCGGATTCAGTCGTTCAATCGCCATCATCTAATCCCTGTCCGTGCAATCATGATGTCGGCAAACAGTTTACTTCACATCCAACGGCATTTGTCGTTCAGGTCAAAAGCCTTACTCAAAGCGGGAACCGAGCAACACGTATGCCCGGCGCCCGCGCGGGTCGGCGGTGCGCGGGTCGTAGCCGCCGCCTATATTGACGTAGGGCGGATCTTCATCCGTAATGTTGAGGATTCCGGCCGTCAGGGAAGTATCGGCGTCCGGGCCGATAAGCCCGGCGAGTTCCAAGCGGTACTGCAGATCAACAGTGGTGAAGGAATCGATGCGGTCGGTGACCGTGGCCGTGCGGCGGTGCCGGTAGTCGTCCGTGTGGTTGAGCAGCAGGACTGCCTGATGGTTGCCGCGCTGCCAAGTCAGGTTCAAAGTGCCACGCCATTCCGGCATGGGGCTGCCGATGTTGGCGAAGTTCAGGTAGCCGGCGCCATCGATCTTCTGTCCGTCCAGGCGGGTGATGTCGTATTCGAGGATGTGCGTCGCTTGCAGGCTGGAGAGGAAACGCCCCATGGCCGTTTGAAATTGTCCGCGGACCGAGAAATCGAGGCCGGAGGTTCGGATCTCGTCGGTGTTGATGTAGCGGGTGTTGACGCGGGCGATGGTGCCATCGTCCGTGCGGTCCACGCGGCTTTCGCCGCCGGCCGCAACATGTTGCGCATCAGTATCGACGACTTCCTGGGGGTTCTCACGGGCGAGGGCATCCTCGAAACGGAAGCTCCAATAATCCAGATTGAATTCCAAATTTTCCAAGGCTATGGAGCCGCCCAGGTTCAGTGAAGTGGCGGTCTCCGGCTTCAGGTTTCTGTTGCCGTAAGTCAGGTTGGGCACGAAGAATTGGCGTTCGTCTTCCCGGACGTCAGAGTAGCTCGCCTGCACGCCCTGCGTCTGGTGCAGCGAGGGAGCACGGAATGAACTGCTTGCCGAGGCGCGCAGCGAGAGAAGATCCGTCGGCGTCCAGAGCAAGGACAGTTTCGGGTCGGTGGTGCTGCCGATGGCACCGCCATAATCCTCGTGGCGCACACCAAGCGTCGCCTCAAAGTCCAGGCCCAGGGGCAGCAACACTTCGCCGAAAACGGCGATCGCATCCCGCGAGCCGGAATAATCGGGGTTGCCGCCGATAAATGAGAACTCGAAATCGTTGGACAGCTGGTTGAAGTCGCCGCGGATGGATTCGTCGCGGTACTGGACGCCAAGCGCATAGCCGATCGGACTGCCATCCGGCAAGGACAGGCCGTCGCCCGTCAAGACCGCTTCGAAAACGTCCAGTTCAGATTCGGTCGAGGCAATGGAATTCGCAAGCAGATAGTTGCGCATGAAGGCCTGTTCGGCAGCCGTCCCGGAGCGTGTGCCGTCGAATGCACTGCCGTCCCAGGTCATGGCCAGCACCTTGTTGGCGACACTGAACGGGTTGTAGAACAGGCAGACATCGCCGTCCTGAAGGTCGTCGCGGCGGCCCGGGCAGTCCGGGCCGACACCGAGCAGGCCGGCATCGCCCTCGTCGGCACCCATGGCATTCTGCAGATGGCGATACAGGGTATCGGGAACCCGCGAGTCGATCTCGCTGCGGGCGTGAAGGAACGACATTTCCCAAGACAGGTGATCGGTTGCGTCGCCTTCGGCAATCAGCGCCATGCGTCTCGTTTCGTTATCAAAGTAGTTGGTTTCGAACGGTTCATCGACGCCATAGATGCGGCCGATGTAGCGCAGCGCCACCGGATCGTCGTTGCTGTCCCGGAACGGGTTGCCGGGATGCGCGGCCGGAATATAGGCCAACTTGGGACTAATGGCCGGAAGGCTGGGAGAGATGGTACGGCTGATATTGTTATGCGCGTAGCCCAGTTCCGCCGTCAGGCGAGTCTGCTCGCCAAGGTCGAAGCCAAGCTGGGCGAAGGCCTGGAGGCGTTCTTCTTCCGGACCGACCGTGATCTGCGGGCCGAAATCGAAGCGGCAGACGCTGTGCGTGCCGGGGTTGTCGGCAAGGGCCTGCGGCGGGATGTAGCTGGCCGGCGGGACGTATTGGGTGCAATGAGGCGCAGCCGTTATCGTGCCGGGGGATAGTTCGGCGCCGTCCGCCAGCACCGTGTCGGCCAGCACGATGAAATTGCCGGGGTTGGCCGCGGAGCTCCATGACGGGGTTCTCCAGTCGACCTCGTCCATAATCAACTGGGTCCGATCCAGATAGCTCAGCGCAAACAGCAAGTTGCCGGACTCCAGAAAGTCACGGCCGTATACGAGCTCCACGCGGTCGTTCGACAGGGCGCCATCACTGGTGCGCTCGCGATGTTCGACGGATACCTCGAAGCCTTGGTAGTCGGAGCGGGTGACGAAATTGGCCACGCCAGCGATGGCATCCGAACCGTAGACCGCGGCCGCGCCGTCTTCCAGGATTTCGACCTGTTCCAGCGCGAGCGTCGGCACCAGCGCCGACAAGTCCACGAAACTGGAGCCGTCGTTGGTCGGAAGAGCCGAGACCGCCTGTCGGCGACCGTTAAGCAAGACCAAGGTCGAGGAGACGCCCAGCCCACGCAGATTGATATTAGAGGTGCCAACCGTGAAGTTCTGCGACAGGGAATCGGCGTTGTTCTGGGCACCGGCATTACTGGTCAACAACTGCATCAGATCCCGGGGATCGCTGACGCCCAAGTTCCGCAATTCTTCAAGGTCATAACTGGTCAGCGGGGTGGCAATGTCCTGTTGCTGCGTCCGCTTGATGCGAGAACCAGTCACCGTCACTTGCTCAAGTTCCTCGGACGATTCCGGAATCTCTTCGGCCAGCACTCCGGAAGCCGCCAAGACCAGCGCCAACGCGGCAAGGGACAAGCGCCCGAACCAGGGGGTGTAGAAAACCGGGGCGGTAGATTTTTGAGGCATGATCACGACAGCATTCTGACAGATTCGATACTGTCAGGCATTATAAGAAGATCAGACCCTAGCCCACATCCTCTGTTACATTCTCGAGCCGGGCCGAATGCGGACTTTGCCGCCAGACAGCACCGTGAATTTATTTTGTACTGAAATCCGCTATTCGCAGCGCACTGTCACGATCTCGAACATCCGCTTTCCGCCCGGGGTTTCAACCGACACCTCATCGCCCTCCAGACGGCCGATCAGCGCTCGAGCAATGGGCGAATGGACCGAAATCTGGTCTGCATCGATATCCGCCTCGTCTTCACCGACGATCTGGTAGCACACCTGCTCGCCAGACTCCATATCGATCAGTTCAACCGTGGTGCCAAATACCACCTTGCCGTTGATCTGCAGCTCGGAGATATCAATGACCTGCGCCTGCGACAGCTTGGCCTCGATCTCCTTGATGCGCCCTTCCACGAACCCCTGCTGGTCCCGTGCCGCCTTGTACTCGAAATTCTCGCGCAGGTCCCCGTGCGCACGCGCCTCGGCGATCGCCTGGATAACGGCCGGGCGTTCCACCCGCTTGAGCCGCTCGAGTTCTTCGCGCAGCAGGGAAGCCCCTCGTACGGTCATCGGTACCTTGCTCATCAGTCTCTCTCTAAATCGGAAAAACGTGCCCCGCGCGTATGCTCAGCGCACACGTTCGCTGTGTAAAGTCTGTAGTTGATACACCTCTTCAGGCGCACCGTATTTTAACACGCGCACCAGTGCGCTGGCGCCCGTCAGGGTCGTCGTATAGCAGACCTGGCGCTGCAGCGCCTCCCGACGGATGGTCAGCGAATCGCGGATCGCCTGCTTGTCCTGGGTCGTGTTGACAATCAGGTCGATTTCCCCGTCCCGGATCATGTCGACCACGTGGGGCGAACCCTGCGCCACCTTGTTGATTCCGGTGCAGACCAAGCCCGCCTGGCGCAGGTATTCCGCCGTGCCATGGGTCGCCACCAGTTCGAAGCCTGCCTCGACCAGATCGCGTGCCAGCTCGATGCTCCTGGACTTGTCCGGATCCCGCACGCTGATCAGGACCCGTCCGCTGGTCGGGATATTCACTCCGGCCGCACGCTGCGACTTGGCGAAGGCCTCCTCAAAGCGTTCCCCCACCCCCATCACCTCGCCGGTCGACTTCATCTCCGGGCCGAGGATCGGATCGACACCCGGGAACTTGATGAAGGGAAACACCGCTTCCTTGACCGCGAAGTAATCCAGCTGCACTTCTTCGCGACAGCCCTGATCGCGCAGGGATCGGCCCAGCATGCAGGCGGTCGCGATCCGCGCCAGCGAGCGCCCGGTCACCTTGGAGACGAACGGCACCGTGCGCGAAGCGCGGGGGTTGGCCTCAATCACGTAGATCGACTCCCCCTGCACCGCGAACTGGACATTCATCAGACCCACCACCCCAAGTTCGCGCGCCAACGCTTCCGCCTGGCCGCGCAGGGCATCGAGCACCGGCTCCTCGATCGAGTAGGCCGGCAACGAGCAGGCCGAATCCCCGGAATGAATCCCGGCCTGTTCGATGTGTTGCATGATGCCGCCGATCAGCACGTCCACGCCGTCGCACACCACGTCGACATCCACCTCTACCGCATCCTCCAGGTAGCGGTCGAGCAGCACCGGGGTCTGGTCGGACACCTGGACCGCGTCCTCGATGTACTGTTCGAGCTCCGCCTCGTCGAACACGATCTCCATCGCCCGCCCGCCCAGCACGTAGGAGGGTCGTACGACCAGAGGGTAGCCCAATCCGCGCGCCAGGTTCAGTGCCCCTTCACGGTCCCGGGCTGTGCCGCCCGGCGGTTGACGCAATCCCAGGCGTTTGAGCACTTCGGTGAAGCGTTCCCGGTCCTCGGACGCGTCGATCGCGTCCGGCGAGGTGCCCAGGATCGGGATGCCCGCCCGAGCCAGCCCCTGGGCGAGTTTCAGGGGCGTCTGCCCCCCGAACTGGACGATCACGCCATACGGTTGCTCGACATGCAGGATTTCCAGTACATCCTCCAGTACCAGCGGCTCGAAATACAGGCGGTCGGAGGTGTCGTAGTCGGTGGAAACCGTCTCCGGATTGCAGTTGACCATGAGGGTCTCGAAACCCAGTTCGTGCGCGCCCTGCGCGGCATGCACGCAACAGTAGTCGAATTCGATGCCCTGCCCGATCCGGTTCGGACCACCGCCGAGCACCACCACCTTTCGGGCCTGCATCGGCCGGGCCTCGCATTCCTCTTCGTAGGTCGAATAGAGATAGGCCGTGGAGGTCGGGAATTCCGCCGCACAGGTGTCGACCCGCTTGTACACCGGACGCAGTCCTTGCGCATGGCGATGTGCGCGTACGACTTCCTCGTCCGCCTCAAGCAACTGCGCCAGACGCTGGTCCGAGAAGCCCGAACGCTTGAGGGCAAACATCTCGTCTTTCGACAAATCCTCCAGAGCCCGGCCCGACAGCGCCTGCTCCTGCGCCACCAAATCCTCGATCTCCGCGACAAACCACGGGTCGATGCCGGTCAGCTCGCAGACTTCGTCCAGATCCCAGCCCTCGCGCAGGGCGTCGGCGGCATACCTCAGCCGGTGCGGATCCGGGTAGCTCAATCGGCGCCTTCGTTCTTCGCGATCCATCGGACCGAACGGATCCAGTCCGCACTGCCCGGTCTCCAGGCTCCGCAACGCCTTCTGCAGGGATTCCTGGAAGGTGCGCCCGATCGCCATCACCTCGCCGACCGATTTCATCTGGGTGGTCAGGAGCGTTTCGGCCTGCGGGAATTTCTCGAACGTGAAGCGGGGTATCTTGGTCACGATGTAATCCAGGGTCGGCTCGAACGAGCATGGCGTCGCGCCATCCGTGATGTCGTTGCGAAGCTCGTCCAGCGTGTAGCCGACGGCCAGGCGGGCCGCCACCTTGGCAATCGGGAACCCGGTGGCCTTGGAGGCAAGTGCCGAAGAGCGCGAGACGCGCGGGTTCATCTCGATGATCACCAGCCGCCCGTTTCCCGGGTGAACCGCGAACTGCACGTTGGATCCCCCGGTGTCCACGCCGATCTTGCGCAGCACCGCGATGGAGGCATCGCGCATCCGCTGGTATTCCTTGTCGGTCAGGGTCTGCGCCGGCGCGACCGTAATCGAATCCCCGGTATGCACCCCCATCGGGTCGAGGTTCTCGATTGAACAGACGATGATGCAGTTGTCGTTCGCGTCGCGCACCACCTCCATCTCGAATTCCTTCCAGCCCAACAGCGATTCTTCCAGTAAGACCTCGTGGGACGGCGACAAATCCAGGCCATGTGTGACGACGCGACGCAACTCCTCTTCGTTCTCGGCTATGCCTCCCCCGGTTCCCCCCAGGGTGAACGAAGGCCGCACGATGACGGGGTAGCCGATTTGAGGCTGGAAATCCAGTGCCTCCTCCACGCTGCGTACGACCTGGGACCGTGCCTGCTCCAACCCGATCTCCTCCATGGCCTCCCGGAACAGTTTCCGGTCCTCGGCCATGGCGATCGCTTCCAGAGAAGCGCCGATCAATTCCACGCCATGTTTTTGAAGCACGCCTTCGCGGTGCAGGTCCAGCGTGCAATTCAACGCGGTCTGCCCGCCCATGGTCGGCAGCAGTACATCCGGTTTTTCGCGCTCGATAATGCGTGACAGGGTCTGCCATTCGACCGGCTCGATGTAGATGGACTGCGCCATCTGCGGGTCGGTCATGATGGTAGCGGGATTAGAGTTGACCAGGATGACCCGGTAACCTTCCTCGCGCAGCGCCTTGCAAGCCTGCGCACCGGAATAGTCGAATTCGCACGCCTGACCGATCACGATCGGTCCGGCCCCGATCACGAGGATACTTTTGATGTCGGTCCGCTTGGGCATGGTGCTCAGCCGGACTGTCCGGCGCGATGCTGCTGCATCAGGTCGGTGAAGTGATCGAACAGGCTGGCCACGTCGTGCGGGCCGGGGCTGGCCTCCGGATGCCCTTGGAAAGCAAACGCCGGGGCTTCGGTGTGGCTGATCCCCTGCACAGTGCCGTCGAACAGTGAACGGTGAGTAAGGCGCAGGTGATCCGGCAGCGACTCCTCGTCCACCGCGAACCCGTGGTTCTGGCTGCTGATCAGGACCCGTCCCGTGTCCAGTTCCAGCACCGGGTGATTGGCGCCGTGATGGCCGGTCTTCATCTTGACCGTGCGCGCACCACTGGCCAAGCCGAGCAGCTGGCAGCCCAGGCAGATGCCGAACATCGGAATTTTGGCCTCAAGCAGTTCCTGGATCGCCTCTTGGGCGTAGGCGCAGGGTTCGGGGTCTCCCGGCCCGTTGGACAGGAAGACGCCGTCCGGATTCTGGGCAAGCACTTCGGAGGCCGGGGTCGTGGCCGGCACCACCGTGACCGCGCAGCCCCGCTCGCGCAGCAAGCGTAGGATGTTCTGCTTGATTCCGTAATCGTAGGCCACCACCCGGTACTGCACGGGCGGTAATTCGCCCTGCACCATCTTCCAGGTCCCTTCGTCCCAGTCGTAGGCCGCCTCCGCGGTGACCTCCCGTGCCAAATCCATCCCTGCAAGCCCGGCGAACGCGCGGGCCTGCTCGACCGCCTGGTCCGGATCAGAGACTTCCGTCGTGAGGCAACCCGATTGAGCGCCCTGATCGCGCAGGATCCGGGTGAGGCGGCGAGTGTCGATACCGGAAATGCCAGGAAGACTGTGGCTTTCGAGAAAATCGCCCAAAGGCCGTTCGCCGCGCCAGTTGCTCATGCGCGCAGGCACGTCGCGCACGATTAGGCCAGCAGCATGCACCTGGGGGCTTGATTCGTTGTCCTCGTCATTGGTGCCGACGTTCCCGATGTGCGGGTGCGTCAGCGTGATCAGCTGGCGGCAGTAGGACGGGTCGGTCAGGATCTCCTGGTAGCCGGTGATGGCGGTATTGAAAACGACTTCGCCGACGGCGGTGGCATCCGCCCCAATAGAATCTCCGAAAAACAACGCGCCGTTTTCGAGAGCGAGCAACGCGCGTTTGGCCAAGAATGTCTCCTGAAGGTCCGGCTTTGGGCTTGGCGAGCCTTGAAAATTATGCCGGGAGACTATTTTACAGCAGAGGGTCGAATGGGCGAAAACTTCGCCTCAAGAGTCACACCGGGGTGTACGACATAAAAGTGTAAATCTTGCCCGTTGGGGCGATTTCCGGCATAATCTGTAGATGTTTCATTACAGAGGAAGTCGGCCATGACTCAGACCGAAGCCCTATCCCAACGTCGGGACCAGCTCTTGCAGAAGCTG
>JAPONY010000077.1 GCA_026713705.1 Gammaproteobacteria bacterium
GCGCCGCGCCCGCCCGGCAACCGATCTGATAGAGGATTCATTATCAGACGAAAATGCCCAATCTACCGGGCTCAAACCGAAATCGCGACCCCTAAAGGCGGCCTGATGAAGGAAAATCTAACAAATCTGACGTACACCCAGACCCCGAGACCCCGCACTTTCTGGAGCCACTTGATTTGACAAGTTAATTTACTGCAAATTCCATCCGGGTCAAGGCTCCGGCCGCCATTTTTTGGCCGAATCATGAATTTCCCGACTCTTTATAATGCCCGCATGATTCCCCGGCTGTCTTTCTTTTTCCTCCCCCTATTGGCTTTCGCCCTGCCCAATGCGGCGCTGGCGGAACCCTCCGAGGTCTTCACCCGAACCCTGGACAATGGGCTGAAGGTGTTGGTGCAGCCTGACACGCGGGCCCCGGTGGCCGTCCAGCAGCTCTGGTACGGCGTGGGTGCGGCTCACGAACCCCCGGGCCAGACCGGCATCAGCCACGTGCTGGAACACATGATGTTCCGAGGAACCGAGCGCTTCCCCGGAGAATCATTCAGCCACACCATCTCCTCCCTTGGCGGGCGCGACAACGCCTTCACCGGCCGCGACTATACGGCGTACTACCAGATCCTCGGCCACGACCAACTCGCCATCGCGATGGAAATGGAAGCGGACCGCATGCAGAACCTGCTCCTGGCCGAGGCCGATCTCCAGAAAGAACTGGAAGTCGTAAAAGAGGAGCGCCGCCTGCGCACCGAGGATCGGCCCGAGGCCTCTGCCTTCGAGCAGTTGCAGGCGACCGCATTCCATAACCATCCGTACGGCCAGCCGGTGATCGGCTGGATGAGCGATATCTCACAAATAGACCAGAAACAGTTGCGCGATTGGCATCGGCGCTGGTACGCGCCCAACAATGCGAACCTGGTGGTGGTCGGCGATGTGGATCCGGAGCAAATCTTCGAAATGGCCGAGGAGCACTTCGGTGCCATCCCCCGCCATGAGGTCACGCCGGCGCCACGACGCCAAGAGCCGGTGCAGAAGGGCACGCGCAACGTCTCCCTGCACATTCCCGCCCAGACCGAATACCTGCTCATCGGCTACAAGACCCCCGTCATGGCGCAATTGCCCCAAGAGCAGCGCTGGGAAGCCTACGCGCTGTCCATGCTGACCTCCATCCTGGACGGCGGCAATGCCTCGCGACTTCCCAAGCGGCTGGTTCGGGATCGAAAGATCGCGGCCAGCGCCAGCGCCTCCTACTCCCTGTACAGCGCCCTCAACAGCCTGCTGGTTCTCGATGCCACACCAAGCCCGGGGCACACGGCAGAAGAAATGGAACAGGCATTGCTTGCGGAAATCGCCGAACTCCAGGCACAGCCTGTCAGCGAGACCGAATTGCAGCGCGCCCGCGCGCAGGTCATCGCGCATATGGTCTACGCACAGGACTCCCTGCGCCACCGCGCCTACATGATCGGCATGCTTGAAACCAACGGCCTCGGCTGGGAGGTCGAACAACAGCTGGTTGCCGGCTATCAGGCGGTCACCGCCGCACAGGTGCAGGAGGTCGCCCAGCGCTACCTGACCGATTACGCCCGCACCACGGTCACCGTGCACCCCCTCAATGTAGCCAAAGTCCCCCCGGCCCCCTGACAATGATCCGAATTCTGGCTGCCAGCCTCCTGGCCTTCGCCACCAGTGCGCAGGCACAGACCGGTCCGCGCATCGAGCACTGGCTCAGCGACAGCGGGACTCCGGTGTTTTTCATCGCCGCCCCGCAGATTCCTATGCTGGACATCCAGGTCGTTCTGGATGCCGGCAACAGCCGAGACGGCGCACTTCCGGGTCTGTCTCAGATCACCCATTCCCTGCTCAACACCGGTGCGGGAGACCTGGATGCGGATGCCATCGCCCAGCAGTTCGAGGATGTCGGTGCCGCTTACAGTGCTGAAGTCCTGCTGGACCGATCCAAGGTGTCCCTGCGAACCTTGGTGGATCCCGAATGGCGGGAGCAGGCCCTGGCCACGTTCACTACGGTGCTCGGACAACCCCAGTTTCCGGAATCGCAACTGGAGCGCCGTCGTCAACAGATGCAGGTCGCGCTCAAGAAACTCGAAGAAAGCCCTGGCGCCATTGCGCAGCAGGCCTTCTACCAGGCCGTTTATCCGGGCCATCCCTATTCCTCGCCCATAGCGGGAACCGAAGATTCCCTCACCGCCATCACCCGGGACGATGTCGAAGGGTTCTATCGGACTTTCTTTGCTTCGGGTGGTGCCATCGTGGCGATGGTGGGCGCGATCGACCGCGCCGAGGCCGAAGCAATCGCAAACCGCATCACCCAGGTACTGCCCCAAGGCCCGGCACCGAGCCCGCTGCCGCCGCCCACGGCGGTGACCGAAGCCAAAACCGTGGCCATTCCCCACCCGTCCGAACAGGCTCATGTATTGATCGGCCAGCAGGGCGTCGCGCGCGGCGAGAAATTTCATTTCCCCCTGTACCTCGGCAACTACACCCTCGGCGGCGGCGGATTCTCTTCGCGCCTGATGCAGGAAATCCGCAACAACCAGGGCCTCGCCTATTCCGTCTACAGTTATTTCTTCCCGCTGCGACACCTCGGGCCTTTCCGGCTGGGATTCCAGACGCAGAAAAACCAAGTCGATCAGGCCTTGGAGGCCGCCTATGCGGAGCTTCGGCGTTTCTTGGCCGACGGGCCGACCGAGGAAGAACTGGAGCACAGCCGAAACAGCATGGTGCTGGGGTTCCCCCTGCGGATTGCGGACAACGCCAGCATGATCGACTATCTGTCGATGATCGGCTACTACCGCCTGCCTCTGGACTACCTGGATACCTGGGCAGACCGGATCGGCGCCATCAGTCGCGAACAGATTGTCACGGCATTCCAAAGCAGGCTAAACCCCGATCAAATGATTACGGTGATTGTCGGTGGCCAAAGCCAGCCCTAAGGGCCAGCCGCCACAACGAGTCCGCATCATCGCTGGCATCTGGCGCGGCCGTTATCTTCAGGTTCCTCCCTACCCTTCGGTGAGGCCGACCCCGGCCCGGGTGCGCGAGACGGTGTTCAACTGGCTGGCCGGAAGTATTGAAGGTGCTGAATGCCTCGACCTCTTCGCCGGCAGCGGCGCACTGGGCTTTGAAGCTGCCTCGCGCGGGGCCCGGCAGGTGACACTGGTCGACCGTGAGCGCGGCGTCGTGAAATGCCTGCGCCAGGAAACGGAAAAATTCTCCGCTTCGCAGATCGAAGTCGTGAACGCCCGGGCACTGAGTTACATCGATTGCCTGCGCAGTCCTGTCGATATCCTATTTCTCGACCCGCCATTCGCGCGGGGCACCGAATTGCTCGAAAAGACCTGCGCCCAACTTGCCGCATCGCGGGCCCTGAAGGAATCCAGCCTCGTCTACGTCGAATCCCCCGCCAATTGGGTGGCGCGGGTCCCCGCCCGCTGGACCCCGCTCAAGTCCAAGCAGGCCGGGCAGGTCGGCTACCACTTGTTCGCGGCACGCCCTTACGTCTCCCCCTGATCCGTCAATTCCCCCCGCATAGTTCTACAATAGCCGTATACAGCCCGTAGACCTATGGCTCATCACGCGATCTACCCCGGGACCTTCGATCCCATCACGTTCGGTCACATCGACCTGGCCCAACGCGCGTTGCGCCTGTTCGACCGGCTGATCGTCGCCATCGGGACCGATTCCGCCAAACAGCCGACGTTCACTGTGGAGGAACGCGTCAGGATGGCGCAGCTGGCCTTTGTCGACTCGGGCGACAAGATAGAAGTTGCTCCTTTTGACGGCCTATTGGTCGACTTTGCCCGCAGTATGGGAACCCAGGCCATCATTCGAGGGCTGCGTGCCGTGTCGGATTTTGAATACGAGTTCCAGCTTGCCACCATGAACCGGCAGCTAGCGCCGGACCTAGAATCCATCTTCCTGACGCCCGCCAAGGAATATGCGTTTGTTTCGTCGTCGCTGGTCAAGGAAGTGGCCATGCTGGGCGGGGACGTCGCGCATTTCGTCCCCAAAGAAATCGAGCAAATGCTGATTTTGAAACTCCGGCAGGCGTAAGCCGGCCCGAAAAAATCCCGTCTCGACACGAACCCGTCCTCATGAAGCGGCCATCTCTGCTGTTCTGTCTGTTTTGCCTGTTCGGCGGCTCTGCAGCGGCCTATGCCAATCCTCCGGGGCACGCCCTTGCCTCCGCACATCCCGCCGCAACCGAAGCCGGCCTTGAGATTCTTAATGCTGGCGGCAATGCGTTTGACGCGGCGGTCGCGGTCTCGGCGGTCCTCGGGGTCGTGGAGCCCTACGGCTCGGGGCTTGGTGGAGGCGGATTCTTCCTACTCCACGACAGCGCCCGAAACCACACCACGATGCTGGACGCCCGCGAACGGGCGCCGCTGGCCGCCCATCGCGATCTGTACCTCGATGCGGATGGAAACGTGGACCGTGACCGGGCACTCAACGGCCCCCTGGCCGCAGGCATTCCCGGAATCGCCGCTGCATGGGGGCACCTTGCGGAGCATTACGGGCAGCTACCGTTAGCGCATACACTCGAACCCGCCATCCGTTATGCCCAGAACGGAGTGCCGCTCAACCCTGAGCTGGAGCGGGCCATGACCGCCCGGGCCGAAGTTCTTCTGCGCTACCCGGCTTCCTCGATCTTCACGCCGGGCTCTCCTGCCCTGTCGTCCGGCACACGGATTGTCCAAACCGACCTGGCCTCGACCCTGGGCCTGCTGGCCGAACAGGGCGCACAGGCTTTCTATCGCGGCCCGCTGGCGGAAACCCTGGTGGCGGAAGTCCAAGACAGCGGCGGCATATGGTCGCGCCAGGACCTCGAACAGTATCAGGTAGTCGAACGGGAGCCGATTACGATTCATTGGCGAAATGCTGAAATCGTCACCGTGGCGCCGCCCTCCGCCACCGGCGTCATGCTGGCGCAGGTCTTCCATATGCTGGGTGAGGATTGGCTCGACGGAGGCGATCATGACGCCCGCATTCATCGCCTGATCGAAGCCTTGCGCCGGGCCTACCTGGAACGCGCCAGGCACCTGGGCGATCCCGACCATGTGGACGTACCGGTGCAGCAGTTGACCAGCGTGGAATATGCCCGGAAATTGATGGCGGATTTCGACCCCGAACACGCCACGCGTTCAAAAAGCCTCTACGCGACCGAACCCGAAGCCGGACACACCACGCACTTCAGCATTCTGGACCGGGACGGCAACTGGGTCAGCGCCACCCTGTCCATCAACGGCCTGTTCGGCTCCGGATTTGTCGTGCCCGGCACCGGGGTTCTTCTGAACAACGAAATGGACGATTTCTCCGCCAAGCCCGGCACCCCGAATCTCTACGGCCTCGTCGGCAGCGAAGCCAACGCCATCGCGCCCGGAAAACGCATGCTGTCCTCCATGGCGCCGACCGCCGTATACCACGCCAATTCACTGGCCCTGCTCGGGACTCCCGGTGGCAGCCGGATCACCACGATGGTGATGCAGGGAATCCTGCAGTTTCTGCAGGGCGCCGACGCTGAATCCCTCGTCACCAGCCCGCGGCTGCATCATCAGGCCCTACCGGACAAGGTCTTCACCGAACCCGATGCGGTGGTTGATCGGGAGCGGCTTGAGGCCAGAGGGCATGTTTTTGAGGTCGTAGAACCATGGGGCAACATGCAGGTCGTGGTGTGGGACATCCGTGAAGCCCGGCTGGAGGCCGCATCCGACCCTCGGGGCATCGGATCTGCGGAAGTAGAAGCCCTGCATGTCGGCAACTGAGATGCCCTTGCAACCGTCTTTCAGAGGCTCAAGAGCAGGTTATACTAGGCATTCTTCCAAAACCGGCCGTTCCTGACACGGGCAAACTCCCAAAATTTCCTCTCTCATATGGAATATGGCTTGGAAATGAGGTGCTGAATGGACGAAAACACTCTCAAAGACGCCAAAGTCAAAATCCTGGTCGTCGATGACGAGGTGGATCTGGAGCAACTCATGTTGCAACAGATGCGCCGAGAGATCCGGCACGGGCGATATACCTTCGAATTCGCGCACAACGGTGCGGAAGCGCTGGAACGTCTGCGCGAAGACAACGATTTCGACATCGTGCTGTCCGACATCAACATGCCGGTGATGGACGGGCTGACGATGCTGGAGCAAATTCCGGACGTCAACCCCAACATCCGCGCCGTGATGGTTTCCGCCTATGGCGACATGGACAACATTCGGACCGCGATGAACCGCGGCGCGTTCGACTTCGTCACCAAGCCGATTGACTTCGGGGACCTGAAGGTGACGGTGGAGCGTACCGTCGAAAACCTGATGCTGTGGCGCGAGGCATTGAGTTCGCGCGACAAGCTCGTCGCCGTCCAGCACGAGTTGGGCGTGGCGCAATCAATGCAACAGAACATTCTTCCGCACACCTTTCCGCACACCGAGAATTTCGACGTCTACGCCCACATGGTCGCGGCCCGCTCCGTAGGCGGCGATTTTTACGATGTTTACGACCTTGGTAATGGCCGACTGGGTGTCGTCATCGCCGACGTGTCGGACAAGGGAGTCCCTGCGGCCATGTTCATGATGGCCAGCCGTACGCTATTGAAGGCCTGTGCGTTTTGCTCCACCTCCCCCTCCCAGGTTCTGGGACAGGTGAACCAAATGTTGTCCGAGAACAACGACGCCATGACCTTCGTGACCCTGCTGTACGGCATTTACGACCCTGAAACGAGGAATTTCACCTATTCGAACGCCGGTCACAACTTCCCCATCGTCGTCCGCCCGGGCCCATCGGTGGAGTTGCTGGAATCCACCGGCGGAATTGCGCTCGGCATCGAGGGAGAGTTCCCGTTCCAGGAAGAAACCACTACCCTTGAGCCGGGCTCTATGGTTGTGATGTATACCGACGGAGTGTCAGAAGCAGAAAAGGAAGATGCCGAAATGTTCGAGATGGATCGATTCTGCCAGATTTTCAAAGAGAATTCCTTCGAGAGTGCCGAGCAGGCCACGAAAGCGGTCTTCGATGGCGTCAAGGATTTCGTCGGAGACAGCCCTCAATCCGACGACATCACCTGCCTCGTTTTAAAGATCCCGGAATGATGGGCAAAGTCGAGAAAATGGAAGCCTCCCGCACTCTGACTGTCTCCAACCGTATCGAGGAAATCCGGACGATCGAGGGTTTTTTGGCCGAATTCTCCGAGCAGCACGATTTCCCCCCCGAAACACTGTTTCAAATCCAACTCTCGCTGGAGGAGATCTTCACCAATGTCGTCAGCTACGGGTACGACGACGATACGGAGCATAAGATCGAGATTGTGCTTTCTAAAAACGGAGGAACCGTCACGGTCGAGATTGCGGATGACGGCCGCCCCTTCGATCCTTTGCAGGACGCACCGGAAATGGAGACGCAAAGCGCGCTCGAAGGACGCAGGGTCGGCGGCGCGGGAATCGCACTGGCAAAAACCATGATGACGGACCTGCGCTACCACCGGGACGATGGCCGAAATCATCTGATCATGATCAAGGATGTCTAGCGACGTGCCAATCTTGAGAGGGCTCTTTTCCAAACACCTGTTCGTAGTTCTCGGAGCTACGGTGCTGGCCAATACGGCCTTCGGCCAAAACGGACAGGAATCAGCCGGTACGTCTGCCGCACCAGGAGTCTTCGAGGACCGAATCCTGTTCGGGCAATCCGCCGCCTTTGAAGGCCCGGCCAAGGAACTCGGCAGAAGCATGCAGGCTGGCATCCTGGCCGCATTCAAGGAAATCAACGACCAAGGGGGCATCCACGGGCGTCGCCTCGATCTGAAATCCTTGAATGATTCCTATGAGCCGGGCATGGCGATCGCCAATACCCGGCAGTTAGTCGAGGAAGGCGCCTTTGCGTTGATCGGCGCGGTCGGCACCCCGACTTCCAAGGCGGTGGTGCCGGTCACGAAAGAGCATCACATCCCCTACATGGGTCCCATGACTGGTGCGGAATTTTTGCGGGATAGCGCACATCACACCGTCATCAACCTCCGGGCTTCGTACTACCAGGAAACCGAAGAGATGGTGCAGCGACTCACAACCGACCGGGGAATCAAACGGATCGCCATTCTTTATCAGGACGATTCATTTGGCCGCGCCGGCTTGCGGGGCGTTCTTCGCGCCCTTGAGAAACGCAAGCTTTTCGCGATCGGCACTGCTGTATTCTCTCGCAACACCGTTGCGGTCAAGACGGCACTTCTGGATCTGCAGGCGGCTGAACCGGAGGCTGTAATTATCATCGGTCCCTACGAGCCTACTGCAACGTTCATCAAATGGGCACACCGCCTCGGCATGGACCCCGTCTTCATGACACTGTCCTTTGTCGGCAGCAATGCCCTGGCGAAGGAGTTGGGGGCCGGAGGGGCCGGAGTCCTGGTCACACAAGTCGTGCCCTTCCCAACGGGCGATACGATCCCCGTCTCTGCAGCGTATCGTGCTGCATTGAAGGCGTACGATCCCTCAATCGCCCCTGGATTTATTTCGTTTGAGGGCTATTTGGCAGGCCGTCTCGCCATCTATGCCCTGCAACGTTGCGGCAGGCAGGTAGAACGCGATTGCATTCATTCGGCACTACGAAGTGGCGACAACATTGATCTGGATGGATTCACCCTGCGATTCAGCAGGCATGACAACCAAGGTTCGGACCGAGTGTTTCTGACGGCTATCGGCCCCGATGGCCAATATATGCCACTCGCCACCCTTCCCCCCCGGTAATAAAACCGGATTTCGGCACAACCTGTAAGGCTACAAATGTTCGGCGGATTCCCAAAAATCTGGAACCAGATCTCGACGCAGCTCCATACCAGTTTTGGGGGCGCCGTGGTGCTGATCGTCGCCATTAGTGTTCTCACCATATTCGTTCTCGATCACATTAGGACCATTCAATACAACATCAGCGAAAAGAGCATGCCCGAAATGCAGGCGGCGTTCTCCGTCGCCCAGCAGACGGCCACGCTCGTCGCGGCGGCCCCTCAGCTCGCGACCGCGACGACGTTAGAGCAATTCGAGGATGTTGTCGTGTCGGTGAGTGCGCAAGAAAAGTCCTTCGAGGCTGGACTGGCGGAGATGTTGGAGAAACAGGAGGAAAGTGAACTTACACGACGAATCAAAGCCGATGGTGCCGGCATTATTCTGGATATCGAAAAAATCAAGGTGCTTGTCCGAGAGCGATTCGACCTCCGTCAGCACACTGTCAGACTCAAAGAGGAACTGCGTTCGGTGCACGACGCATTGATGGTGATTCTGGCCAGCGAAATCGATAATCAGATGTTCTACACGATGACGGGTTACTGGTCTCTGGATGGCAGGCGAGTGCCTCGTTCTGAACATTTCTCCGAATCGGAATTCCAGACCTATCGCCACTTGGTCGAAATTCGCGAAGCAGCAACGGCGACCACCCAGCTGCTTGCGACAGCATTCACGGTCAGCGACGCCGCACTGCTGGAACCACTGCGAGAAGAATTCGATGCAACGGTCGGTCTTGCCAGCCGCTCCCTTGACTCCCTCTCAAAACATCCTGCGCATCGAGAGTTGTCCGAGTCTTTTCTGGACTTGCTCTCGATCGGCCGCCGGGAAGGTAATGGCTTTACTCTCCACGGACGAGAGCTCGCCATTGAGGAAGAATTGTCCTTCCTACTCCACGGCAGCCAAACCTTGGGAGTAGAGATCGTGGCAATGGTAGAGGAAATTGTGGGCGAATACAGCTTGGCTGCACTGGAAATGGCCGAAAGAGCTACCGACATTACCAAGACAGGCTCAACGCTGCTGCTCATCATCAACATTGTCAGTATCACTGGCGCAATCTTGATCGGATGGCTCTTCGTAGAACGTCGCCTGATCCGGCGCCTGGGCACTGTTTCTCAACAGATACAGCGCATCGCCGGCGGCAATCTGGAAATTCCCATCGAAGTGTCCGGTAATGACGAAATTGGAGAATTGGCCAAGGCGCTTGAAGTGTTTCGGCAAAATGCGCTGGAAGTGCAGCGCCTCAGCCTCGTCGAGCAGCTTGCCGACGAACTGAAAGAGATGTACCAAGATCTGGAGCAAGCGAATGAAAAACTGAAGAGTGCGCAAGACCAGGTCGTGATGCAGGAAAAACTCGCTGCACTCGGTCAGTTGACCGCGGGAGTCGCACACGAAATCAAGAATCCCATGAATTTCATCATGAACTTCGCCCAAATCTCGAAAGACCTACTGGAGGAATTGTTGGAAGAAGTCGCCAAAAACAAGCCGGGCGCGGAGGTCGAAGAGGAATACGATGCGGAACTGGTCGACGAAATCGCCGGAGACCTGACCGGGAATCTGGAACGCATCCACGAACACGGCGCACGCGCCAATCGAATCGTGATGGACATGCTGAAGATGGGCCGACACGATTCCGGGGACTGGCAGGAGGCCGATATCGGTGTATTACTAAACCAGCATGCCATGCTTGCGTTCCACAGCGCCCGCGCCACCGATCCAGACTTCCAGTTAGACATCCAGGAAGACTACGCACCGGATGTCGACAAGATCCTGGTGAAACCCCAAGACCTTGGCCGGGTATTCCTGAATCTGGTGACTAACGCGTGCTACGCAACGGATGAAAAGCGGAAAGCCCTGGTAGCAGAAAGTGGTGATGCAGGCGTTTATCAGCCGACACTCCACCTAAGCACACAGTTAGTCGGGGACATTCTCGAGGCTCACGTCCGCGACAATGGAAATGGCATTCCCGAATCCGCGTTGAAGGAAATTTTCAACCCGTTCTTCACCACGAAGCCACCGGACAAGGGTACGGGTCTCGGATTGTCGCTGTCCGGCGACATTGTTCGAGAACATGGCGGCGAATTCCGCGTAGACACGAAAGAGGGTGAATATACCGATATGATTGTCTGCCTGCCCCTCAAAACCCCGGAAAGTCTGACAGCAGAAACTCCAGAGGAAACCGAGCCCGAAGCTTCGGCAGGCGCCACGGAAGAAGACGCTTCTCAGGAAAGCGCCTAACCTGTCACTGCAGAGACTGCCTCAGAAGGAGACTCGTAGACATCAATAACTTTGTCGAATCCGGCAGTCCTAACCATAGAACTCACTGCTTCCGACAAAGAGCAGATAGAGAATTTTATGCCTTCGGCATGAAGGGTTTTCGCAACGATCAGAATTGCGCGCAATCCGGCACTACTGATATAGGTCAGAGTCTTTAGATCAAAGATTACGGCACCTCCATCGTAAGACCTGACGTTTTGGTTAAGTCCGGCATGGAACTCTTCCGCATTCAGGCCATCAATGTGGCCCACCACGTTGATTATGAGTGCGCTTCCGGTCTCGCTGACCTGAAGCTCAAATTGATGTTCAGAAATGGTATCGCCACTCGCAAAAGATTACTTTAATCATAGCATACGGCTGCTAAAAACACGGGGAGGAGTGGCGGAGGATCGTCAATCAGGCGGGAACAATAACCCGCCGCACAACACTCACTGCGCCACCGCGTCAATAGCCGAGGAACGGGACACGTAAACATCGATAATGTTGTCAAAGCCGGTAGCCTGGATGATGTCCAAGATCGAACTGGGCAAAGAGCAGAGCGCAAACCTTTTGCTCCGCCGACTCAATGCCTCGGCAACAAGCAGGACTACGCGCAATCCTGCACTGCTGATGTAGGACAGGTCCTCAAAATCCAGAATGATGGCAGATCCACCGTATTCCTGGGCTGTTTGCTCTAGGCCCCCCCGAAATTCACGCGTGTTCATGCCGTCGACACGACCCGCCACACTGATTACGAGCGTGCGCTCATGCTCTTCAGTGCTTAGCTCGAACTGGGTCTCTGAAATCGCCATACGCCAATAGAAAGATAGGGTCTGAAAATATAGTACACCAACGCTCGAACGGCCCGGTGGCCGGTCGGGCAACAAACCCCTCGGATCTTTCTAGCCGGTCGTCGCCGTGACTGCCACGGAGCGAGATTCGTGTATATCGATGATCTTGTCGAAACCGGTAATCTGAATGATCTCCATAATGGGATCAGGCAGCGAACACATGGCGAACTTGATTTGTTTGCTCTTGAGCGTCTTTGCAATAAGCAAAATGGAACGCAACCCCGCACTACTGATGTAGGACAGGTTTTCAAGATCCAAGACGATGGCTGGACTGTCGCTAGAACTTTCTGACTTTTGATCTAGGTTTTCTTGAAATTCCTGTGCGTTGACACCGTCAATACGGCCAGCGACGCTGATTACAAGTGCCCCTTCAAGCTCTTCGGTCTGCAGCTCAAACTGATGGTCGGAAATTATCGTTCTCCAAAAGATGGACAGGGCCTATTATAACAATTGAATGCGGTTTACCAAATGACACGGAAACGCCCGATATCCGGGCTGAAAGAAAGGATGGCCCCCGGTTGGTGCGCGACAGTTTCATTGAATTGCGCCTGAACTCACTAGTCCAATAAAACTTTTTTTGCCTGCATATAAGTCTATGATTGCTAAGCGATAAAAGACGGTTTTCCGATGGTGACGACTTGAGCCACCACGCGCCCTTAGGATAGTCGGGCCTAATCAACCCGGAAAGGACATGTACTCTGGAAAACTCATCTTCTCTCAAGTGATGGAACATCTGCCGATGCGCGCTTTCGACCGTTGCGTTCGCCATTACGGGGGGCATCGCTACGTCAAATCTTTCTCCTGCACCCAGCAACTTTATAGCATGGCGTTTGCACAACTGACCCACCGGGAAAGTTTGCGTGACCTCGAAATCTGCTTACGGGCACAAAACCACAAGCTTTATCACATGGGTTTTCGCCCCCGGTCGCCCGCGCCACCTTGGCGCACGCCAACCAGGAGCGAGATTGGCGGATCTATGCCGAGTTCGGCCAAGAACTGATCCAGGTCGCTCGTCCGCTGTACGCCGACGAGGATCTGGGCCTGGACCTCGACAGTCCGGTGTTCGCGCTGGACTCCTCGACCATCGACTTGTCCCTGTCGGTGTTCTCCTGGGCCCTGTTCCGCAAGACCAAATCGGCGGTCAAGCTGCACACCCTGTTGGATCTGCAAGGTCCGATTCCGGCCTTTATTCATATCACGCACGGCAAGGTGGCCGACGTGAATATTCTTGACCTGCTGCGGCCGGAGCCGGGGGCCTTCTACTTGATGGACCGAGCCTACCTCGACTTCCAGCGCCTGTATGCGTTGAATCGGGCCGGCAGTTTCTTCGTACTGCGGGCCAAGAAGAACACCCGCTTTCGGAGACGTAACTCCCGGTCGGTCGACTCGATGCCGAACGTGCTCTGCGACCAGACCATCGTCCTGACCGGCACCGACACCCCGGGGTACTACCCGCAACCCTTGCGCCGGATCAAGTATCGGGATCCAGAATCCGGGAAGGTCTTCAACTTCCTGACCAACAATTTTGAAATCCCCCCCGCGACGGTGGCGGAACTCTATCGTCACCGCTGGGAGGTGGAACTGTTCTTCAAATGGATCAAACAGCATCTGCGCATCAAGTCGTTCTTCGGCACCACGGAGAATGCCGTGAAGACGCAGATCTGGACCGCGATTTCGGTGTACGTGCTGGTGGCGATCATCCGCAAGCGCCTCGGAATCGAGGCGGAACTCTACACGATTCTACAGATTCTGAGCCTGACCCTGTTCGAGAAAACCCCACTATTACAACTACTTACCGAACAGCCGTACCTGATGGACGACCCGACCCCTTCTAACCAGTTGATTCTAATATAAAATTAGTTGGACTAGAGTCCTGAACTACAATTTCTAGTCAATTTTTGGAGTTAATTGTCAAAATGAATCTCGCCGCGGAACTCGCCCCATTGCGACAACGGATTGTTGATCGGTTAGAGACAGTCTTGCCGGAATCAGAAGCCCCTCCCAAAAATCTGCATGCAGCCATGCGACACGGAGCGCTGGTCCCCGGCAAATGTGTCCGGGGATGCCTCGTGTATGCCTCCGGGCAGGCCTTGGGCATCGACGTGGAACGCCTTGATCGTCTGGCCTGCGCGATGGAACTGGTGCATGCCTACTCCCTGGTGCACGATGACCTGCCGTGCATGGACGACGACGATATCCGGAGAGGACGGCCCTCCTGTCATGCGGCTTACGGAGAAGCGACGGCCCTGCTGGCAGGCAATGCCCTGCTGCTGTGCGCCATCATGGAAGTGGCGGGCGATGAAAAATCGTCGGAGGCTCAGTGCAGCGCAGGAGTCGAGCGATTGTGCAAGGCAGCAGGGTCTTTCGGTATGGTGGGGGGACAGCAAATGGATATCGAATTGGAAAATATGGCGGAATGCCAAATCGACCTGCTGAATGAGGTCTATCGACTCAAGACCGGATGTCTGTTCCACGTTGCAGTCATGCTGCCGACAGAACTGATGCAAGTCACGCAAGAGCAAAGAGAGGCGTTGGACACGTACGGGAGGAAAATCGGCTTGGCCTTCCAGATACGAGACGACTTGGAAGACATGGAACAGGATGCCCTGCTTGCGGGCAACGGTGTGCGGCCGACCTACCCGGTCCTTCTCGGCGTCGAAGAAAGCCGTAAACGGCTTTCCGACCTGGGAACAGAAGCGCTGGAAGCCCTCGATGTGTTCGGGGGGCAAGCCGACCTGTTGCGTTCGCTTTGCCAATGGCTCACCGCAGACTCTGGGAATGGGAATGCGGCTTGAAGCGCAAGTTCGAAGCCCCATGCGGCCTGCAATGCCAAGGACATTAACGGTTATACAAGGCCGTGCGTAACAAGGCAGAGCCCTGAATCAGATGTCGACTTCAATTCCGAGGGAATCCAAAGACAGCGATAGTGATATCGCATACCAGGAAAAGATTCTGCAAGGCGTTTCCCGCACCTTCGCTCTCACCATTCCACGGCTCCCTGACCCATTGCGCAACGTGGTCGGCAATGCTTATCTCCTCTGCCGCATTACGGACACCATTGAAGATGAACCCAATCTGTCCGCAGAACAAAAGAAAATGTTCTCGGAGCGTTTCATTAAAGTCGTGGCTGACCAGGAAGGCACAGAGCCTTTCGCATCCGAACTCGGTGCGTTGCTGTCCTCCTCGACCACGGAAGACGAATACGATTTAATCGCCAATACCGATCGGGTCATTCGGATCACCCACGGATTTCGCCCTGCCCAGCGAAATTCCCTTGAACGTTGCGTGAAAATCATGGCGCAGGGAATGTCTGAATTTCAGCAGAATGCGACGCCCGACGGCCTGAACGACCTCCCCGACCTCAATCGTTATTGTTATTGCGTCGCGGGCGTAGTCGGCGAGATGTTGACTGATCTTTTCTGTGACTATTCCGCGGAAATTAACGAACGACGCGAGGATTTGCTCGCACTATCGGTCTCCTTCGGGCAAGGCCTGCAGATGACCAATATCCTCAAGGACATCTGGGATGATCAGCGCCGAGGGGCGTGTTGGCTGCCACGCGATGTTTTCCATGCGGCAGGCTACGATCTGGGTGCCTTGTCCACCGGGGAACCCAATCCCGCTTTCTCCAAGGGACTATTCGAGCTCGTGGCGATTGCCCGGCATCACCTGGCGAACGCATTGCGGTTCATCACCCTCATCCCGCGCCACGAGACCGGCATTCGCTTGCACTGCCTGTGGGCACTGGGGATGGCCGTCCTGACCCTACGCCGCATTCACGCGACACCCACTTTCCGGAACGGGCAGGAAGTAAAAATCTCTCGCCGCAGCGTTCGGGCCGTCGTGGCCGTCACGGGTGCCCTGGTTCGCTCGAACCTGGCCCTGAAACTGCTTTTCGGAACACTGACTTTCGGCCTCCCTCGAGCCAAAATGGGCTTCCTCGCACAAGCGCGGTCTTGATTGATTTGATGGGTTCTACCGACATTTACAGGGGTAAAATTTTTTGACCTTTCATAGCCTTAGCTAATAAGTTGTTGATGTTGGGATTGTTCTTCGATCTGTGTTTGGTGTAAGATATCGTTGTGGATTTGCTCGAGCAATAGGCAGTTCACGAGAGAAATGATGAAAGTTATCTTGGCTCAACCGCGCGGATTTTGCGCCGGAGTTGACCGTGCTATCACGATCGTCGAAAAGGCGCTGGATTTCTATAGCCCTCCGGTCTACGTACGGCACGAAATCGTCCACAACCGGCGGGTTGTAAAAAACCTGGAAGCGCAAGGCGTAAAGTTCGTGGAAGAGATTGAGCAGATCCCGGACGGGGCGATCGCCGTATTCAGTGCTCATGGCGTCTCTCAGGAAGTCGAGCAAGACGCTTCGCAGCGTGGCCTGCAGTCCATTGATGCCACTTGCCCCCTGGTTTCAAAAGTACATAAAGAAGGGCAGCGCTACTCCGCTAAAGGTTACGATGTCATCCTGATCGGGCATGAGAATCACCCCGAGGTCGAGGGGACTCTCGGCCAGATTTCGGGGCCGGTTCATCTGGTCAGTGATGTGGAGGGCGTCAAAGCACTGAAGGTCCGGGATTCCCAAAAAGTCGCCTACATCACCCAGACCACTTTGTCCGTCGACGATACCCGGGATATTATCGAAGCCTTGCGAGAGCGTTTCCCGGAGATCGCTGGACCCGACATCAGGGACATCTGCTACGCCACCCAGAACCGCCAGGCTGCAGTGCGTGCTCTTGCGACCCAAGTGGATCTGATACTTGTGGTGGGGGCGAAAAATAGTTCTAATTCCAATCGCTTGTGCGAGGTCGGAAACGATAGTGGAACGCCGAGCTATTTGGTTGAAGACCCCGCACAAATCGATCCCGAGTGGTTGCGCGGAAAAGAGACTGTCGGGATTACCGCTGGTGCCTCGACTCCCGAGGAATTAGTGCAGGAGCTGATTGAGACACTGCGGAAATACGCCGAACTGGAGATTTCCACAATGGACGGGGTCGAGGAAAACGTACATTTCGGTCTTCCTTCTTCCTTGCAAAGGGTAGCCAAGGAAAGAGTTGACGATGCCCGGAAAGCGGTGCGTTCCGAAGCAGGATAGACAAAGAAGTCCTTTTAGTTCTGGCACTGCGGGCAGTAAAAACTCGAACGCTGCCCGATTATTCGACTACGCACCGGCTCGCCGCATCGGGAGCATGCCTCGCCCGCGCGCCCGTACACCTGAAGTTCCTGCGCAAAATAACCCGGCTCCCCCTCCGCTTTCGTAAAATCCCTCAACGTCGTCCCGCCCGCCTTTATCGCCTGACCCAGAATTGTTTTTGCAACCTCGGCCAATCGCCGATAACGGTCCAAGCCAATCCGTCCCGCGGCGCGAACCGGCGAGATCCCAGCCTCAAACAATGCCTCGCTGGCATAGATATTGCCTAGGCCCACCACTATTTTCGAGTCCATCAGAAAATTCTTGACGGCGCCGGAGCGCCCCCGTGACCGAGCGTACAGCCATTCCCCGCTGAATTCCTCTCCCAAGGGTTCTGGGCCGAGGTTCTTCAGCAGCCGGTGCCGCAGCGGGTCAACACAGGTCCAGTGCAGGCTGCCAAACCGCCGTGGATCTCGGAATCGCAGCGTCGCGCCCCTCTTCAGGCAGACATCGACATGGTCGTGTGTGCCCGGCGTTGGGAGATTCTGAAGTATCCGTAGCGAGCCCGACATCCCCAGATGCCAAATCAAATGTCCGTCGTCCAACTCGATCAGCAGATACTTGGCTCGGCGACCGACCGTATGGACGCACTGATTCGCCACAGCGCCTGGAAGTGTCCGGCTGATCGGCCAACGCAATTGTCGCTGCCGGATGATCATCCGGTCGATTTTCTCCCCGACCAGATGCGGCGCAATCCCGCGACGCACCGTCTCGACTTCCGGCAGTTCGGGCATCAGCAACCCACCGGAATCGTCATGAAAGTCGACATTAGGTGACGAGCCTGTTTTTTATTAAGCCATTCCTCGTGCCGAGTCTGCCAAACCGGCACATCGCCTAGACAGTGTTCAAGGACAGGAAGATTTCCGAAGTCTCCGGTTCCCGGCTTCAATTGGTTGAGGATGACGCCAGCCAAAAGGCAATGCGATCTTTGCACGGCTTCACAGGTCAGCAGAACCTGGTTGATTGCGCCCAGCCGATCCTCGGCCACCACCAAGACCGGCAACCCCAATTCCGCGGCGAGTGCCTGGACATCCCCATCTCCGGCCAGAGGTGTTCTCCATCCTCCCGCACCTTCGACAACCAGCATCTCTTCCCGGCGACAGAAATCGACCAAGTCCTGCAACCGGAACTCCACTCCTTCCTGCCTCGCCGCCAGCATCGGTGCAATCGGAGTGCGTAATTTGTACCGCACAACCGGTTCTGACTCGGCCAGCTGCGCCGCCTCGCGCAGAGTCTCCGCATCCTGCGCCCGCAAAGTCCCATTGGTTTCCACGCACCCTGACTCGACTGGTTTCAAGGGATACACATCCGATCCTTGCCCACGCAAGTCGCGGATCAAGTGGGCCGCCGTCCAAGTCTTGCCGACTTCGGTATCGGTTCCCGTAACAAAAATGCCACGTAAATTGAATAACATCACATATAATTTTAAGTTGACTCATATAACCACGCAAAATTTTACGCGCATCTCATGAACGGCTCGAATCCCGTTCTCTCTCCTCGCCGCAAATCTGTCGCAGTGCGAATCGGTTCGGTCACGCTTGGCGCCGGCCATCCCGTTGCCGTGCAGTCCATGACCGACACCCCAACCGCTGAGATCGCGGCAACGGTTGCACAGGTCGAGGCCCTGACGCGTGCAGGCTCCGAACTGGTCCGGTTGACCGTCAATGACCGCGATGCGGCCGCGGCCGTCCCTCAGGTCCGCGAACAGCTGGAGAGGCGCAACCTCACCGTACCCTTGATCGGGGACTTCCACTACAACGGGCACAAACTCCTGGCAGAGTTCCCGGAATGTGCCGAAGCGCTGGACAAGTACCGTGTCAACCCGGGCAATGTCGGGCGCGGCAGTTCTCGCGATCCACATTTCACGCAATTCATCGAACTCGCCTGCCGCTACCAGAAGCCCGTGCGGATTGGCGTCAATTGGGGAAGCCTTGATGCGGCGTTGCTGACCGAATTGATGGATGAAAATGCCAAGCTCGATTCTCCCCTGGACGCCGACGTGGTCCAGCAGGAAGCGATGGTTCAGTCGGCGCTTCGAAGTGCCGCTCAAGCCGAGGAAATCGGCCTGCCGCACGACGCCATCGTGCTGTCCTGCAAGATGAGCCGGGTTCCCCTGGTCGTCCAGGTATACACCGAATTGGCTCAACGTTGCGACTATCCCCTGCACCTGGGACTGACTGAAGCCGGCATGGGGACTCGAGCCATTGTCTCGACCAGCGCGGCGCTGGCCATGCTCCTGCAGCGCGGAATCGGAGATACGTTGCGGGTTTCACTGACGCCGGAGCCGGGCGGAGAGAGAACCGAGGAGGTCCGGGTCGCCTGCGACCTGCTGCAGAGCCTGAACCTGCGTCACTTCATGCCAGTCGTGACGGCTTGCCCCGGCTGCGGCCGAACCAGCAGCGACTATTTCCAGCGGCTGGCTCAGGATATCGAACGCTACATTACCGAGCAGATGCCCGTGTGGAAGAAGCAGTATCCGGGAGTCGAAAACCTCAACGTGGCGGTGATGGGTTGTGTCGTCAACGGCCCGGGTGAAAGTCGCCATGCCGATATCGGCATCAGCCTGCCCGGCTCCAATGAAAACCCGAGTGCCCCGGTCTATGTCGACGGCGAACGAGTCTGCACCTTGAGCGGTGAGCGCATCGCCGAGGAATTTCAGGAAATGCTGTGCGACTACGTGGAAAAGAGGTTCGCGTCCGTATAATCTGGTAGTTGAACGCGCGTCGCTTTCTTTTCATGAGCATCCGAACTTTCGAGGGCCATACGCCCCACATCGCCGATTCTGCCTACGTGGACGAACAGGCCCTGGTGATCGGTGACGTGCACTTGGGCGACGACAGTTCGATCTGGCCGATGACCGTCGTTCGCGGCGACGTCAATTCGATCCGCATCGGGGAGCGAACCAACATCCAGGACGGCAGCGTCGTGCATGTCACGCATGATTGCGAATACTCCCCCGGGGGGTATGCTGTCACAATCGGGGATGACGTGACGGTGGGCCACCGGGTCGTCGTTCACGCTTGTGAGATTGGCGACCGGTGCCTGATCGGAATGGGTTCCGTCATCCTGGACGGGGCAATCATCGAGCCGGACAGCATGATTGGCGCCGGCTGTCTGGTGCCACCCGGAAAACGCCTTGAAGGGGGGTGCCTCTGGATCGGCAGCCCCGCCCGAAAACTTCGCGAGTTGAGCCCCGAGGAACTCGAGTTCCTACGGTATTCCGCAGCTCACTACGTAAACAACAAAAACCGTCACAAAACTGATTGTTCCTGAAAGGATCCGAAACATGAGCGAAACCAAAACTCAGGGCCTGCAAACCCGAGCCATCCATGCCGGCACTTCGCCGGATCCGACCACTGGTGCCCGAATCACTCCCATCCACCAGTCCGTCGCCTTCGTCTTTCGGGACGTCGAACATGCCGCCAACCTGTTCAATCTGGATGAAGCCGGATTCATCTATTCACGCCTGACCAACCCCACGGTCAACTCCCTGCAGGATCGAATGGCCGATTTGGAAGGCGGAGTGGGCGCAGTCTGCACAGCGTCCGGCCATGCCGCACAGATGCTGGCCTTGTTCGGCCTGATGAAAGCAGGCGATGAATTCGTCGCCTCCAACAAGTTGTATGGCGGTTCCATCACCCAGTTCGGGCATGCCTTCACCCGTTTCGGCTGGAAAGTCGTCTTCGTCGACCCGGACGACCCGGACAATGTCCGCCGGGCCTGCAACGAGCGCACCCGTGCCGTCTTCAGCGAAAGCCTGGCCAACCCCGGCGGCACGATGTGTGATGTTCAAGGACTCGCCGATGCGGCACATGAAAACGGAGTTCCGCTGATCATCGACAACACGCTGGCCACGCCGGTGCTGTGCAACCCGATTGAACACGGTGCCGACCTGGTGGTTCACTCCACCACCAAATTCCTGTCTGGCCATGGCAATGCGATCGGCGGTGTGGTCATTGACTCCGGCAAGTTCGACTGGTCCACAAACAATCACTACGCTCACCTGACGGACCCCAATCCGGCCTATCATGGAATGTCGTTCGTGGATAAATTCGGGGAACTCGCCTATACGATCTATTCCATCGCAGTCAGCCTGCGCGACCTCGGCCCCACCATGTCGCCGATGAACGCCTACCTGACGCTGACCGGGATTGAAACCTTGCCGCTGCGGATGCGCCAGCACAACGACAACTCTCTGGCCGTCGCCCAATGGCTGGAACAGCACCCGAGGGTCGAATGGGTGTCCTACGCGGGCCTGACGTCCAGCCCCTACTACGAATTGGCTCAGCGCTATTGCCCCAAAGGCGCAGGTTCGGTCTTCACCTTTGGAGTGCACGGCGGCTACGAAAGTGGTGTGAAAGTGGTCGAAAGCGTGAAGTTGTTCTCGCATCTCGCCAACATCGGCGACACGCGTTCACTGATCGTGCACCCCGCCTCCACCACGCACCGCCAGCTCAGCGACGAACAGAAGGCCGCTGCCAGCGCAGGTCCGGAAGTCATCCGCCTGTCCATCGGAATCGAGGATGTCGACGACATCATTGCCGATCTGGATCAGGCTTTAAACGCCAGCACCGGAGAATAGAAATGAACCCGCAAGAAGTCATTGAAGCGTATTTCGCGGCTTGGGACGCACATGATCCTCAGGCCGTGATTGATCTGTACACGGAAGACGGCACCTATCAAGATCCCGCCACCGGAGGTCCGCTTTCAGGGCAAGCGATCGGCGACTATGCCGATGGACTATTCGCCGCGTTCCCCGACCTGAAGCTGGAACTGATCTCCCAAGCAGAAACCAGCATCGGCCAGATAGCCGTGCCGTGGTTGCTGTTCGGCACTCACCAAGGACCGCTAGGAGAGATGGAAGCGACCGGAAAATCCGTGGCGATACGGGGTTGCGACTACATCGCGGTAGAAGACGGCAAACTGAAAACCGTGTATGGCACGTTCAGCCTTCAGGAGTTAATGGAGCAATTGTCCTAGGTTCATGCGTGTCACCGTCAACGGAGAAACCCACTCCCTCCCCGATGAGACCACGGTCGAGGATCTGACCCGGCATTTGCACGTAGAAGGCCGCATCGCACTGGAAATCAACCGCGAGGTCGTGCCGCGATCCCGTTGGACGGCTCATCCCCTGCGCGAGGGCGACGCCATTGAAATCGTGCGGGCAATCGGAGGAGGCTGAGATGGCCGGTGACCCGCTGGTCATTGCCGGGCGATCCTACACTTCCCGCCTGCTGGTCGGTACCGGGAAATATCAGGATCTGGAGCAGACCCGCGATGCGATCGAAGCATCAGGTGCGGAAATCGTGACCGTAGCCCTGCGCCGCACCAACATCGGCCAAGACCCAGATGCGCCGAACCTCCTGGATGTGCTGTCGCCGGACGACTACACCATCCTGCCGAACACCGCAGGCTGCTACAGCGCCGAAGACGCCATCCGAGTCTGCCGTCTGGCCCGCGAACTGTTGGGCGGGCATCGCCTGGTCAAGCTGGAAGTTCTGGGCGACAAACGTACCCTTTACCCGGATGTTGCGCAAACCCTGTCCGCAGCTGAGACTCTGATTGCAGAAGATTTCGAGGTCATGGTGTACACCAACGACGATCCTATTACCGCAAAACGCCTAGCGGAAATCGGCTGCGTCGCGGTGATGCCGCTGGCCGCGCCGATCGGATCGGGCCGGGGCATACGCAACCCGGACAACTTGAAGATCATTCTCGAAGAAGCCACGACACCGATACTGGTGGATGCCGGCGTCGGGATCGCTTCCGATGCCGCCATCGCGATGGAACTCGGGTGCGACGGGGTATTGATGAATACGGCCATTGCCGAAGCGGGGGATCCCGTGCAGATGGCCCGAGCCATGTGCCTAGCCGTCGAGGCGGGACGGCTCGCCTGGCGTTCCGGGCGCATGCCGGAGCGACGCTTCGCCTCAAGTTCCAGCCCAACCGAAGGCACCCTGACGTGACCCGGGTCGCCGCCAAATTGCGGCGTCCGATCCGCTCATTCGTCCATCGTGCCCGCGGCCTCACAAAGGCCCGGGAAAAAGAATTCTCAGCCCTGTGGGAACGCTACGGCCGAACCGTTCCGGAGCAGGAATTCCAACCGGAAACCTTATTTGACCAGCCTGGCCCGATTACCCTTGAGATCGGTTTCGGGCATGGCGAAGTGTTGCTGAATGAAGCCCAGGTCTGTACGCAGCACAACATCCTGGGCATCGAAGTATACCGACCTGTGTTGTTTTCCGTGTTGCGAAAAGCCAATCAGCTTGAACTCAACAATCTGCGGGTGGTCTCCGGCGACGCGGCCCTATTGCTGCCGCGGTTTCCGGACGACTGCCTGCAGCAAATTCGGATCCTGTTTCCGGACCCCTGGCCCAAGCGCCGACACCAGAAACGTCGCCTTCTCCAGGACTCATTTCTTGCCGAATGCGCCCGGTGCCTCGTGCCCGGCGGCCTCCTCCACCTGGCGACCGACTGGTCGGACTACGCGAAGCAGATCGAGCAAGCTGTGGGAAAAGCCGCATGCTGGCACATCGGATCCGACCTTCCGGATCGACCGGAAACGCATTTCGAGCAACGCGGCCGACGGTTGGGACATGAAGTCTGGGAACGTGTTCTAGAGCTTAAACCTCTTGACACAAGCCAAGGCTGAAGGCCAGCCTAAAAAACATCAACTGCTTTCACGTACCTTGAACCAGGTCCAGCCAGCCAGCGCCAGCAGCACCAGCCATCCCCACGGGTAGGAAAATACTCCAGCCAGGTACAACCCGATCGTGCCACACCATGCCAGTGCCAACACCGCCAACACTATCAACCAATGATTCTTCTGCATCGCCGCCTGTACGCCTGCCCCGGATCATTGCTACAATAGCACGCCTCGAAACCGCACCCATATGCCATGAGCACAAAACAGGAAAAAATCGAGAAAATGCTGGAGATGCAGCGCCGTTTCATCGCCCTTGACCGTGAACAGGGCGTCGGCATGGATGAATATTTTTTGCCGGACGAAGGTTCAGACCTGAACAATTACCGGCAGGACTACATGGACTGTGCCATGGAAGTCGTGAAGCTCGCGCACGAAGAGAAAGGTTCCAAAAACTGAACCCCTGACGCCGATTAAGGCTTCTTTTTCTTGTCTCCGAACTGATACGCTGGCGGCGGCCCCGGTGGCAGGGGCGGGCCTTGGTAATCGCTCGGCTCGGGCTTGGGAGGCAACTCTCCTGCAGGAGGTGTCAGGTCCTTGTAGTCAAATTCTGAAAGCAGGTGGTGGATGCAGTTCAGGCGCGCCAGCTTCTTGCTGTTTCCGTCGATCACGGTCCAAGGCGCCCGCTCGGTATGACAGTGCGCAAACATCTGGTCTCGTGCACGCGTGTAATTCTCCCAGCGGAACCGGGCCTCCAGATCCATCGTACTGAGTTTCCAACGCTTGAGCGGATCGTCCCGGCGTGCCTGAAAACGTCGTTCCTGTTCTTCGTGGCTGATCGTGAACCAGTACTTGATCAACTTGATGCCGGAGTTGACCAGCATCTCTTCGAAATGGGGGCAGCTGATGAAAAATTCCTGCGCTTCGCTCTCGGAGCAGAACCCCATCACTGTTTCCACTCCGGCTCGGTTGTACCAACTGCGGTCGAACAGCACCATCTCGCCGATCCGGGGCAGATGTGCGACATAGCGCTGGAAATACCACTGTCCCCGTTCGCGTTCAGTCGGCTTCGGCAGTGCCACCAAACGCACAATACGGGGGTTGGTGTATTGCGTAATCCGGCGAATCACCCCGCCTTTCCCCGCCGCGTCGCGACCCTCGAACAGTACAACGGCGCGCAAGCCCTGAGACTGGATCCAATACTGGAGCTTAATCAGTTCGACTTGCAGGACTTGCAGTTCCTGCTCGTAACTCTTCTCATTGATCAGTTTGGGTTCAGACATCCGCCCACATCCGCAGCAGCCGGGAATAAACCCAATCGAGTCTTGCCAACTCATCGTCCGCTGGATCTTTCTCCATCCTCTGTGATCGCAAAGCATCCAGGGTCTGAAGGACTTCGCGCTGCTGCTCATCCCGAACCTGGCTCTGAATCCACAACACTGCGACCCACCGCTCGCCCGAAGTCACCTCATCGACCCGATGCAGGTGACCCGCGGGATACAGCACCGCATCACCGGCCGGATATCGTGCAGCCTGCTCGCCATAAGGGGTTTCCACCACCAGCGCACCGCCTTCATACTCCGAAGGGTCGCTTAAAAACACAGTGACCGCGAGGTCCGACCGGTAGCCGCCCTCACCCATCACGGCATCATCCGTATGCCAACCGTAGTGCATTCCGGGCTGGTATCTGGAGAAAATCGGATGACTGATCCGCAGCGGCAATGCATGGCTCTGCACCATGGGGTGGCGTTGCAACGCCTGCGCCACGCAGAGCTCCAGAGGCTCTCGCTCGGAACGGGGCGCCTGGAATTCTTCATTTTGCTTGACCTCGCCTGCCAATCGGCCTGCGCTGGCACGGCCGTCCGCGAAGACGCCCTGGCGTAATCCTTCGCGGATTTTTTCCAGTTCCTCGGGGCTCAGAACTCCAGGAAGGTGAAGCAACATAGTGGGAAGTCCAATCCCCCTCATTATAATGAGGCGATGGCCCGGATATGCGTTTTGGGAGGCACTGGTTTCGTCGGCCAGGCGCTGGTCAGCCGTTTGGTGGCACAGGGTCATCAGGTGCGGGTTTTAACCCGGCAACAGTTTCGCCACCGCTCCCTGCTGGTGCTCCCCACTTTGGACTTGGTGCAGGTGAACGTTCATAAAGAACGGTCCCTTATCCGTCATACCGAAGGCATGGATGTCATCATCAACCTGATCGGCATCCTCAACGAGTCCCGATTTCGCCAAAGGACTTTCAAGAAAACGCATGTCAGGCTGGCACAGAAACTTGTATCCGCCTGCCACACGCACGACATCCCCAGGTTACTGCAGATGAGCGCGCTCGGTGCCGACCGCAATGCACGTAGCCACTACCTGCGCAGCAAAGCCGAGGCGGAAGCCGCACTGCTCCAGTTCAGCGGGGTCACCAAGGTCACGAGCTTTCGGCCTTCCCTGATCTTCGGTCCCGGCGACCATCTCATCGGCCGTTTCACCGCGCTGCTTCGTCTCGCCCCGTATTTCTTTCCGCTGGGTTGTCCTGGCACCCGCTTCGCCCCGGTCTATGTCGGTGATGTCGTCACGCGCATGTGCGACTCTTTGAACGACCGGCAAACCTTTTCGCAATCCATCAACCTGTGCGGCCCGGATATCTATACGCTGCAGGAACTGGTCGAACTGATCGCCGCGACAGCCGGCTTAAAGCGCCGGGTCGTTCCCCTGTCTCCTTTCATGTCGCGGATGCAGGCGCGCATTCTGGGACGCGTGCCCGGGAAACCTCTCACCATGGACAATTACCACAGCCTGCAAGTCGACAGCGTGTGTCCCGAGGCGGCCCCCTGCCCCACCCATCTGGAACCGATCATGCGGGAGATGCTGGGGAAAAACGGGTAGAGCCTTTCGGAGCGCCCTGCGGCTAAGCGATTAAAATTTATTGAGTATCAAAGAGTTAAGACAAAAGTGACCGGTCCGTCGTTGATTAGACGGACTTGCATATCCGCCCCGAACTCTCCGGTTTCTACCTGACCGTGTTGCTCCCGGCATTCCTCGCACAGACTCTCAAAAAGCATGCGCCCGGCCTCTGGCGGCGCGGCAGAACTAAAACTCGCGCGCATTCCCCGGTCCGTGTCAGCCGCAAGGGTGAATTGCGGTACCAGCAGCAACGCGCCCCCCGTATCAACCAGGGAGCGATTCATCTTCCCTTCTTCGTCTGCGAACAGGCGGTAACCCAGGATCCGTTCAGCCATGCGCCCGATTTGCGCTGGCGAATCATCCTTGTGGAAGCCAACCAAGGCCAGAACCCCGGAATCGATGGCCGCCACGGTACGCCCACCGATGTCGACTCGAGCCTCGATTGTGCGTTGGAGCAGGGCGATCATGAGCGGCTTGCTTGGCCGGAGAATGGCAAAAGCACTATAATCCATTTTTACGCGCCCGTGGCTCAGTGGATAGAGCACTGGCCTCCGGAGCCAGGGGTCGCAGGTTCGAATCCTGCCGGGCGCGCCAGACCCAATATCGCAGCCACTTCAGACCCTTGAGGAACATAGTAGAATGGCCAAGCCAGCAGTGGCTCCATCTCTTTTCTCCCCATGAGCGCCCGCACCGCCCGCATCCAGCGCAATACCCGCGAGACCCAGATCGAGGTTGAAGTCGATCTGGACGGGAGTGGCTGCGCGGAACTTGAGACAGGGTTGCCCTTCCTGGAACACATGCTGGACCAAGTTGCCCGCCACGGCATGCTGGACCTCAAGGTGAAAGCCCAAGGCGACCTTTCAGTCGACGCGCACCATACCGTCGAAGACATCGGCATCGTGCTCGGCCAGGCCGTACGACAGGCATTGGGTGACAAACAGGCCATCCGCCGCTATGGTCATGCCTACGTCCCGCTGGACGAGGCGCTGTCGCGCGTCGTCATCGATTTCTCCGGCCGCCCCGGCCTGAACTATCAGGTCGAATACCCGCGTGCCCGAATACAGGACTTCGACGTGGACCTGGTGCACGAATTCTTCCAGGGATTCATCAACCACGCCATGGCCACGCTGCACATAGACGGTCTGCGCGGGAACAACGCCCACCACATTGCCGAAACTGTGTTCAAGGCCTTCGGCCGTGCGTTGCGCATGGCCACGGAACAGGACCCACGGGAGACCGGTACCCCTTCAACCAAAGGCGTGTTATAGCCAATACTCGTTCAGTTTCGCGATGCAAACCGTCGCCATCGTCGATTTCAGTTTCGGCAACCTACGTTCCGTGCACAACGCGTTGTGCAGCTTGGCGGGGCCTGATGTTGACATCCAGATCGCAACCGAGCCCTCAGCCATAGAGCAAGCGGACCGGGTCGTATTCCCGGGTCAGGGCGCGGCGCGGCACTGCATGCTTGCACTGCGTCAGAAGGGTCTGGCCGATGCGGTCTTGAACGCGGCCCGGGACCGGCCTTTTCTCGGAATCTGCATGGGCATGCAAGTCCTGATGGAATACAGCGAGGAGAACGACGGCGTCGATTGCCTGGGGATGTTCTCCGGAAGGGTGGAGGCCTTCGCCCCGCATGTCGAACGCGGCAGCAGGTTCAAAATCCCGCACATGGGCTGGAGCCGCATCGAACAGGTGACACACCCGCTGTGGGAGAATATCCCCGACCAAAGCCGTTTTTATTTCGTGCACAGTTACTACACGGCTCCGCGCGATAAGGAAGCCATCGCCGGGCGCACTGATTACGTATTGCCTTTCGCTTCGGTGATCGCGAGAGATCAAGTGTTCGCCATGCAGAGCCATCCCGAGAAAAGCGGAGAACACGGTCTGACGCTGCTACGGAATTTCCTGCACTGGGACGGCCGGTGCTGAACCTGGAGCCCACCGAATCATGCTGATCATTCCCGCCATCGACATCAAGGAAGGCCGGTGCGTGCGTCTGCGCCAAGGCCGGATGGACGACGAAACCGTCTTTTCGGATGACCCCGTCAGCATGGCGCAACGCTGGGTCGATCAGGGCGCTCAGCGATTGCACATCGTGGATCTGGACGGTGCCCGCATGGGTCAGCCGGCCAACCTTCCGATCATTGAACAAATCGCGAAAAATCATCCGAAAGTTCCGATCCAAGTCGGCGGAGGCATCCGGAGCGAAGAAACCATCCAGACCTATCTGGATATCGGCGTGCGATACACCGTCATCGGCACCCGTGCAGTGCGCGAACCGCACTTCGTCGAAGAACTGTGCCTGGAGTTTCCCGGCCACATCATCGTTGGCCTGGATGCCAAGGATGGCAAGGTGGCCACTGATGGCTGGTCCAAGTTGTCCCACCACGACGCCATTGATCTGGCTCAGCACTTCGCCCAGGAGGGAGTCGCCTCAATCATCTTCACCGACATCAGCCGGGACGGCATGATGCAGGGCGTCAACGTGGCATCTACCGTTGAACTGGCCCAGGCCCTCCCCATCCCCGTTATCGCTTCCGGCGGCGTCAGTACGCTGGAAGACATCAAGGCCCTTCAGGCCGTTGCCGATGAAGGCATCAGCGGCGCCATCATCGGGCGGGCTCTGTATGAGGGCAGCATCGATCTCGAGCAGGCACTGGCACTGGCTTCCGACTGATGGGCCTTGCCAAACGCATCATCCCGTGCCTGGATGTCGACGATGGCCGGGTTGTCAAAGGCGTGAAGTTTGTTGATATCCGGGATGCCGGCGACCCGGTCGAAATCGCCCGCCGCTACGATCAGGAAGGTGCGGATGAAATCACGTTTCTGGACATCACGGCGAGCCACCACGACCGCGATACTACGGTCCACATGGTGGAAGCCGTGGCGGAGCAGGTGTTCATTCCCCTGACTGTCGGGGGAGGCATCCGGACGGTCGAGAATATCCGGACCCTGCTGTGCGCCGGCGCCGACAAGGTCGGCATCAACACGGCCGCCGTCACCAACCCGGAATTCGTGCAGGAGGCCAGCGATACGGTGGGCAACCAGTGCATCGTCGTCGCCATCGACGCCAAGCGGATCAGCGCACCCGATGCACCGCCGCGCTGGGATATCTTCACTCATGGCGGGCGCAAGGACACGGGAATCGACGCCCTGGAATGGGCAAAAAAAATGGAAACGTACGGAGCTGGCGAGATCCTCCTGACCAGCATGGACCGGGACGGGACCCGCGAAGGCTTCGACCTGGAACTGACCCGGGCCATGAGCGATGCGGTCGGCATCCCCATCATCGCGTCGGGCGGAGTCGGCACCCTGCAGCACCTGGTGGACGGTGTCACCGAAGGCGGTGCCGATGCCGTACTTGCGGCCAGCATCTTCCACTTTCAGGAATATACTATTGGCGAGGCCAAGCAGTACATGCACCAGAACGGTATTGAGGTTCGCCTGTAAATCCCCATGGACGAGACCACTCGCATCCTGGAACGATTGATGGAAGTGCTCCGGCAGCGCCGCGAGGCCGACCCGGACAGTTCATACGTGGCCGCGCTTTGCCACGACGGGATCCCCGCCGTCACGGCCAAGATCACCGAAGAAGCCGCCGAGACGGTGGAAGCGGCCGAAGGCGACACCGAACATTTGGTGCACGAAGTCGCGGACCTTTGGTTTCACAGCCTGGTCCTGCTGGCCATGCGCGATCTTGATGCCCGCGATGTCCTGGAGGAATTGGAGCGTCGTTTCGGAACTTCGGGGCTGGAAGAAAAGTCCAAACGCCAACAGTGAAAACATATACATTGCGGGATTGGGCGAGTGGCCTAACCGCCTTGATGCTGACGTCAGTCGGCATGACCCTGCCGGCGATAACATTCGCCGTTCAGGACGATACTCCCCGCATTGCCGTGGTCTCCGCCTACGCGCCGGAGATGGTGATCCTGAAAGGCGAACTGGACAATGCCGCCGTACACTCATTGAACGGTGTGGAGTTTTCCACCGGCCGACTGCAGGAACGTGATGTCGTGCTGTTCTTGAGCGGCATCAGTGTCGTCAATGCGGCGATGACGGTACAACTTGCCCTCGACCGCTTCAACGTCAAGCAGATTGTCTTCTCCGGCATTGCCGGCGGAATCGATCCCGCACTGCACATCGGTGATGTGGTGATCGCGGACCGCTGGGGACAATATCTTGAGTCGCTTTTTGCCCGAAAGGTCGAGGGCGGATGGAAGAAACCGGACTTTTTCGAATACCCGTATGCGAACTTCGGCATGATGTTCCCGAGGTCCGTCACCGTACAGCGGGCCGGTGCCGACGCGCCAGAGACCCGGTTCTGGTTCCCGGTTGATGAATCCCTGCTGGCTTATGCCCGCCAAGCGGTCGCGGACGTCACGCTCAACCACTGCGCGGCAGAAAACACGTGCCTTGATTACATGCCCAAGATTGTCATCGGCGGTTCCGGCGTGTCGGGCGGCGCATTTATCGACAATGCAGATTTTCGTGATTACACGTTCAAGACTTTCGACGCACATGTCTTGGACATGGAAAGCGCCGCCGTGGCTCATGTCGCCTATGCGAACGATGTTCCGTTCATCGCCATCCGAAGCTTGTCCGATTTGGCGGGCGGTGACGAAGCAGGAAACCAACTTGAAATCTTTTTCGGCCTTGCGGCTGACAACGCGGCTGAGGTCGTCAAGGCATTATTGCGGGCGATCCCTGAATAAGTGACGCCTGGCGCACTGATCCGGGCGATTTGAGGGTTTGTCGCGGCCCGTTTGAATGCCGGGCCTGCGCTAAAATGCAGATCTTCGCCCCGGAGAAATCGCGTACTACGAGCATCCTAGGGCGCTGATTCCGTAATTCCGGGCCCTCGGCCATGTTCGATTTTGGATTCTGGGAACTGATTCTGGTCATGATCGTCGGTCTGATCGTGATCGGACCGAAACGCCTGCCCCGAGTCGCCGCCCAAGTGGGCGAATGGCTGGGACGCATGCGGCACCTCGTGCACCAGTTCCGCCAAAGCGTCCAGCAGGAACTTCAAGCCGAAGAACTCAAGGACGTCCTGCGCCAGCAGCAAAACGAGATTCAGGAACTTCGGGATATCGTCCAGAATCAGGCCGATCCCGACGCCCCCCTTGTCGAAGCAATCGAAAAGCAGCTTGAGGAGCGTCCCGACACCGAATCGGACACCCCCGATCATGAGCCCGCCCCGAAACGTGAAGAAAACTGACCCGGAGCGGCCCTTTCTCAGCCACTTGGTCGAACTGCGCGACCGGTTGTTGCGGGTTCTCCTGGTCGTCGGCATCGTACTGGTGGCACTGCTGCCGTTTGCCAACACGCTGTATACCTTGCTGGCCACACCGCTGCTCAACAGCCTCCCGGAAGGCCATACGATGGTCGCCATTGACGTGGCCTCGCCTTTCCTTGCTCCGTTCAAGCTGACCCTGCTGCTGGCGTTGACGGTCACGGTGCCGTACACCCTTTATCAAGTCTGGGCCTTCGCTGCCCCGGGGCTGTACGGGCATGAAAAGCGTCTGGCCGGCCCGGTGCTTCTGTCCAGCGTCGTCCTGTTCTATCTCGGCATGGTGTTCGCCTATTTCGTGGTGTTCCCGCTGGTGTTCGGGTTCTTCGTCAGTACGGCACCGGAAGGCGTCGCGGTCATGACCGACATCAACCGCTTCCTGGACTTCGTGGTGAAGCTTTTCCTCGCTTTCGGAGTCGCGTTCGAGGTCCCGATCATCACGGTCGCCATGGTCGCCATGGGAATCACCACGCCCAAACGTCTGCGCGAAGTTCGCCCTTACGTGATCGTGGCGGCATTCGTCATCGGCATGCTGCTGACGCCTCCGGACGTCATCTCCCAGACCCTGCTCGCCATCCCGGTCTGGCTACTGTACGAGATCGGCATCCTCTTCTCCAAAATGGTGGCTCCGAAACAGGACGAGGCTGAAGCAGAAGAAGAGACCCGCTTCCGCCCCATGACCGAAGAAGAGATGGACACCGAACTTGATGCCATGGAATCCACCGAAACTCCAGAGCCGGCCTCTCCCGACAAGAAGACCGATGAGTGAAGGCCGGCTGTTCATCGTGACGGCACCCTCTGGAGCCGGCAAGACTTCCCTGATCCGGGAGCTCCTGAGCCGAGGGGAGCGCCTTGCGGTCAGCATCTCGCACACGACCCGGCCGATGCGCAAGGGGGAAGAAGACGGCGTGGATTATTACTTTGTCTCGCCTGAAGAATTTGAACGGATCAGCGGGCAGGATGGGTTCCTCGAACGTGCGGAGGTATTCGACCATCTGTACGGGACCTCGCGCACGGAGGTCGAACGGTTGCGAAGCGAAGGGCTCGACGTAATCCTTGAAATCGACTGGCAGGGCGCGCAACTGGTGCGGCAGAAAATGCCCGAAGCCGTCGGCATTTTCATTCTCCCGCCCTCTTTTGCAGTCTTGGAGGCACGCTTACGCAATCGGGGCACGGACGACGACGGCGTAATCTCGCAGCGCCTGGCTCAGGCCCGGTCAGATATCCTGCACTGCCAGGATTTTGAGCACTGTGTGATCAACGATGATTTCGAAGAAGCAATAGAGCGATTACGATCCTTGATTCAGAACCCGAATCAGACCGATGATGATCCCCGGCCCTGTTACGAGCGGGTGTCGGAAACTTCCTGATTGGGGGTGATCCAAACGCCGATTATTTTGCCGTGCAGGCGTACTTCAAGACCTGTATCTCTTTCCGGGATAGCCAGCGAGCCTCCCCCGCCGGGTGATCCCGAGCCAACAAAACCGGCCCGTATCCAATCCGGATCAGGCGACCAACCTCTAAGCCAACCGCTTCCCACATTCTCCGCACGGCGCGATTGCGTCCTTCGCGCAACGCAACCTCGTACCAGCGATTACTCCCTTGACCTCGCTTCTCGCGCACGTACTCGAACTTCGCCATTCCGTCTTCCAGTTCCACTCCTGCCGTCAAGCGTTCCAGTTGTTCTTGGCGTGGCGTCCCGCGAACCCGGGCCAGATAACGGCGCTGCACCTGCCCGCTCGGATGCATCAGGCGATTTGCCAATTGCCCATCGGTTGTCAACAGCAGCAAGCCTGAAGTCTGGAAATCCAGCCGCCCGACCGCAATCCAACGTCCATGTGAGGGTTCCGGCAGGTTGTCGAAAACCGTCGGGCGGTCCTGCTCGTCGGATCGGCTGGTGATCTGTCCTGCGGGCTTGTGGTAGGCCAGTACCTGGCAGGTTTCCGCCCCTTCCGGAAGCGGTCGGCCATCGACTGTCACCGCATCATCCGAAGCCGCCCGATCTCCCAGCTTGGCTGGCTGGCCGTTGACCTGGACCCGTCCCGCCTCGATCCATGCCTCGGCCTGACGGCGTGAGGCAAGCCCTGCCTGGGCAATCAGTTTTTGGAGGCGCTGCGGCGTATCGCCCGCCACTTCAGGCTGCTTCTTCCGGCAGATCCGGCGGCAAGTCTTCTTCCGGGGATTCAGAGACTACCGTGTCCGTCGCATCCGACTCCGCGTCCGATTCGGGTTGGGGCATGCCTTGGATCTTCAACTGCGGATCCACTTCCTCTTGCGCACGAGGTTCAGGCAGCGGCGGCAATTCCTTCAGGCTTTTCAGCCCGAAATAATCCAGAAATTCCCGTGTCGTCCCGTACAGCGCCGGACGACCCGGGACCTGCTTGTAACCCACCACGCGCACCCAATTGCGCTCGGTCAGCGTCTGCATGATGTTGGTGCTGGGTGCAACACCGCGCACCTGTTCGATTTCGCCGCGCGTCATCGGCTGCCGATAGACAATCAGCGCCAACGTCTCCAACAAAGCCTGAGAGTAACGCGGAGGACGCTGTTCCCAAAGACGCCCGATTACCGCGGCGTAGTCTTGGTCAATCTGATAGCGCCAGCCGCTGGCTATTCGGACCAGCGAGAAACTCCGTCCCTCGCACTCTTGCTCAAGCTTTTCCAAAGCTTCCGACACTTCCTTGCGCGATGGACGGTCGCGGTTGTCGAACAGTTTCAGCAACGCGTCCACGGATAGTGGATCGTCCGCTGCCATCAGTGCAGCCTGGATCGTATCCCGGATTGTGGATTCAGGCATGAGCCGACTCCTCGCCCGCCCCGTGCAGACACCGGAAAATAATGATCGGGCCGCCGTATTCCTCCTGACGGCAGTCGACCATGCCAAGCTTGAGCAACTCGAGGATCGCCAGCAAGGAAACCGCCATGCCCTGGCGCCCTTCCTGCGCCGTGAACAGGCTGGTAAACAGGCAATTTTCGTTGGAACCAACCCGGTCCAGGATCTCCGACATTCGGTCCTGAACGGACAGCGATTCGGTTTCGATCTGATGCGCCACGTTGTACTGGGCCCTCAACAACATGGCCTCCAAGGCCATCAGGAGATCCTGCATGCCAACCTTGGGCAGCGGGCGGGGCACTGACAGGTCCCGGGTATCCAGTGCGAATTCGAACACGTCTCGCTCCAACCTCGGCAGGTTATTGAGGCTTTCCGCGGCAACCTTGAAGCGTTCGTACTCCTGCAAGCGCCGAACCAGCTCGGCACGTGGATCTTCTTCTTCGCCCTCTACTTCCGGGGCAGGCAGGAGCATGCGGGATTTGATCTCGGCCAGCATCGCCGCCATCACCAGATATTCCGAAGCCAGCTCGAGCTGCAACTCCTCCATCAGGGAGATGTGGCGCAGATACTGGTCGGTGATTTCCACCAATGGGAGGTCGAGGATATCGAGGTTCTGTCGGCGGATCAGGTACAGCAGGAGATCCAAGGGACCTTCAAAAGCGTCCAGATAGACTTCCAGCGCCTCGGGAGGGATGTACAGATCTTCCGGCAGATCGACCACCGGCTCGCCGTGCAACGTGGCCAGCGGCATTTCCCGCTGCACCGGAGGACTGTCGCGCCTCGGATCAGGCATAGTCAAGCCCTATTGCCTCACTGACGTCTTCCAGCGTGTCGCGGGCGACATCGCGCGCTGCTTCGCAACCTTCGTGAATCAGGGCGTTTACCCCCGCCCGATCCGACAAATATTCCTTGGCATTGGCACGGATTGGATCCAGTTCCGCCACCATGGCATCCAGAAGCCGGCGCTTGCAGTCCGTGCAGCCGATACCGGCGCTCCGACAGCCTTCCTCCACCCATTCGAGGGTCTTCGAGTCGGAATAGATCTTGTGCAGGTCCCAGACCGGGCATTTCTCCGGATCCCCCGGGTCGCTGCGCCGCTGGCGCGCCGGGTCCGTCATCATGCCCATCAGTTTTTTCTGGATGGTCTCCGGCTCCTCGCGCAAGCCCAGGGTGTTGTTGTAGGATTTGGACATCTTGCGGCCATCCACCCCAGGGACTTTTGGAACAGCCGTCAGATATTCCTTCGGTTCCGGGAGAATCATGCGCCACTCCCCCTCCAGGTAACCATCCAGGCACTGCAAATCGCCAAGCGACATGCTCTGTTGCCCGCGCAGCATCTCACGCGCCACCTCCAAGGCCTGCGAATCACCCTGCTCCTGAAAACGGCGGCGGTATTCCCGGTACAGGCGCGCTTCGTTTCGCCCCAGGCGATCGATCAAGCCTTCTGCCCGCTTGGCAAAGCCCTGCTCCTGGCCGTACAGGTGATTGAAGCGCCGGGCAACCTCGCGCGTAAACTCCACGTGTGCCGCCTGATCCTCGCCCACCGGCACCAGTTGCGCCTTGTACATCAAGATATCAGCGGCCTGCAACAAGGGGTACCCCAGAAAACCGTACGTCGCCAGGTCACGATCCGTCTGTTCCTGCATTTCCTTGTAACTCGGCACCCGCTCAAGCCAACTCAACGGAGTGAACATGGACAGCAACAGGTGCAATTCCGCATGCTCCGGAACCTGCGACTGCACGAACAGGGTCGAAGCCCCCGGGCTGACGCCGCAGGCCAGCCAGTCCACCACCATCTCCCAAACATGATCCTCCAACTTGGTCGTCTCTCCATAATGCGTGGTCAGCGCGTGCCAGTCCGCTACGAAAAAGAAGCATTCCTGGCTGTGTTGGAGATTCACCCAGTTCTTGATGACGCCGTGGTAGTGTCCTAGGTGCAAGCGCCCGGTCGGGCGCATGCCGGACACCACGCGTTGGCCAGCAGGGAGGTCGCTTTCCATCAGGAACCCATCCAGGGAAGCCCGAAGAACTGGTGCGCCGCGCCGATGAACGCGATCAGCGGCTTGCCGATGAACCCGTACAAAGACCCCACCAGAAATAGAGCCAAGACCAGTATCAGGCCGTAACGCCCGAATTCCAGCCATTTCCTCCCCAATTCCGGCGGTAGCCACCTGGCGAGCACGACTGAGCCATCCAGGGGCGGAATGGGAAGAAGGTTGAGCAGCATCAGAACCGAATTGATCACGATTCCGGCCTGTCCCATGGCAAACAGAATAATGCCGAATTCAGAATCAAGTGCCAGACCCAACCGGGCGATTCCGGCCCAAGCGATCAGCATCAGGGCATTAGAGGCGGGACCTGCCACCGCAACCCAAGCCATGTCCTCGCGAGGCCGGCGCAGCCGGGAAGCATCGACCGGGACGGGCTTGGCCCAACCCATTGCCACCCCCAGAGACGCGACCATGGCCAAAGGCAGCACAAGCGTCCCCAGCCAGTCGACATGCGGAAGCGGATTGAGCGTCAGCCGGCCGGCTTCGGCTGCCGTCGAATCACCAAAACGATACGCCACCCAGCCGTGCGCAACTTCGTGCACGGTAATGCCCAGCAAGACAGGCACCGCCCAGATCGCCAGTGTCTGCGCTAATGACATGGCGGGCAAAACAGGCGCCAACCGGCGGAAAACAGGAGGTTGGACACGATAAGAAAATTATAGCAAGGGAAAGCTGCCGCCGCCTTGGCGAACCACTTCCGGCACCTCACCCATCAGGTCGACCACGGTGGTCGGTATGCTGAGGCAAAACCCACTGTCAATAATCAAGGACACCCGTCCTTTCAGGCGGTCATACAGTGCGCTCGCTTCCACCGGGGGGTCCTCCAGATCCGGCAACATCAGGGTGCAACTCATCAGAGGGGCGTTGTGTATCTCCAAGAGAGCCTGAACTACCCGGTGGTCGGGAATGCGCAGGCCGATGGTCCGGCGCTTCGGCTCCATCAGGCGCCGCGGCACCTCGCGGGTTGCTTCCAGGAGGAACGTGTACGGTCCCGGGGTATGAGCCTTCAGGATCCGGTACGCCGCATTGTCGATCCGGGCGTACAGGGAAAGTTCTGAAAGATCCCGGCACACCAGCGTGAACGGGTGCTTGGAATCCAGGTCGCGCAGACGCCGTATCGTTTCCATCGATGCCTTGTCCCCGACCGCGCAGCCGAAGGCATAGCAGGAATCGGTCGGATAGACGAGCAGGCCCCCGGCGCTCAGCATTTCCGCGGCTTGGCGGATCAGGCGCGGCTGGGGATTTTCCGGATGGATCGAAAAACGCTGGGTCATGGCTCTTTATAATGGTAGCAGTATGAAGTTTTTCGTTGAGTTGTTGCCCATCACAATTTTCGTGGTGGCATATTTTTTCTATCCCGACTTGCCTGCTGCATGGATTGATGCGTTCTCCGACGCAACCCATCTGGAATTGACTGCCGGAGAGTCTGGGGACCGAATCTACTTTGCCACATCCGTGCTGATCGCGACCATGCTGGTCCAATGCGGGATCCTGTGGATGATGCGAGAATTGGGGGGCACGCACCTCGCTGCACTGGTTGTGGTCGTGGTCGCCGGCGGGCTGACCCTCCTCCTTAAAGACCCCCTGTTCATCAAATGGAAGCCGACCGTGTTCTACTGGGCGTTGGCGCTGGCGTTCTTCGCATCCAGCTATATCGGCTCCCGGAACCTGGTGGAGCGGATGTTCAGCAAGGCCTTTTCCTTGGACGATGCGCAGGTGTGGCGTCAACTGAATATCGCCTGGATCGGTTTTTTCCTGGTCTGCGGCACTCTCAACCTATACGTGGCATATGAATTCTCTGAAGAGTTCTGGGTGCAGTTCAAGCTGTTCGGCCTGGCCTTGGGGCTGCCCATTTTGTTCCTGCTGGCCCAAGGAATCTACCTTACTCCACGGCTGAAAGACTGAAGCATATGAGACAAGAAAACGGGATATTGTCGTCCCGTTGTCGCTCACTGTGTCTTGGTTTCATAAGATTTTAAAAAATATTCCCTTATTTATCAAATATATAAATGAATCCCCATTCTAGGGCTTGACATATATAAATATATCCTTATATTATGAATTACTGGATGACTGCGCGGGGTGGTCATCGCGAACATTACCGGAGACACTCATGGATATCATCGTCATCGACATTTTTGCCGCTGTGGCTATCTGGGCGACGGTCTTCACCGTGATGCGCCTGGGTTACCTGGACTAAACTTTCTTCCTCCAGTGAGGCTGAAACCGGACAAGGATGTCCGGTTCAAAGGTCGACACGGATGTCGACCGCTCTCACTTTATCCCGGCCATGAAACCCTTCATGGTCGGGATTTTTTTTAAAATTCAATCGCCACAATGCTGACGGTGCCTGCTTTCTCGTTGGCAGTCGCCACATAGCGCACACCGTCCTGCTCGAAAGCAACAATCCCTTCCGGAGCCAGCTTGCCGTCTCCTTCGCCGCGCAGGGACAATATCTCTCTCACCTGTGGTGCGCTCGGCTCCTCGAGATCGACCAGCACCAGCGCATCCGCGCGCTCCAGTGCCACAATCGCCCAAGCCCTACTCTCTGCTTCAAACGTGATCACGCCCTCCGGTTCCGACCCTTTGTTGTCGCTTCGCCCGTCTGGATAAATTCCCGCGGCATGCGCCGCCTCGTCCAACTGGTTGCCGGTGTCACCGATTACTTCTGCGGCTGCCAAGTCCACGACACTGAGCGTTCGCCCGCCACCTGCCGGGCCTTGTCGGGTCTTGGAGGCTTTCGGGTCAGTGTCCCCTTCGTCCGCCGTCACCAAATACCGTCCGTCTGGAGTCACCGCAATCTGGTCCGGCTCCCGAAAGGCTCGCAGCGTCTCCGTGAACGAAACTCTCCCGTCATCGTCAAGATCCGCCATATGTTCAGTCACTCCCAAAGCGATGATGCCGCGAACGGTTGCGCTTGCCGTGTCGACCACGGCTATCCCGTTGTTTTCCTGAAGGCTCACGTAAACCGTCGCTTCATCTGGAGCGAAAGCCGTGTATTCCGGCTCCAGGTGGGCTGGATCACCCGAATCGAATGGAATTTCCACTTCTTCGCCATCTATCTCGCGTTCCAGAAACCGGCCCGCATCCAAAGTCGTCAGGCCATGCCTCTGGGGGAGCGGTTTAAACCGAACTTCCCTCACAACCCCTTCCAGCAATCCTTCCGTCAAGTCGATCAACGTCACGCTTCCCGGGTGTGAGTGCCACTTCCCGCCTTCGGCCCAGTATTCTTCGGCTTCGTTCGCAACCGCCAGCCACTCCCCGGAAGGACTGAAGCAGACGTCATCCGGCCCATGGCCTGCCGCATATCGCGCCAGCACCTTGCCATGCAGGTTCAGCAGCTGGATTTCGCCCACCGAGCCGACCGGCCCGGCGACGGCTGCCGCCAAAACATCCTGATCCGGGTGAAAAGCAACTGAATTAATGGTGTGGCTGTCCGGCAACTCCAAATCCAGCGTACGGATGTGCATGGGAAGGTTCGGTCTCGCCAGAGACACCAGATCGATCTTTCCAGCCTCGCTGTTGCTCACCGCGAGTGTGCGGGTTTTGGGTTGATAGGAAAGGATTTCGGTACCTTCCGGCTCGCTTGAGTCCCACGTCGCGACCAAAGACAGTTGGGGTTGCGTCGCATGGGCAGCCGACGACAATGCAAGCCATAAAATTGGAATCAGAATTCGGGATGTCATAGCGAAAATGAAGAAAGAGCATCAAAGACAAGCTGACTATATGCTTCTTCAATGTAGGATTTATGACTCACGCTTTAATGTCTTCCATATTAATCGTGTTATTGACATAAGGGGCATACTCTATATAATAGTATATAGTAGAATTTGAGGTGGGTTCATGCACACTGTTTCCCTAACAACAGCCAATCAAGAGTTCTCCCGGCTGATAAAAGAAGTCGGGCATGGAAAGGGTTTTCTAATCACCCGAAGAGGCCAGCCTATTGCCAAACTGGTCCCTCACACCGTTGACAAAGCGGATGACCCCGATTGGGCGGCAGACTATCAGCGAATGATTCACCGATTGGAGAAAGGCGCCTCGCTTGGTGGGCTGAAGATCAAGCGAGAAGAACTTTATGAGCGTTAAAGGACGCTTCTCAGTTGATACCAACATCCTTATCTATGCGGTTGACCGTGATGCCGGCGACCGTCACGAGCAATCCAAAGATCTTATTGGACAGGCTGCAAAGCGAGATTGCATACTGACTGTACAGGTGCTTGCCGAGTTCTACTATGCGACGACACGAAAGAATTTACTGGAACCGTCCCATGCGAAAAATTTCATACACGACTGGCTGAACGTCTTCCGCATTGCTGCTGCCGATAGTACAACTCTCGTCGGTGCCATGGAGGCGGTGAAAGAGCATCATTTATCGTTCTGGGATGCAATGATTTGGGCCGTCGCACGGCAGGCAGGCTGCTCTGTAATCATCAGCGAAGACATGCAGGGCGGCCAACGCCCAGGGGGGATTGAGATTCTTAATCCATTTTCTTCCGACACTGCTGGTCGTTTAGAGTCGCTGTTCGAGGCGTGATGTCCGCCAATTTGATCCGCTAATTCAACGGGTCAGATAGAGCCTTGTCATTGCTGCCCATTCTTCCTAAGGACCGTACGCGCAGAGTCACTCGGCGACTCAAACCATGAACCGAACCCCTGCAAAGTCAGTGGCGTGGTCTGGCGACTAGCCTGGTGAACCGTTTTCCGGCTCAGGGTCGGGCGTTTTGTGCCTGATTCGCTTGCTTACTTCATTGCCGATCACGCCTCCCGCCAGCAAACCGACCAGCAAGACCAGCCATGTGCCTGCAATAGCAGTTCCTAAAGCAGCAATTCCCATCTTGCCACCAATGTATGCACCTATACCGGCACCTGTAGCGCCTCCGACAACTTTACCGATTGTTTCTTTTTTATGCTCTCAAACAGGCGCGCTGCTACTGCCGCTAAAACGATAGAGTGCCCCGAAGAGTCAAACCGCCGTCATTGAGCGCCCGGAAGTCCTCTCCATTGCCTTCGACATAATCCAGTTCCAGAGCCAGCGTGGAGTCTGCGCGCCAGTGGACTCCAAGCAGCATCGAATCGGAACTTCCCTCCAGATTTTTCGTCTTGTCGGCAAGGTTCGCATAGCGCACCACCAGCTCCCAGATGCCCTCCTCGTCCCGTGGCTCGATGTGCGCCAGAAGGCCAGGCGCATAGCGGCTTTGCGTATGTTCGCCCGTAATTCTCCAGGCACCCCGAATATGGAAGCCGTCCGCATTCACTTTTGCCCGGTTGCGGAACGGCAATCCTTCTGCCCGCGCCTTGGATTTCAGGTACTGGGCCTGGATCGCGTAGGACTCCTGTGAATAGTCGATATCAAAAGCCAGGTGCCAACCGGACCCCTGCGATTCCAACTCCCCGCCATCCAGCATGTCGAAGGCCACATTCTCTCCCCAATTGCTAAAGGACTGGAATGACAGCCCAACATGCAGAAAGCTTCCATCTTCGAAGCGCGGCGCTACCATCAGCCGTGCCTGTACTTCCGTGGAATCCGCCACACCTGAACTTTCATCGTACCCATGGACCTGTAGCGAGCCATACCAGGGAATCTCTTCGCCATGCACGAATCCGACGACCGCAGGCGCCTGAACGTCCTGATCCTGTCCACCGGAAAGACTGGCAAAGCGGCCCAACACCCCCTGCTCTATCATTCGGAACCAGCGGTCCCGCAACGAGCCGTCCAGCATCGCGGATGTCGAGGCCCATGGGGAAGTGGCGGCCAGATCAAGGCCAATGTTGCTGTTTCGACCCGGAATTTCCGATCCGCTGCTTCGAAGCAATGCAGATTGGTTCAACTGACTCTGCATGCGCATCATCAATTCCTTCATGCGCGATCCTTCGTCCACCAGGCTGTCGATTTCATTTTCCGACAGTGCCTGCACCGGGGCGGCCAACAGCAGGCCAAGGCTTACACAGGCAAACTGAAATGCGAAGCGTGGCATGAGAGAACCGGACAGGTGCCCCGACTTGGACAGGAAACCCGATGAGGCTGGAAAGCGCAACTTGTCCAGAGTCCACCTCCTAATCTGGAATCCGCTCGAAAACGGATGCTTCTCGGTGATTGAGTTTGAGTTTAGCACACACAGCCGGTGAGACTGTCGGGCCAAATGCCGTGGCCAACATTTAGGAGACCCCATAAAAAAACCCGCCGCCCGGTTTCCCGAAGCGGCGGATTTCAAGGAGTCCCGTCAGGACTCAAAGAGTCCTGACATCATAGACTGATCAGAATACGTACTGGCCTCGCAGCGAGAACGCCTGGCCATCGTCGTTGTTGCACTTCTTGATCTTATAGGTATGACCGTGATCTGTGGGCACTGTCACCCCATCATCAGCCGTGAACGTCCGAGCGGTTTCGGTGCATCCATCAACCTCAGAGTCCACATAGTTCAGCATGAACTTGACGTTCTTGTTGACGTACCAGTTCACGCCCAGAACCATGCGCTCCAGGTCAGCACTTAGGCTTCTGCCAGGAATGTCGATGTCTGCATCTTCATAACGGGCAACCACTTCCCAAGCGCCGCCTTCGTTCTTTGGCTTAATAGCGGCAAACGCACCGGAGCCTCCCTTGTAGCCGCGGGTCTCACCCGTGAGAGTATATGCGGCCTGCAGGTAGAAACCATCCATCTCGATGTCGCAAGTTTTGGCCGGTGCGTCGGAGAATATTTCGTCCACCTTGGCTTTGGCTTCCGTCATCCTCGTGAGCGCACGCTCCCGAACGATGAAGTCTCCAACTGCTGTGCTATCCACTGTCGTATCAGCATCTACGGTCCCGTCATCATCAGCATCCGCGACGGCACCAAACGACTGCCCAACCTCGTAGCCTTCCAGATCTTCCTGTGATACGCCCAGGTCGACTTCCACTTCCTTGACAGACTCATCTATATTTTCGTTTATATCGGTAGTGCTGGGGTCATCTGCAGTGCTGGGGTCATCCGGCTCGCCCGTAGCGACCTGCATGACCAGGTATTTCTCCATTTCCGCGACCTTATTGCCAGCGTCGTCTAGGACAGGATCACCATCCTCATCCATCTGGTACACGGTCTCTTCCATTGCAGGAATTGCAGCCGCACCAGGCGTATACGTGCCCGCTGCCCCACAAGCTGCATTGTCGGTACCGTCAGACTCCACGTTCATGAATTCGCCCTGCAGCGAGAACGGGCCATTGACGTACGCGAGCTCTACACCGAACTGATTGATGTCGTCGGTCTCGTGGTTGTCGGTTTCAAATGGCCGTCCCGTGGTGTGCACGCCCATGCGGGTACGCATGCGGTGATTGTTGCCCTTGTAGTCCACGGTGTAGAACGAGGCACCAGCGTGTATGAAAGAGTCGCCGCTTAACTTCGGCATGATGGAGAAGCGGGCGCCGACGCCGTAGATATTGCCTCCATCATCTGGATCGTCGACCTGGTCGTCATAGACGCCAACCACACCACTCATCGGCATGTCACCCTTGGTCGCAAAACCGACCGAGATACCGCCGAAATCAGGCTTGCCGATCACGGCGCCCGACAGTTCATTGATGATGGATCGCTCAATCGTCGAGATCCACTTGGAACTAGTGCGCTCTTCGAGCATACCCGGGCGCTTGTATTTGCCCAGCATCGCGTACATCGGCTTGCTGGAATACTTCAGATAGCCGGTATCGACGTTCGCCTCGTTATCCTCGTGATCAATGTTGGTCGTGAACTTGTAGGACCAGTTCTTGCCAGACTTGCCGCTCAAGGTAATGCGCGACCGGCGAATCTCGGCGTCATCCGCATCATCGCTTGCCCAGAAATCATCATAGGAATCGTAGTCGTACATCAACCGTCCGCCAATCTTGAATTCATTGCCCTTGCTGGATTTGACCTTGATACCCCCACCGGTCGTGGAAATAGTGATGTCTTCCTTCTTGGACTTGACCCTGCCGCCTTTCTTGTCGCCTTCTTTGGCTGCCTTCTTGGCCTGCTGCTGCATGGCGTTGGTCTTCATCATGACTTCCTGCAACTGTTCCTGCATCTGCATCAGCATCTGCTTCATTTCGGCATTTTCGCGTTTGAGGTGATTGATTTCCTCACCTGATGCCAAAGCAAATGCCGGCAATGCCATGGCCAGCGTTAGTGCAGCAGGAACTGCAAATCGTGATTTCCACATGATCGTGGGAGCCTCCTTCAAATATTTAGAGGTTAAGGGAAAAACCTAGCGGTTACGCTGGTGCGTACTCTAGGTAAAAAATATGACAGAAATATTGGCGGAAAATCGACAGTCTGTTGTTTTTTTCTTATTGGCTCAGATCTTCGTCCTGATCCTTGATCGCAATATTAAACTCGCCGACAGACCAGCTCAAGAACTACACTACAAATAAAGATCAATCAACTATTAATCCTCCCGATCTTCGGCCGATTTGCGGCTTCCCCAGCCATGCTCGACCGCGAGCACCGCCGCCGCCACCCGGGAAGTCACGCCAAGTTTGCGCAGGATTGCTTTCACATGAACCTTGACCGTCCCTTCGGAAATGCCCAGGTTGTTTCCGATTCCACGATTGCTCAAGCCTTCGGCGAGCAAAGCCAGAATTTCGCTCTCGCGAGGAGTCAGAACGTCGAACGGGCCTTCCTCTCCCTCTGGCGGCTCCGGTTCGCGTCCCTGCACCACCCGTGCCAGTGCCGGGGTAAGACTCGGCGCCACGACAGTCTCGCCCGCGACGATGGAGCGTAGTGCCATCACCAAGGTGTCCGGCTCCATGTCCTTTAAAAGGTATCCGCTTGCTCCGGAACGCAGCGCCTCTATCAGATCCTGTTCCTCGTCACTTGTGGTCAACATCACCACCGGCGGACATTCCTCGTCTTCCTTCAGCTTCCGGAGTATTTCCAGCCCGCCGGTCTGCGGCAGGCGCAAATCCAGCAGAACAATCTCCGGGCGGCGCTCGGAAATTACCGCATATCCAGCCTCGGCATCCCCCACCGAATCCAGCACTTTCAATCCATGGCGTTCCAGCAAGCCCTGCAGGCCTTCCCGGAACAGGGTGTGATCATCGATGATCGTGACCGTAAGCGTCATGCTGCTTCCGCCTTCCGCGGCATCGTGTCGAACTCCAACGCTACCCGTACGCCTTCCTCCGGTTCGCTCTCCACCCGAAGCCGGCCACCGATGCGCATCGCCCGGTCCTGCAGCAGGCTCATCCCGATGTGGGCGCCTCCCCCTTCCCGCGGTGGGTTGGCAATCCCGACTCCGTCATCTTCCACCAGCACCCGGCAACGCCCGGTCTCCGCATCACCTGAAATCAGGACCCGCACGGTGCTTGCCTGGGCGTGCTTTCGCGCATTGGCCAAGGCTTCCTGCACAATGCGCACGATCTGCAACTCATGTTCGGCCGACAGTTTCAGGTCCCCCCACTGAGTCTGCAGCAGCACACGGACATCCGGACAGTCCCGACGAAAGCGCTCCACCGTTCGCTCAATCGCCGGCAGCAAGCCAGCCTCGCTGATCGGAACGCGGAAATGTGCGATCAGTTCACGCAACTCGATGTTGGCTTCTTCCAGACTCTCCTCGATTTTCTCAAGTTCCTGCCAGGTCCGCTCCTCGTCGCCCTGATGCAGAGTCTCGTCCAGCACTCGCACCTGCATCTTGATTCCGGCCAAGGTCTGCGCCAAGGAATCATGCAACTCCCCGGACAACCGGGTGCGCTCCTTCATGGCGGTATAGTCGCTGAATTCCTGCAGTTGCTCCTCGGTATCCCGCGACAGAGTCTGAACCATTTCGGCAAGGACGTTCAGATCAGTTGCAAGTTCCACGAAATCACCCTTCAGCGGCACCGGCACCCGTGCTGACAGCTCACCCCCGCGCATCCGGAATACCCACTGCCGAATGGCTTCATAGGGAACCAGCCTGCGCCGGTACACCCAAGCCAAGAAAGCGACTGTTGCCGCCAAAAGCAGCCCGAATGCGATAAATCCTAATGAGTCCAACCCAGGCATTACTCTTTCGGTGGCACGTAAGAGGGATCGTTGGGGTTGAGAAAAATGAACTGCTTCTTGCCTGGTTCAAGTTCCACGAAATCTACGGTCATGCCTCTCGCCAAAGCCAGGCTGTCGGCTCCGACCACCACAGGAATTTTGTGCTGCATGAATTTTTGGTCCCCTTCGCGACTTTCCACATCAAACCCCATCGCGTACTGGAGATTGCCGTCTTCAAACTTGCGCACGGCTAGACGCAGAGTGACACCCTCCTCGTCTTCCGGCAACTGCTCCCGGATTTGGGTTGCTGCCTGCTCCGTCAACGTCAAAAAATCTGGCACTTTGCCCCTCTAACCCTTTCAGGGAATATCCATAATACAAGGATTATTATTTTTCGACAGGGCGGGCGTTCTCGGCATAGGCAAGGACTAGGCTTCAGGCATTGAAATTAGGGCTCTCTACCTTTCTTTAATCCACATAGCCTTTAGTTTTCCTCACTGTGTTTTTTAAGATTGAGCAAATTGTATAAGGCAGGAATCTTCATCTCCATCGTTTCATTTAGAGGACGAAAAGTGTGTAGAAACCAAAAGATAAGCCTCCACTCCTTTTCATCAGAAAATCTCTCTGGTTTACAGAAATATTTCCGATGCCAATCGTCTGACGGGTTAATAAGAGGACTATCTATTTTCATGGTTTTTGTGTACTCCACTTCACCCCACTCTATAGAGGTGATACACGAAGGAAGAGCCTCCCTCAAGCATTTTTCAAATTCACTGAGGTCTCTCAACACATAGTAATACTCACCAAATTTTCTCGTCGCCTCAACATCTGTGCTAAAACTCATCATGAACGCGGGTTGTATTGGTCTATCGTCACCAACATCGCGATGGAGTATCCCATCTGTCTCATAGCTTCCTATTTCTTCCATATCGTCACGGCCCTCGCCCTTAATTTTTCGGAAAAAGCGGGGAGACCTAAACAAAAATATGCCTTTTGCGTAAGAGTCGACCATTTTCCGATCGACTCCCCGATATAAGCAGGGCGGCAATGCTTTCATAATTGTCAACCGGTCGCGGATAAACTAGTGTCGTGTCACGCATAAAATGTCGGATAGAGGCGTTTCAGTTTGATGCGGGCATCCTGGGTCGTGAACTGCCAGTCCACTGTCGCCTTCATCCGATCCCGGTGCGCCTGCCATGCGGCCACCTCCCGCGACA
>JAPONY010000078.1 GCA_026713705.1 Gammaproteobacteria bacterium
CGCAAGCGGTGAGCCCGGCGACGAACAGCGACTTCACGCAGGCCGGGACGACCCTGACCATCGCGGCGGGCGCGACGACCAGCACCGGCACGGTGACGATCACGGCGGTGGACAACGACGGGGACGCGCCGGACAAGACGGTGACGGTGTCGGGGACGGCGAGCGGCGGCGGAGTGTCGAGTCCGGTGGACCAGACGCTGACGATCCGCGACGACGACGGCACGTCGACGGTGAGCCTGGCGCTGAGTCCGGCGTCGATCACGGAGAACGGCGGCATCAGCACGGTGACGGCGAATCTGCCGAGGGCGTTGAGCGTGGCGGTGGCGGTGACGGTGTCGACGCAAGCGGTGAGCCCGGCGACGAACAGCGACTTCACGCAGGCCGGGACGACCCTGACCATCGCGGCGGGCGCGACGACCAGCACCGGCACGGTGACGCTCACCGCGGTGGACAACGCGGTGAGCGCGGCGGACAAGATGGTGACGGTGTCGGGGACGGCGAGCGGCGGCGGAGTGTCGAGTCCGGTGGACCAGACGCTGACCATCCGCGACGACGACGCGCGCGGGGTGGCGCTGACACCGACGTCGCTGGCGGTCCGCGAGGGAGAAACCGAGACCTACACGCTGGTTTTAACGTCGGAGCCGTCCCAACCGGTCAGGATCGCCGTGGAGTCGTCCAATCCGCTGCTGGTGAAAGCCTCGCCGGTCGATCTCACGTTTACGGCCTCCAACTGGAATCGGGAACAGACGGTCACGGTCATGGCGCTAGCGGCGGGGTCTGCAGAACTGACACACCAAGTGACCAGTACGGGAGACTATGCTTCGGTGATCGCCTCCCCGGTGCGAGTGACCGTGCATTCCTTGCTTGGCAGCGTCAACGACGAATTGTTGCCGCGCATTACCCAGGCGATGATGTCGAGCACGCTCTCGGCCATCTCAAGGCGCATGGATATGGCGAATCCGAACGTGGACTCGGAAGGGCCGCATACGTTCGGGGGGCAGGCTTCGCTCGAACAGGCCTTGGCCTCTCTCGCGACCGCGACGAAGGGCACGACGTCCTTGAACTTGAGACGTGCGCTGGGCGGGAAAGAATTCGTGTTGCCGTTCAATGCGGCGGCGGGCGAAACCCAAAGCGCCGCGGAGGTCTGGGGCCGAGGCGACTATCGCAGCCTGGAAGGCGGAGACGACCGTCCCGTCCGTTGGGATGGCGATTTGGCCAGCGTCCATGCCGGCGTCGACTGGGAGGTGCGCCCGGGGCTGCTCGCGGGGGTGGTGGTGTCTTGGTCGGACGGCAAGTTCGATTACCAGAACCGGGGCGACCGCCGGGAAGGAACCTACGACAGCGAGTTGACCAGTGTGCATCCTTACGTGAGCTGGATGTCGTTTGAAAACGCCCTGCAGGCTTGGGCGACGATCGGTTACGGGCGCGGCGAGATCGAGATCAGCGACGGCAATGGCAAGCATTCCAGCGATACCCGGTTGAGGACCGCGGCCGTGGGCGCGAGCGCCGTGCTGGCTTCCGAGCACAACCAGATCATGTTCGGCACCTCGACGCTTCGCATCAAGGCAGAGGGCAACGTTACGGAGATCGAGGCGTACGGCGGCGACGGCATCGAGCCGCTGACCGCGGATGTCGAACGCATACGGGTGGTTCTGGAAGGCCGGCACGTGTGCGAGCGCGGACCCGGCGAGTGGCTGATTCCCTGGGTCGAGGTCGGCGCACGCCACGACGGCGGTGACGGCCTGACCGGAACCGGGATGGAGGTCGGTACGGGCGTGCGCTACTCCAATGCGGCCAAGGACCTGACCGTGGAAGGCGAGGCCCGCTACCTGATCAACCACAGCGACGACTATGGCGAATGGGGTTTCCACGGCGAAATCCGCATAGACCCGGGGGACGGCCGCGGCTTGAGCTTCGGCTTGGCTCCCAGCCTGGGACAACACCCCAGAGGGCTCGCTTCGCTGTGGGCTCGGGACGGTCCCGGCATCTTGCCGGCGGATGAGCGCAAGTCGGTCGACGGCCGCCTTGACGTGCAGATTGAATACGGGCTTCCGGCGGTGGAAGGGCGTGGCCTGCTGACGCCCTATGCCCATCTTTCTCTCGCGGGTGGGGGCGGAGATTTTCGAATAGGCAGCCGGCTTGAACTCGGGCCGACGTTCAGCCTGAACGTCGAGGGGGGCCGCTTCGGGGAAGTGGATGGGTCGTCCGATCTTGGAATCGGGTTCTTCATCCAGGTGCTGGTCTGACGCCGGCAAACGGCCTGTAATACAAAGTAAACTTATTAGATATCAATATCTTCCGTCTCATGCACAGGATCAATGATGGTTCAGTGACAGGGTCTTTCAAGGGAAAGGACCCGGCTGGACGCGGCGGCGAAAAATCGAGTTTTGATCTCCTTTGCTAGAATAACCAGCCGTGTCCTGATTTCGGAACTTTGATGGCTTGGAACGACAACGGTGGTAACCCGTGGCAGCGCAATGCCCGGCAAGGACCGCCGGACCTGGATGACCTGTTCGGCAAACTGTTCCGGCGCCTGTTCGGTTCGGGCCGCAAGGGCGGCGGTGGCGGCAGCGGCCGCAAATGGTCGATCGGCACCGGCAGCGTCCTGCTCGTCTTCCTGATCCTGTGGCTGCTGTCCGGCTTCTATATCGTTGACGCCAGCGAGCGCGGCGTCGTGCTGCGTTTCGGCAAGCACGAGCGCACCACCATGCCGGGACCGGGTTGGCACATCCCGTATCCGATCGAAAGCGTCGAGGTGGTCAACGTGACCGGCAACCGAAGCGTGGAGAAGCGGACCACCATGCTGACGCAGGACGAGAACATCGTCGAACTCAAGTTCTCGGTGCAGTACCGACTCAAGAATGCCGAGGACTACCTGTTCAACGTCGAGAACCCGGACATCGCGTTTGACCGTTCCTGCCGCTTCAAGAGCACGATTTGCGGCGTGCTCGACAGCGCCATCCGCACCGTGGTGGGTCGCAACAATATGGACTTCATCCTGCGCGAGGGCCGCGCGGAAATCGCCAGCCGGACCATGACGCTGATGCAGGAAATCCTCGACACCTACGGAACCGGGATCGAGATTCTGACCGTTAATCTGGAGGACTCGCAGCCTCCGAACCCGGTGCAGGATGCTTTCCAGGATGCGACCAAGGCGCGTGAGGACATGGAGCGCTTCAAGAACGAGGCGCAGGCCTACTCCAACGAAATCCTGCCGCAGGCGCGCGGAGAGGCCGCGCGGATAATGGAGGACGCCAAGGCGTACCGCTCCCAGGTGATTGCCAATGCTGAAGGTGAGGCGTCCCGCTTCACCCAATTGCTGACCGAATACCGCAAGGCGCCGGAGGTGACCCGCCAGCGCATGTACCTGCAGGCGGTAGAGTCGGTCCTGTCCAATTCTTCCAAGGTGGTGATCGATGTCGACAAGGGGAGCAACATGCTGTTCCTGCCGCTGGACCGGATCTTGGAACAACGCGGTTCGGCCCGACCGCCGAGGTCTTCATCCCCGGAGCGGCAAGGAGGCAGTTCCTCAGGCTCTGGGGGCCTCGCGCCGCGGCTGAGAGAGGGGCGCTGAGATGAACCTGCAAGTCCGCCTGATTTTGGTCGCCATCGTGGTGGTGCTCGTATGGGCCTCCACGTTCTACGTACGCCAGACCGAGACGGCGATCGTGTTCCAGCTCGGCGACATTCGGCGCGCCAACCTGGAGCCGGGGTTGCACTTCCAGATGCCGTTCATCAACAACGTGCAGAAATTCGACGCCCGGGTGCTGTCGCTGGATTCCAAGCCGGAGCTGTTCCTGACCAGTGAGAAGAAGAACGTCTCGGTGGACTTCTTCGTCAAGTGGCGGATCAAGAACGTCAGCCAATACTTCCGTGCCACCCAGGGCGATCGTTTGCGCGCCGAGGGGCGGTTGGCCCAGATCGTCAAGGATGGACTCAAGAACCAGTTCGGCGTGCGCACCATCCAGCAGGCGATCTCCGGCGAGCGGCGCGAAATCATGGACGTGATGCTGGTGCAGTCCAGCAACAACGCGAGCGAGCTTGGCATCCTGGTGGTGGATGTCCGCATCAGCCGTATCGAACTGCCGGATGAGGTCAGCGAGTCGGTCTACCGGCGAATGAGGGCGGAGCGAAGCCGCACCGCCAAGGATTTCCGTGCCCGCGGCCAGGAGACCGCAGAGCGCATCCGCGCCGACGCCGACCGCCAGCGGACGGTGATCCAGGCCGAGGCGTATCGCGATTCCGAGAAGATCCGCGGTGAGGGCGATGCCCAGTCGACCGAGATCTATGCCGAAGCCTACAATCAGGACCCCGAGTTCTTCGCGTTCACCCGAAGCCTGAACGCCTACACCAATACGTTCCGCGACAAGAGCGACGTGTTGGTCGTGGAGCCGGACTCGGAATTTTTCCAGTACTTCAAGCAACTCAAGAAGTAACACCTGGTTCCCCGCCATGCAGTGGGAATTTGTCCTGGCGGCCATCGCTCTGGTGCTCATACTGGAAGGCCTCGTCGCTCTTCTGGGCCCGGATCTGGCGCGCCGCATGATGCTGCGCATGGTGGAGCTGCCGACCGTGCAGTTCCGCATGATGGGGTTGATCGCGGTCACGCTCGGCGTACTGCTGCTGTATTTCATGCGGTGGCTGGTATGAAGCCGCTGACCCCGGACCCGCTCCCCGAAGGCATCGAGGAAGCCCTGCCGAAACAGGCCCGGATGCTGGAGGCATACCGGCGGCAGTTGCTGGATTGTTTCGAGGGCTGGGGCTACGCCCTGGTGTCTCCGCCGCTGGTGGAATTCCGCGATGCGCTGGTGACGGGCGAGGACGCCCTGGACCGGCAGACCTTTCGGCTGACGGACCCGTTGTCCGGGCGCACGCTGGGCGTACGCACCGACATCACGCCGCAGGTCGCCCGGATCGACCGGCAGCAGATGCCGCAGGACCAGGTCGTGCGTTTGTGCTACGCGGGTTCCGTGCTTCGCGCGCACCCCGAGATCCTCGGTGGAGGGCGCAACCCGATTCAGGTGGGTGCGGAACTGTACGGACATGAGGGCACGCAGAGTGATGCCGAGATTATCCTGCTGCTGTGCGCCGCGTTGCGGACTGCGGGATGCGCCCGCTGGTGCCTGGACATGGGGCATGCCGGCGTGTTCAGGGCGCTGGTGGAACAGACGGACTGGACCGTGCAGGAATGCGACGAATTGTTCGAGTTGATCCAGCGCAAGGCGCATGCCGACCTCGGCGCGTGGCTGGATGCCCGCCCCGCGAATGCCCCGGCGGTCGAGATGATCCGGATGCTTCCGGACTTGTCGGGACCGGATGAAGAGGTGCTGGATCGTGCGGCACAGGGAATGGAAGGGGCCCGGGAACAGATTCAGCCGGCCCTGGAGACGCTGCGTGCCGTGGCGGCCCAGGTTCGCAACGTCTACCCGGAGGTCCAGCTCCATTTCGATCTGGGGGAGGCCAGCGGCTTTCATTATGAAAGCGGCCTGGTGTTTGCCGCCTACATGGAAGGGCAGGGTCAGGAAATCGCCCGCGGCGGGCGTTACGGCGCCCAAGGCGAGCGCCCGGCGACCGGCTTCAGCCTGGACTTGCGCACGCTGGCTCGTTGCGGGTCCCTGGATGCAGGCGAGCGCCGCCGGATCTATGCGGCAGCGGAGGAGGGTCCGGCCTTGCAGGATGCGATCGCCGAATTGCGTGTCCAGGGCCATACCGTCGTCTGCGGACTGGGCCCGGAGGATTCCGCGGAAAGATCCCGGTGCCCGGAGCAGCTGGTGAACGAAGACGGCGCGTGGGTGGTGCGCCCGGCCGCGTCATGAACCAGAGTGTGGTTATCGTCGGCGCGCAGTGGGGCGACGAGGGGAAAGGCAAGATCGTCGATCTCCTGGCGGCCGATGCCAATGCGGTGATTCGGTTTCAGGGAGGCCACAACGCCGGGCACACCTTGGTGGTCGACGGTGAGAAGACGGTCCTGCACCTGATTCCCTCCGGTATCCTCAACCCTGGCGTCGAATGCCTGATCGGGAACGGCGTGGTGCTGTCGCTCGAAGCGCTGTTCGAGGAAATCGACTTTCTCTTGGGCAAGGGTCTCCCGGCACTGGAGCAGCTGAAGGTCTCCGCCGCCTGCCCCTTGCTCCTGCCGTCTCACGTGGCGCTCGACCAGGCGCGCGAAAAGGCCCGGGGCGGCTCGGCAATCGGAACGACGTTGCGCGGGATCGGCCCGGCCTACGAGGACAAGGCCGCGCGCCGGGGTTTGCGGGTCGACGATCTCTACCAGCCGGAATCCCGTGACGAAAAACTGTCAGAACTTGTTGAATATCATAATTTTATCCTGCAAAACTACTATAAGACCGAGCCTTTGGACGCGACGCGGATGGCGGAACGGCTATGGGCCCTCGCCGATCGCTTGGAGTCCTGTGTCGCGGATGTTTCGGAGCGTTGCGCGGAATTGCGTGCGACTGGAAAGAATCTTCTGTTCGAAGGCGCCCAGGGAACCCTGCTGGACATCGATCACGGCACCTATCCCTATGTCACGTCCAGCAACACGGTAGCCGGCGGCGCGTGCGTGGGGGCGGGCATCGGGCCGCGGCAGATCGACGCGGTGCTGGGGATCGTCAAGGTGTACACCACCCGGGTCGGCTCCGGGCCGTTCCCGACGGAATTGCACGACGAGGCCGGCACGCAGCTGGCACGGCTGGGCGCGGAGATCGGAGCGACCACCGGTCGGGCCCGGCGCTGCGGCTGGCTCGACGTGGTGGCATTGCGCCGGGCCATGCATGCCAATGGCGTCAGCAGCGTGTGCCTGACCAAGCTGGACGTGCTGGACTCGTTCCCGGCGATCCGCATGTGCACCGGCTACGACGAGGCCGGCCAGGCGGCGGAATACGAGGATTACCCCGGGTGGCAGAGTGCCACCACGAAAGCCCGGACCTTCGATGATCTGCCGGCTCGGGCCCGGGACTATATCGCCGCGGTCGAGCGGCATCTGGATGTGCCGGTCGATCTGATTTCCACCGGTTCCGGCCGTGACGACATCATCGTGCGAAAGCCGCTCTTCGGCTGAACCGCAGGCGCACTTCCAGGCGGCCGACTTCGATTACGACCTGCCGCCCGAACGGATCGCGAAACACCCTCTGCCGGATCGGGGCGCCAGCCGCCTGCTGGTGATGGATCGTGCCACCGGCGAACTCAGTGACCGGGGAATCCGCGACCTTCCGGACCTGCTGACCCCCGACGACCTGCTGGTGCTCAACGACACCCGCGTGATCCCGGCCCGCCTGTTCGGCCGCAAGCCAACGGGCGGCAAGGTCGAAGTGCTTATCGAGCGCCTGCTTCCGAAACAACGAATCCTGGCGCAACTGCGTTTCAGCCGCCCGCCCGCGCCCGGCAGCGAACTGATCTTCACCGAAGAGGTGCGGGCCGAAGTCGAGGGACGGGACGGGAGGTTCTGGATCCTGAAGTTCCCGGACGGGACGGGGGTCGCGGATTTTCTGGAACGGCATGGCCAGGTGCCGCTGCCGCCGTACATCGACCGCGCCCCGGAACCGCGGGACCGGGATCGCTACCAGACCGTATACGCGCATCATCCCGGCGCGGTGGCCGCCCCGACGGCGGGGCTGCACTTCGACGAGCCCCTTTTGGCCCGCCTGGAGGAGAAGGGCATCGGGAGGGTTTTCGTGACGCTGCATGTGGGTGCCGGGACTTTCCAGCCCATCGAATCCAAAGACATCCGCGATCACCGCATCCATGCCGAACGTCTGTCGGTCAGCGCCGAAGCATGTGCCCGGATCGAGCAGGCTCGCGAACGGGGAGGGCGGGTGATCGCGGTCGGAACCACCTCCGCGCGGGCGCTGGAATCCGCGGCGCAGTCCGGTCGCCTGCAACCTTTCGAAGGCGAGACCCGCCTGTATCTCTATCCGGGCTGCACGTTCGCCGCGACCGACGGGCTGATCACGAACTTCCATCTGCCCCGCTCCTCGCTGCTGGTCATGATCTGCGCGTTCGCGGGGCACGCCGAGACCCTTGGCGCCTACCGTCATGCTGTCGGCCGAGGCTACCGCTTCTACAGCTACGGCGACGCCATGCTGATCCTTTGAGCGCGATGAAGTTCCAGGTCACCCATGCCGACGGCGCCGCGCGACGCGGGGTGCTGGAGTTTGAACGCGGCATCGTGCAGACCCCGGCGTTCATGCCGGTCGGGACGCACGGCGCGGTGCGCTCGGTCACGCCGGAGGAGTTGCGGGCCTGCGGCACGGAGATGATCCTGGGCAACACCTTCCACCTGATGCTGCGGCCCGGGACGGAAGTGATCGAACCACACGGCGGGCTGCACCGCTTCATGCACTGGCCGGGGCCGATCCTGACGGACTCCGGTGGCTACCAGGTCTTCAGCCTGGCGCCGTGGCGGGAGATTGGCGAGGCCGGGGTCCGGTTCCGCTCGCCGGTCGACGGCGACGAGGTGTTCCTGGATCCGGAACGGTCCGTTTCCGTGCAGCATGCATTGGATTCCGATGTGGTGATGGTGTTCGACGAATGTACGCCGCACCCTGCGACCGAAGAGCAGGCCCGGGCCTCCATGGAGCTGTCGCTGCGCTGGGCCGAGCGGAGCCGGCAGACGCACGGCGAGCATCCGGCCGCCCTGTTCGGCATCGGGCAGGGCGGGCTGTATCCGGAGTTGCGGCTGGAGTGCCAGCAGCGCCTGGAGGAGATCGGCTTTGACGGCTATGCGGTCGGGGGGCTGTCCGTGGGAGAGAGTTTCGAGGAGCGGCGCATGGTGCTGGAGGCCCTGGGCCCGCACCTGCCGGTAGGGCAGCCGCGCTACCTGATGGGCGTCGGGCGTCCGGTCGACATCGTGGATGCGGTTCGCTCGGGCATGGACCTGTTCGACTGCGTGATTCCGACCCGGCACGCCCGCAACGGATACCTGTTCACCCGGAGCGGGGTCCTGCGCATCCGGAACCGGCGGCATGCCGGAGCGACCGAGCCGATCGAGGAAGGATGCGCCTGCTACACCTGCCAGAACTACTCGCGCGCTTATCTGCGGCATCTGGACCAGGGCCGGGAGATCCTGTTCTCGAGGCTGGCGACGCTGCACAATCTCCACTACTACCAGCAGCTCATGCGCGAAATCCGCATCGCGATCGAAGCGGGTGAATTGAGCGCGCTCGCGGACCGGTTGTCGGAAGCCTACCGGGAGGAAGAGGCCGAGGATTGACCCGGCGAGGGGAGATTCTGGACCTGGTCTCCGGCTTTGATGCCGAGTTTCCGGGTCACTCCGGCACGCAGTTCCAGCACGTACAGGATGTCGCGAGGGCTGATGATCGTGACCGCCGACCCTGGGATCGTGTCGTGCACGATGCGGCGAATGATTCCGTCTGAATCAAGGAACAGCATGTCGAGCGAGAGGGGGGTATCCTTCATCCACATGGTTCGCACGTCCGGGCGGTCGTAGACGAACAGCATGCCGGCATCGTCGGCCAGGTCTTCGCGGAACATGAGTCCCTGCGCATGTGCTTGCGGGGTGAGCGCCAGTTCCACGGCAAAACGGTGAGTGCCGCCCGTGCTGTTGATGGTCAGGGGCCAGGTGTCGGTCGGGTTCTCTTCAGGAGTCCAGTAGATCAGGATGGCGCCTGCTGCGGCGAGTGACAGCAAGACGGGAGTCCATCTGGTGCGGAGGCGCTTCATGTGATGATGAGACGGGTCTACCTCATTTTAGGGCAGGGAGACCCCGGCCAGCGTTCCTACAGCGAGTTCAGGAAGGCGAGCAGGGCCGCACGCTCTTCTTTCGTCATGTCGACGACGCGCTGTTTCGCGGCTTCCGCCTCGCCGCCATGCCAGAGGATGGCTTCGAGCAGATTGCGCGCCCGGCCGTCGTGCAGGAACAGGGTGTGGCCGCTGACCGTTTCGGTCAGGCCGATGCCCCAAAGCGGCGGCGTGCGCCATTCGCGCCCGGACGCCATGCCTTCCGGGCGGTCGTCGGCCAGCCCTTCGCCCATGTCGTGCAGCAACAGGTCCGTGTAGGGCCAGATCAACTGGAAGGATTGCTCTTCGCTGATGGAGTCCCGCCGGGTCACGAACTTGGGCCGGTGGCAGCCGATGCAGTGGGCCTCGTAGAACAGGCGCTTCCCTTCGAGGACCTGCGCATCGCCGATGAGGCGGCGGGCCGGGACGGCAAGGTTGCGGTTGTAGAAGACAAGGAAGTCGAACAGCTTTTGGCCGGCCTCGGCAGGTTCCGATTCGGACACGCCGTGATGGGCCTCGCGGCATTTCTTCTGTTTCGGGGTGCAGTCGCCGTACGGAACGGGATAGAGCGGGGTCGAGACGCCGATATCCTCGCGGAAGGCGGCTGCCGCCTGCTGGGCGACGGTGGGTTGCCCGGCCTTCCAGCCGAAGCGGCCCAGCATCGTCTGTCCGCGCTCGTCACTCCACACCCGGTGTGCCCGTCCTGAAATACCGTCGCCGTCACGGTCGTCCGGGTCGGCGTTGGCCAGGATGTCGGCTTCCGGGATGGCTTCCAGCAGGCCCATGCCGATGACGGGCGGGGCGACCCGCGGCGACAGCATCGTGTCGGGATGGAGGGGCCCATATCGAAGATTCTTGATGCCGTAGGTTGGCGCGCGCAGGCTGGCCGTCTCGCCGTCGGCCAGGGCAACCGGAATCTCGCGGTAGGTAATCGTCATCCCTCCTTCGGCCGGCACGGCCTGGACGGAATAGTTCTGCAATTGGCCGCCGTAGGTCGGCTCCGGGATGCTGGCCAGCCGGTGTTCCCTGAGCGCGGTTTCGTCCTGCTCGTTGCGGGGCGGGACCGAGAGATGGAGCAGCATGGATTCGGGGCGCTCGCCCGCGAGGGGAGGGCGGCCACGACCGTCCTTGCGGTGGCAGCGCTGGCAGGAGCGCGCGTTGAATAAGGGGCCTAGGCCGTCCGAGGACATGGTCGAACTTGGCGAGGAAACCCAGATCTTCTTGAAGATGCCGTCGCCGACATGGAAGTCGAGCTGGCGTTCGGGCGGCATGTTGGCGGAGTGATGGGAGAAGGCACTGCGGTTGAGAATTTTGAAAACCGTCGCCGCGCCGCCGGGGCGGCGCTCGTAGGCTTCGGGTTGGGAGAAATCGCTCGTTGGCTGCGTCACGGCGGCGATACGTGCCCGTTCGCTATCGGTTTCCGCCGAGAGGGGTGGGGAGAGCAGGGCCAAAAAGAGGGTGGCTGTGGCGAACGGCAGCGCAAAACCGGTTTCCGCTGACCGGCCCGAAAAAAACGCTCTGGGCATGGATGTATTCTGCTGCGGCAGGGCTTGACAAACCAAACTATATATCAACAATGATTCTCACTATGCGAATGAATCTTATTATCACTCTTTCGACAGGGAATGCCTGGGACCTGCGTTCGGGACTTTCCGGTGAATCCAAGGATCAGGCGCCTGTACCTCTGGAGGGAGACATGGCGACGGACTGCGGCGAGCGGATCGACCGTTCCCTGCGCCGCTGCTCCTGGCAGGTGCACGCCTGCGCAGCGGAGAACTGATGAAACTAAAATCGCTGACTGCGGCAAGCCTCGCCGCTTTTATCTGCCAGACGCCTGTCTTGGCGGATGGATCCGACAGCGTTGAGATCACCGGCCTGATCGAAGTGGAAGCCGGCCATGCGGAGCCTTATGAAGGAGACAGCGAGATGGACGTGATCCTGGCGACGGTCGAACTCGGGGTCGCGGCGCAGATCACCGACTGGGTCCGCGGCGAAGTCCTGTTCCTGTTCGAGGAGGGCGACAACGACAATGTCACCGACATCGATATCGGGACCTTGACAATTGCACCCCCGGACGGCTCTTGGTTCATCGCGGGGGGGCGGATGTACCTGCCGTTCGGCGTGTACGAGACCACGATGATCTCCGACCCGCTGACGCTGGAACTCGGCGAGACCCGTGAGACCGCGCTGATGTTCGGCGTCGAGGGCAAGAACCTGTACGGTGCCGCTTTCCTCTACAACGGTGACAACGGCAAGGACGACGACAACCGGATCGACCACTTCGGTGCCGTGATCGGCTATGCGATGGAAAGCAACGGCGTGGAATTCGGGTGGGACCTGGCCTACATCGACGATACCGGCGACACCGACGCCCTGCAGGATGCGGTGGCCGGCAACCTCGAGGCGGCTGGCGAAGCGCGGGGCGAGACGGGACCGGAAACCTACGACGACCATGTTTCCGGCTTCGCCGCGAGTGGCCGCTTGCGCCAAGGTGACGTTGCGTTCATGGCCGAATACCTCGGTGCGGCCGAACGCTTCCAGAGTATCGCTCTGGCGTACGGCGGTTCCGTGGTCGAGGGCGCGTACGCCAACCGCGGGGCCAGGCCGTCGAGTTGGATGGTCGAGGCGGCCTACGATTTCATGATCCGCAGCCAGCCCGCGACGATCGCGGTCGGCTACCAGGGAACCGACGATGCGGTTGGCGTGGAACTGCCGGAATCCCGTTTCATGATCGGCGGCTCGGTCGAGTTGATGGACTCGGTCGCCCTTGGCGTCGAGTGGGCGCATGACAAGGACTACGACACGGATGAATGGTCGGATTGTGTGCTGGCGGATGTCGAGACCGTGGAGTGCGCCTTCGCCGGGACCGACGAGAACGCCGACACCGTCACGGTTCAGCTTGCGGCCGAATTCTGATGAATCGCTTTTCCGTGTTGAAGAGGGGCCTTCTGGCTGCGGCCGGTCTGACGCTCCTGACCATGCCCGGATTCGCCGGGGAACAGGAACGCGCGGTGCTGGTCCACTACGCCGATCTGGCCCGGGCCGTATACGGGGACTCCCTGTCCGCTGCGCGCGATCTGCAGGCCGCAGTCGACCGGCTGATCGCTAAGCCGACCGAGGACAACCTGGATGCCGCCCGGATGGCGTGGCGGGCATCGCGGGTTCCCTACCAGCAGAGCGAGGTCTACCGCTTCGGCAACGCGATCGTCGATGACTGGGAGGGCAAGGTGAACGCCTGGCCGCTCGACGAAGGCCTGATCGACTATGTCGCGGCCAGTTACGGAGCAGAGTCCGAGGAGAACCCGGGTTACCGGGCCAACGTCATCGCGAGTGCGAGTTTCGAATTCGGCGGGCAGACCATTGACGCGGGGCAGATCACCAAGGCACTGCTCTCGGACACGCTGCATCAGATCGGCGGGGTCGAGGCGAACGTGGCGACCGGCTATCATGCCATCGAGTTTCTGCTCTGGGGCCAGGACCTGAACGGTACGGGCCCGGGCGCGGGCGCCCGCCCGGCAACCGATTTCGATCCGGACAACTGCTCCTGGGGAAGTTGCGAACGCCGGGCGGCTTATCTGAAGGCGGCCACCGACCTGCTGATCGATGATCTCGCCTGGATGCATGCGCAGTGGGGGGTGGACGGCGAAGCCCGGAAGGGACTGCTAGGCGGTGCGGTCGAGCAGGGCCTGGCGACCATCGTCACGGGCATGGGCAGCCTCTCCTACGGCGAGCTCGCTGGCGAGCGGATGCAGCTGGGTCTGCTGCTGCACGATCCGGAAGAGGAGCATGATTGCTTTAGCGACAACACGCATTATTCGCATTATTACGATGCGCTGGGCATCCGGAATATCTATCTCGGAGAATACAGGCGCGTGGATGGCTCGATGCTGAAGGGCCCCGGAATCTCGTCCCTGGTCGCGGCGGTTTCGCCCGATGCGGATGCGACGCTGCGCAGCCAGCTGGACGCCACCATGGCGGCGATGGAGAAGCTCGTGGCCAGCGCGAAAGGCGGCGAGGCGTATGACCAGATGATCGGCCCCGACAACCATCCGGGCCATGCACGGGTGCAGGCGGCCATCGATGCATTGCGGGTCCAGACGGGCGGCATCGAAAGGGCGGCTTCCGCCCTGAAGCTGGGCCTGATCGAGTTCGAAGGCTCGGACAGCCTCGACAACTCCGAGGCGGTGTTCCAGTAAGCGAGACCCTCTCGGCAGCTGAAAGATCGGGGACATTGACGGGTGTACCGCTATGCGGTACACTTTGTTATGATTCGAAGTTTTCGCCACCGCGGCCTGAGGCGAATGTACGAGCGCGGCGATCCGAGTCGAGTGAGTTCCGATCTGGCAGGTCGCGTCGCACTCGCGTTGGCAGATCTTGACGAGGCCCGAAAACCCTCTGATCTTGACTTGCCCGGCTATCGCCTTCACCCGCTGAAAGGCGATCTGAAAGGATTCTGGAGCATTTCGATTTCCGGCAACTGGCGGATGGTCTTTCGCTTCGACGACGGCGAGGTCTACGATGTTGACCTGATCGACCATCACTAACAGGAGCAGCAACATGGCAATGAGCAATCCACCGCATCCGGGACGCAGCATCCGGGAGAACTGCCTGGAGCCACTCGGTTTGAGCGTGGCCGGGGCGGCACGGGTCTTGGGCGTTGCCCGTCACACCCTCTCGCGAGTCCTCAATGGCCACGCGGCTATTTCTCCAGAGATGGCTATTCGTCTGGAGAAGGCGGGCTGGTCCAGTGCCGAGTTCTGGCTGCGCCGGCAAACGGCTTGGGATCTTGCCCAGGCCCGCAAGGGCGAAGACCGAATCAACGTCGAACGATATCAGCCGCAACTAGCCGGAAGTTTCAGAGGCATTTAGTGGGTATAGACAGGACAGCCGATTTGGCGGATCAGGCCTGCGTCTGTACTGGAATCACTTAGTTCCGGCAGCGAGTTCAGGAGGGCGAGCAAGGCCGCGCGCTCTTCTGTTGTCATGTCGACGACGCGCTGATGAGACCGGAGGCGTCGAGGCGACCGGTGACCATGTCATCGAGTTCCGGCTCTGGGGCCAGGACCTGACACGGTGCGGGTTATGCCATGCGGGCGGTGAACTGATCCGGTCGGATACGCATCATGAGCCGCACATTGACCCCAAGGCGCGGGAGGCCGGCCCGGAGAATCCTCGCGAGGGAATTGTGGCGCATGCGACAGAGATCTCTCTGCATCATGCTGGCCTACGAAGATCGACAGAGGAAGCTCCACGACGGAGAGCAGGCCAGGTGGCCCCTCACCCACGGAATCAGAGCGATAGACCGTCGTCGTATGATCCTCACGCGTCTTCTTGGGTTCATTTCGACTGATTCTTGCTAAAATGCGGCCTTTCGCTGTCGCGCCCCAGGGCGGAACGAAGGGTCCGACCCGTCTGCATTTTAGGAAGAATACCATTGCCCCCCCCCCAATGGCATTAAGTTAAGGATCAGCGCTGTTCAGTTAAGGAAAAACCATTATTTTTCCGAGGTTTACGAAATTCATTTCCCGGCTCCGCTCTCAGGCGGAGCTGAAGGCTTTCGCCGCCTTTTCCGGCTTCCACTTGCC
>JAPONY010000079.1 GCA_026713705.1 Gammaproteobacteria bacterium
CCGGCAGGAAAATTTGGTCATATAATGGGACTCCCGGTTGGTTGCTGTGGATTCACCCAGTGGGTGAATGGTTTCTACCCTTATTTTAACTGCTGCACGCAGTTAAAACCGGCCAACCGGGGCCTTCCCGCCTGATTTCTATCTGTTAGCTCGGAGATCGGGGGACATCTGGTCTGCTGCCGCCGCTCAGTGTTGGCCTTTGACTTCTATGTCAGCCAAAGCGGGAGAACAAGATTATGTGAGCTTCCAGCAGACTCGCGGCACTGACGTAGGTAAATTCTTCCGATTCGATCAGTTGATTGAAATTGCTCCGTTCAGGTTAATCACTCAGAATGGCAACGAGAGCGGACGTGTCGGTCGCGATCACTGAGGCAGGCCGCGTTCATCGTAGCCAATAACCTCGTCGGGACTCCTGCTGTCGCGTCGCGGCAAGCGAGCACACCGCAAGGCGATACGATCAAGTTCCTCCGCCAGTCCGGCGCGACCCTTAGCCCTTTCCACCCGCGCCAATTTCTCTTGCAGGGCTTCCGTGACAACCTTGGTCATGGATTCACCCGTCAAGGTTGCGATTTTCTTTGCCAACGCATGAGCCGCAGCATTTTTAATATTCAACGGCATGGAAAAATCTCCTTTGGCGTAGATCAATACATTGGTGTCTCCGGCGATCATCAAGTGTCCGAATCTCCATAGATGGAATCTCGCAACTCGGGCCAAGAGTACTGTTCAAGGGGGTCGCTCGTATCCGGATCTCCGACCCTAAGATCGGGAAGGGTGTATTGACTTCGGGGGATTGAAGGAGGCAGCATGTTCCGCAGTCCCTCCTCCACTACGGCACGCAAGGGCTTTCCTGCCTCTTTTGCATGGCGCTTGGCTCGGGCGAGCAATTCGTCGTTAATATCCAATGTTGTCTTCATGAACCCCATCATACTTAGATTACCAACTAGTGGGCTTAATCAAGTTAGTTCCAGGAATCTGAAGAGGGAGTTGACTACCTCGTAGCGCATTTTCAGAGATGCCCCGGACAAAGTCTGCGTGAGTCACCAACTGTAGAGATGGATGGCGCTTGCTGGGTGTTATGAGACCGAGTTGTTTGCCTTTGTGCATTTCTTTTACAAGGCGCATGGCTTCAGCGATGTCACTGTCATTCGTAACGACAATCGCACAGTCATAAGCGTTTGTCCATCCATCGTTCAGGAGGTGTACGGCAAGATTGACGTCCGATCCTTTCTCTTCTGTTTTGATAATGTTGACCAATCGAGGTCCGCGACCGGGTTTGGCAAGTGGTGCCAGGGCTGTATGGGATAGAAAATGACCGAAATAGATTTCAATCTCTGGGCAATAGTGTTGTAACGCGCGTAGATAAATGTTTTGGCGTTGTGGTTTTGAGGGGTCGCTTGGGTGTGATTTCACACGTGCTGTGAAATATTTGATTTTTAGGATGTCGTGATGCGGCTTTAATATTTCTCGAAATAGACTTGAGAGGTCAAGCCATTTGTATGAAGTACTTTTTAGTGCTCCATAGTAGAGATTAAAACCATCGACGTAAATATGTGTTCGCATATCCCGAAAAAGCAAGGGCCTCCGGAGAGGCCCTGCACCCAGAGGTCGAAGCCATCTGGGGGAATTGTTCGCATTATACCCAAATTAGTATGAAGCTTGCCATCCTCAGTCTCTTTATATGAAGGCCGTCTGTAACGCAAGTCACTCTCCAGACAGTTCTGGGGCGGCCAGATTGCAGTTTTATATTCGACCTGTTGATGCGGGTCCCGCCGAAGCATCGCCCGCTGGCCCTGATGGAATCTGCCGA
>JAPONY010000080.1 GCA_026713705.1 Gammaproteobacteria bacterium
AAATCGCCCCTCAAACGCTCGAAACGGGTCCCTTCGCGACGAGTCGGCCTGCCCGTTCGCCAGAATTTACGCGGGAATCCACCCCGGGCCGCCTCTCGTGCATGGAAAAACTAGAAAATCGCGTTAGCTCGGAGATCGGGGTGAATTTACGCAAAGTCCTGGTTCATGTGAATTTGGCGCCGCCTCATTCTCAGATCAAGCGGCGAAGGGCTCACCGTCACTTCCCAGGTGGGGAAACACCCCGCCAGGACCGCTCCGACTCTCCCTTTTCCTTGGTGAGCGTCCGTGCCAAAACAAACAACAAGTCTGACAATCGATTCAAGTAGACTCGCGCTGTTTCCGGCAGATCATCCAACACCACCACTCGCCGTTCGGCACGTCGACAAACTGCACGTGCCACGTGGCATTGCGCCGCCTCGACGACACCGCCCGGAAGGATAAATTCTTCAAGCGGCGGCAACACGGCATTCAGTTCTTCGGTCCAGCATTCCAACCGGGCCGATTTCTCTTCGCCTCTCCATTCCAACTTCCCCTGTGCAATCACCGCACCCAGATCGAACAGGTCCTGCTGCACCTCCTCGACCTGCTGGCAGGCCTCCGCACCCGCCACCAAGGAAAGCAGCAGCCCTAATTGGCAGTTGAGTTCATCGACCGCGCCCAATGCCTCGATTCGAGGATCGTCTTTAGGCAACCGGGTGCCCCCCGCAATGCCTGTCGTCCCGTCGTCCCCGCTTCGGGTCGTCACGCGCGAGATACGGTGGGCCATTGCCAAATTCCTATCGGAAACTTTCCAGAACGGCAATGACATCCTGCGCATGTCCGTGCAAGGGCACCGTCCTCCAAATGTGGCGAACAATGCCCTCCGGGTCAATCAAGAAGGTCTGGCGCTTGGCGTACGCAATGCCGAACATCCCGCTGTGCGCACCGTAGCGCTCAGCGACTCTCCCCTCCGGGTCCGACAGCAACGTGAACGGCAGGCCATGCTTGTCGATGAATTTCCGATGATTGCCCGCATCGTCGATGCTGATCCCGACCACTTGGGCATCCCGTTCATGAAACAACCCGATATCGTCCCGAAATGCGCAGGCTTCCATGACGCAACCTGGCGTATTGTCCTTTGGATAAAAGTACAGTACCAGCCATTGCCCGGAATAGTCCGAAAGGTGATGGGGCACCTTGTCCTCATCGGTCAACGTGAAGCCAGGGGCTGGCATACCCACGTTCAAGGATTCGGGGGTCGGCGGTGTGCTCAACCCCAGCATCGTCAGGCTTCGGCGGAACCCCGACAGGAAGTCGCTCACTGGGATACCTCCACCCATCCTGCCGGCCGCACCCCCTCAAGGCAATGCGGATGCCGTGAAGTTCCAGGCCGGAAGCACCAAATCATGGCGCGGCAATATCCCCCCCGGTCTGGTACCAGCGAAGCTGTTCTCGCAGACGGACGACTTCGCCGACCACGATAAGAGTGGGCGGCGCCACATCTTGTGATTGCACCAGTTTCGGGAGATCTTCCAATGTGCCGGTCAGCACCCGCTGCTCCGGAGTAGTGCCACGAGTAATCAACGCAGCCGGAGTGCTGGCATCCAACCCGTGACGTACCAACTGCCTGCAGATCTCGGGGCAGCCGGCCAAGCCCATGTAGAACACCAGCGTCTGGCGTGAATGTGCCAGCATGTCCCAGTTCAGGTTTACGCTTCCGTCCTTGAGGTGGCCGGTCACGAAGATGCAGGCCTGCGCGTAATCGCGGTGGGTCAGGGGAATACCCGCATAACTGGCGCAACCATTGGCAGCCGTGATCCCGGGAACAATCTGAAAGGCGATGCCCTCCTCCATCAGGGTGGCGATTTCCTCGCCCCCGCGACCGAACACCAGCGGGTCACCCCCCTTCAGCCGCAGGACCCGCTTGCCTTCCCGGGCGAGACGAACCAGCAGGGCATTGATCGACTCCTGCTCAATCGTGTGCCGGGCACGCTCCTTGCCTGCATAGATTTTCTCGATGTCTTTACGCAGCAACGCCATGATCGGATCCGACACCAGCCGGTCATAGACCACCACGTCGGCCTGCTGGATCAGGCGCAATGCACGAAACGTCAAGAGGTCCGGGTCCCCAGGCCCCGCGCCGACCAGATAGACCTCCCCGGCACCAGGCACTTGTCCGATCTCCAGCTCCTGCCGCAGGGTTTCGTCCGCTTCCGCCTCGCGGCCGTCCAGCACCTGTTCGGCAATCGGGCCGCTTAGGACGGCCTCCCAGAAACGGCGGCGCAATCGGCGTTCGGGAAATTTTTCCCGCGCCCCGCCTCGGAATCTCTCGACCAGCACCGCCAGTCTCCCGAATGCGCCAGGAATCCGGCTCTCCAAATGATTTCGCAACAGCCGCCCGAGCACCGGCGAAGCGCCGTCGGTGCAAATCGCGACCTGAATCGGGTCCCGGTGAATCACCGAGGGCAGCAATACATCCCCTGCATCGGCTTTGTGGGCAGCATTGACCAAGAGACCCCGCTCCCGCGCTTCGCCGGCAATCCGGTCGTTCAGTGCCGCATCGTTGCTGGCAACCACCACGAGGAAGACTCCCTCCAAGTCCTCTTCCCGGAAATCCCGGGCTTGATACTCGATACGGCCCGCCTCGGCATGCTCGCGGACCGAATCAACGGCTTCGGGGGCGACCACCCTCACCGGCGCATCGGCCCGCACCAGCACATCGATCTTCCGCGCGGCGACCGGGCCCGCGCCGACCACCAGGCATCGACGATTCGCGACGTCGGCGAACAGGGCAAGCGAACTCATCTGTCTTTGGAATGGGGTTGGAGTAAAATCAGTCTTATTATCAACCTAAAAGGAATCTTTTGAAGCCATGTTTCGATTGATTGCGATCCTGATCGGCCTCGCCATCCTCGGTTCGGCCATCTACTTTGCGCTGACCAGCTAAAAACCGCAGCAGCGGGATATGCGGGGCGGGCTAACCATTACCTGCTCAAGGCGGCTTTCGCTCTCCGAGTTAATGGCTTGGAGCGGATGCGGTAACTAATAACTCGCTGAATAAGACGCTACCTGTATAGTTCCAGTTTATATCCCCACCAGCCCGGAACGTGAGGGGAAGGTTTGACTAAGAAGAACGTGCGGAAAGCAGACGCACTGCATGCGTCTACAGAAGAGGCCGGAACGTCCGACGGCCTCCAAATGACACCTGAGCAGATGCTGGACCTTGCGCGCAAGGCGGCAGAACTTGTCGTGGAGTGGCACGAGCGCCTACCTGAAGAAAATGCCTGGGACGGAGAATTCAAGAAAGAGCTCGAGGATCGATTCATGAAGGATGCGCCCGAGGACGGGAGACCCGCGATGGAAGTCCTTGAGCAGGCGGCACACGAGATTCTCCCGATTGCGTCGCGGCTAGCGCACCCTCGCGCTTTCGCATTTATTCCATCGTCCCCCACTTGGCCCGGCGTGTTGGCCGACTTTATGACAGCCGGGTTCAACATCAATTCGGCAACCTGGTTGACCGCAAGCGGGCCCAGTCAGATCGAATTGACCGTCATTGAATGGTTTCGGTGCTGGCTGGGTTACCCGGACAGTGCGGGCGGGCTTCTCGCGAGCGGGGGTTCGGCAGCCACCCTAGAGGCTCTCGTCGGGGCAAGGGAAGCTGCAGGCCACCCTGAGCGGGGAGCCGTCTATATGAGTGATCAGAGTCATAGCGCGCTGATCCGCGCGGCAAAGATTATTGGCATTCGGCCGGAATACATCCGCATGATTCCAAGCGATGAAGGTTTCCGTATAGACATGGAGGCGTTGGCTCGTTCCGTGACCGAAGATCGCGCGGCAGGAATCAATCCCGTTGCCGTATGCGCCAATGCGGGGACGTCCAGTACCGGGGCGATTGACCCGCTCGAGGCCCTGTCGGATTTCTGCGAGGAGCAGAACATCTGGTTGCATGTCGATGCCGCTTACGGCGGTTCCGCGATCGTGACTGAAGAAGGCCGGAAGTTGTTGCGTGGGATCGAGCGTTCCGATTCGGTCGGGATTGATGCCCACAAGTGGTTCTTCCAACCCTACGAAGCGGGCGGCCTCCTGGTCAAGGACGCACGCACGCTTGAACGTGTGTTTGAGATCCACCATGATGTCCTCCAAGACACGCTTTGGGGTGCGGGTCACCCCAACTTCTCCGATCACGGCCTGCAACTGAGCCGCTCATTTCGAGCCTTGAAAATCTGGATGTCCATCCAGACCTTCGGGATGGAGGCATTCCGGAGAGCCATCTCAAAAGGGATGGAATTGGCGGATCAGGCAGAGAAATATATTCAAGAGAGCACGACCTTGGAGCTTTTGAGCCCCGTCACTTTGAGCATCGTATGCTTTCGAATCAATCCCACCGAAGCCCGCCTTGACGAGGAGGCTTTGGAAAAAATCAACCGGGCGGTGCTGGCTCGCGTCTTTTGGGATGACCGTGCACTCATGTCATCAACGTCACTCAGAAACACGTTTTCGCTCAGGCTTTGCATCATCAATCACACGACGACTTGGGTCGATGTCCATGAGACCCTGGAAGCGATTGAACTGTTTGGAAAAGAGGAGCTAAAAAAGCAGAATTGACCGTGGGGATTCGGAACTGGCTTTCCCGTTTCACGAGCCACCGTAACCCGTGACTGCCTTTGCCTCGAGAAACTCTTCAAGGCCATATCGTCCCCACTCGCGACCGTTGCCGGATCGCTTATATCCACCGAACGGTGTTTTGCTGTCTGGCGGCGCCCCATTGAGATAAACATTTCCTGCCCGAACCCGGCGCGCTACGGCCCGCGCATGTTCGAGATCACCTGAAGAGATATAACCGGACAGCCCGTATACCGTATCGTTCGCAATCCGAACGGCTTCCTCCTCGTCCGCATAGCCGATCAAGGAGAGCACCGGTCCGAAGATTTCCTGTTGTGCAATCTTCATGCTGTTGTCTACATGGGAGAACACCGTCGGCTTCACGTAGTAGCCGGCATCCAAGCCATCGGGGCGGCCTGTCCCCCCGGTCACCAATTTGGCCCCTTCGTCTATCCCGGCCTGAATCATGTCCTGAACCCGGTTGAACTGCAATTCGGAAACCACCGGGCCCATCGCCGTGTCCGGGGCATTGGGGTCGCCCACCTTCACCCTCTCTGCCGCTTCTTTGGCGATAGCCGCGGCTTCACTCATCCGCGACTCGGGGACCAGCATCCGGGACGGAGCAATGCAGGATTGCCCCGAATTCGTGCATAACCAGGATACATCTCGTGCAATGGCTTCCTGGAAATCCGCGTCGTCGAGCAGGATATTCGCGGACTGGCCTCCCAGTTCTTGTGCGACTCGCTTGACCGTCGGGGCCGCGTTGCGGGCAACTTCGATGCCAGCTCGTGTCGAGCCGGTGAATGAGACCATGTCGATATCGGGATGTGAAGAAAGCGCCGCGCCGACGGTAGGGCCGTCACCGTTGACGAGGTTAAACACCCCTGCCGGCACCCCAGCGGCATCCAGAATTTCAGTAAACAGGATGGCGTTGAACGGGGCAATCTCGGAGGGCTTCAAAACCATGGTGCAACCTGCCGCCAATGCCGGCGCGACCTTGCACGTAATCTGGTTGAGGGGCCAATTCCACGGCGTGATGAACCCGCAGACCCCTACAGGCTCGCGGATGACGCGTGAGGAACCAAAGTCCTCCTCGAATTTGAACTCGCGCAAAACGTCAAGTGTTGTGGCCAGGTGATCCAACCCCATGGGGACTTGCGCCGAATGTGCAAGATTGATCGGCGCGCCCATTTCTTTACTGATCGTTGCCGCAACATCATCCATACGGACCTTGTAGCAATCGATGATTTTTTCCAGCAACTCAATCCGTTCTTCTTGCGAAGTTTGCGAATAGGAATCAAAGGCCACCCTTGCCGCGGCGACGGCTTTGTCTACATCTTTTTCACTCCCTAGAGCCACAGAGCCAATGACTTTTTCCGTCGCAGGATTAATGACATCCAGGGTGTTTCTTGTCGAGGGCTCGACCCATTCACCATTTATATAAAATCGAGTCTGGTTCTTCACTGGAATTTCTCCGCTTTACCCAAGCAACTATAACAAGTCACGTATGGTCTATGCCCATATGTTTTATGGTGAAATCCGTTGCGGCGCCCACCGACGGGCGGTCGCTCAGGTTGACCAGCCGCACCTTCAAAATCAACGCAAGCGGCCGGACCAGCCTCCGTTCATTCGAGCAGCCAGACGTTGAATCGATCGTTCAGTTCGTCGACCCGATCCGCCCAGAACTCCTTGTCGTTCCAGACTGCATTGCGAACATTATCCGGTGCGGTCGGCATGAGCGGGCGCATGTCCAGCCCCGGGTCGGCATGGTAGGCGCCGATCATGGCAGACGCAGAACGGCGCACCGGCGCGTAGGAGATCCAAGAGGCCTGCACCGCCATGTGCTCCGGTGCGGAGACGAATTTTAGAAAATCCAACGCCAGTTCCAAGTCCGGCGTATCCTTCACAATCGCCCAACTGTTGACCGTCAGCACCTGCGCATCCCAGACCACCTCCAGCGACTGTCCTTCCGCTACGGTTGCGTTGAAGATGCGTCCGTTGTAAGCAGTACTCATCACCACCTCGCCATCCACCAGCAGCTGCGGCGGCTGCGCCCCGGACTCCCACCACACGACGTGCTCCTTGATGCTGTCCAGTTTGGCGAATGCGCGATCCACCCCCTCCGGCGTCTGCAGCACCTCGTAGACCTGCTTCGGCGGCACACCGTCGGCAACCAATGCCATCTCCAGATTGGCCTTGGGAACCTTGCGCATGCCGCGTCGGCCGGGGAATGCCTTCAGGTCGAAGAAATCATCAATCGTGGCTGGTGCAGGCGATAATCGGTCTCGGTCGTAGGCGATCACCGTGGACCACGCGATGGTGCCGACCGCGCAGTCGCTGATCGTGCCATCGTAAAAGTCTTCCACGGCCGGGGTGCCGTCTGGCGCTGGCGGCAGGATGGCGGGATCGATCTCCTCGTGCAGACCCTCGTCACAACCGAGCAGCACTTCGGCGGCCTGCGAATCCACCACATCCCAAGTCACGTGGCCAGCCTGTACCTGCGCCTTGATCTCGGCTAGCCCACCGTTGTAATCCTCGGACAGGATGCGGTGTCCGGTCTTAGCCATCCACGGCTTGTGGTAAGCCTCGATCTGGCTCTGGGTATAGGCGCCACCGAAGGAGACTACAGTCAGCTCACCCGCTGACGCGGCGCCCGCTGCGAAACCTAGAGCCGCAGCGTAAGGAAATAGGCAGAGTTTCGATGACATCACAAGCGTTGCGCCACCTTATGGCGAAGCTCGACGAAAACTCAGCAAAATAAGCACCACGACCCCTATGGAAATGGCCGCATCGGCCAGATTGAAAGTCGGCCAGTGCCAACCCCGGTAATGCAGCACGATGAAATCCGTCACGGCACCCACCGACAGGCGGTCGATCAGGTTGCCGGCCGCCCCGCCAAGAATCAACGCAAGCGGCCAGGCCAGTTGGCGTTCCGTTGGAGCCAGACGGTGAACCCAGACGCCCAGCCAAATCATGATCGCAATACTCACGACCGACAGGAAGCCACGCTGCCAGCCTCCGGCATCGTGCAAAAAACTGAATGCAGCTCCCGTGTTGTAGGTGAGTTGCAGGGACAGGAAGGGCAGCAATACCACTTCCTGATGTAGAAAAAGAGCACGTTCAATCAAGAACTTGCTCAATTGGTCCAGCACCAGCACCGTGCCCGAAATCGGAAGCGCCAGGCGCCATGAATCAGACATACTGCCGTTCCTCGCCTTCTCCTTCCACATTGGTGTGGCATCGTGCACACAGTTCCGGGTGTGCATCAATGCTGCCGACGGTTGGGTCATGATGCCAGCACCGGGCGCATTTGGCGTGCGCGCTGGAAGCGGCCGCGACGTGCAGTTGCCCGGCCCGGGGCAGCGAGTAGACCTGAGCCTCAGAAGCGGGCGTATCACTGAGGCGTGCGTCTGACGTGATGAATAGGAAGTGCAACTCCGTCCCAAGCCGTTTCAGCAATTCGGCAGTAGCGGGTTCCGCGGTCAGCGTCACCTCGGCATCCAGCGCGGCCCCGATCACCTCGGTCTGGCGCAAGGGTTCCAAGGTCTGGCTGACGGCTTGGCGAACTTCCAGAAGAACCTCCCAATCGTCATCGGAGAATACGGACGGCGCATCTCGATAAGCTTCCAGGTCGAACCACTCGGTCAGGTGGACGGAATCTTCACGCGAACCCGGTATGTGTTCGTAGATTTCGTCGGCAGTGAATGGACAGATCGGCGCAAGCCAGCGGCACATCGCCTCGGCCAGCAGGTACATCGCGCTCTGCGCACTGCGCCGACCCGGATGCGTAGCCGGCAGGGTATACGTGCGGTCCTTGGTCACATCAAGGTACAGGCTGCCCAGCTCATTGACGCAGAACGTGTGTAGGCGCTGGCATATGGTGTGGAATCGGTAGCGCCGGAAATCTTCGCGGACCGCCGCATCTTGGGCGGCAGCCTGTTTCAGGATCCACTGATCCAGAGCCAGCATGTCCGAGGGGGCACACAGGTCGGTCGACGGATCGAAATCGTGCAGGCTTGCCAGCAGGTAGCGCGCGGTGTTACGGATCCGGCGATAGGTCTCGGAGGTATGCCCCAAGATTTCCTCCGAGACTGCCAGTTCAGCGCTGGTGTCAGTAGACGCCACCCACAGACGCAGAATATCCGCACCCAAACTGTCGATAATTTTCTGAGGTTTAACAATGTTTCCTCGCGACTTAGACATCTTGTGGCCGTGCGCGTCGACCACAAAACCGTGTGTCAAGACCTGCCGGTACGGCGGTGCATCGTTCAACGCCACGCCGGTCAGCAGCGAGGACTGGAACCAACCGCGATGCTGGTCCGAGCCTTCCAGGTAAAGATCGACTTGCACACCCTCGCCGTACTCTTCAGCCATCACGGTACGGTGGGTGACTCCGGAGTCGAACCAGACATCCAGGGTGTCTTGCGACTTCGCATAGTTGGACGCCTGGTCGCCCAACAACTCTTCGGGATCCAGATCGAACCACGCGTCAATGCCGTCTTGTTCGATGCGTTTGGCAACCTCTTCAAGCAGCGTCGGCGTGTCCGGATGCAGTTCGCCGTTGTCGCAGCGCCAGAACAGCGGGATGGGTGAGCCCCAGTTACGCTGGCGGCTGATGCACCAGTCCGGGCGCCCGGTCAGCATCCCGCGGATACGCTCCCGGCCCCAGGCTGGATACCAGTCCACCCGGTCCGTGGCGGCAAGCGCCCGGTCACGCAAACCATGCGTGGACATGTCGATAAACCATTGCGCAGCAGCGCGGAACAGCAACGGGGTATGGTGCCGCCAGCAGTGCGGATAGCTATGCGGATGCGAAGCTTCCGCCAACAGGCTCCCGGCCCGTTTCAGCGTCTCAAGGATACGCGGATTGGCCTCCGCCACGCTGAGGCCCCCGACTTCCGGCGTGCCGTCGCGGAAGCGTCCGTCCTCTTCCACCGGGCAATCGACCGGCAAGTCGAACCTGAGTCCGACGGCATGGTCTTCCGGCCCGTGTGCCGGCGCCGTATGCACGCAGCCGGTACCTTCCTCGGCGGTCACGTGCTCGCCGGTGATGAGCGGCACGGTCTTGTCCAGAAACGGATGGCGAAGCAGACAACCCTCCAATCGATCGCCCCGCACCGTAAAAGACCGCACTGCCTGCGCACCGACGCGCTCGCAGAAAACCTCGCGCAAGGCCTCCGCCACAAGCAGCAGACCTCCTTCCCGCTCAACCAGTACATATTCAAGCTCGGGGTGCAGGCAGACCGCTTCGTTGGCCAGCAGGGTCCAGGGAGTGGTCGTCCAGATTGCTACCGAAACCTTAGAATCTTCTGAAATATCAAAAGTCTGAGCCAGCGCCGCGTCTACCGCATCAAAGCGGACATCGATCGACGGGGAAACATGATCCTCGTATTCGACTTCGGCCTCGGCCAAGGCTGAGTGGCAGTCGGCACACCAGTACACCGGCTTGTAGCCCCGCGTCAGGTAGCCGGATTCCAACAGCGCGCCCAGTGCCCGCACAATGCCGGCTTCGGTTTCGGGTGCCATGGTTAGGTAGGGCGCGTCCCACTGACCGAGCACCCCCAGACGTACGAAATCCTCGCGCTGCTCGTCCACTTGCTGGGTCGCATAGTCGCGGCAAGCGGCACGAAACGTCCGGCCATCCGCACAGGCTTCTTCCGACAAGGTCTTCTCGATCTGCAACTCGATCGGGAGGCCGTGGCAGTCCCAACCCGGGCGGTACGGAGCATCAAGACCGTCCAGGCTCCGCGAACGCACCACGATGTCCTTCAGGGTCTTGTTGACCGCGTGGCCCATGTGAAGTTTGCCGTTGGCGTACGGCGGCCCGTCGTGCAGGACGAAGCGGTCCCGGCCCTGCCGGGCATCCCGTAGGCGACCGTAGAGATCCAGTTCCTGCCATCGGCGCAACCGTTCGGGTTCGCGCTTGGCCAGATTCCCGCGCATCGGGAAGTCGGTGCGAGGCAGGTTCAGCGTTTCTCGGTACGGGTTAGGCATCAGAAAAAAATTCCCGGGCGGTATCAATGTCGCGGCCGATTTGTTCGCGCAGGCTCTCGACCGAGTCGAAACGCTGCTCGGCGCGCAGACGCTGATGAAAACGTACGGCCATCCTTTGGCCGTACAAATCGGCGGCAAAGTCTAACAGGTGCACTTCTATGACCAGACGCGTTCCGTCCACGGTCGGCCGGGTGCCTACATTAGCGACCCCCTGGCAAAGCTCGCCTTCCAAGTGCGAAGTGACCGCGAACACCCCGCGCATGGGGGGATTATGCGGGAAATCGAGATTGGCGGTCGGGAAGCCGAATTCGCGCCCGCGCCGGTCTCCCTCAACCACTTCGGCGCAAATCTCGAACGGATGCCCAAGCAGATATTCCGCTTCCGGAACATCACCGCCAGCAAGCGCCGCACGAATGCGGGTGCTGCTCACCCGGCCTTCGTCCAGCTCGAAAGTGGGCGCGGCTTCAAGTTCGAAGCCGCAGGCCGAAGATTCGGCCTCAAGCAGCAAAAAGTCCCCAGTGCGGTCGCGACCGAAACGAAAATCCTCGCCAACCGTAAGGTAGCGCATGCCAAGGCGACCAACCAGCAAGTCTTGCACGAACTCCTGCGCACCGATGGCGGCGGTCTGCGCGTTGAACGGGAGGGCCACAAAGTGGTCGAGCGCGGGAAACATCTGCTCGGCGAACCGCCTTTTATCCACAAGCGATCCGATCCGTGGCGCATTGTCCGCTCCCCGAAAGAATTCCTGGGGCGAGGGCTCCAAGGTCAGCAATACGGATTCCAACCCGCGGTCGGCAGCCGCATCTAGGAGTCGCTTCAGTACCGACTGATGCCCGAGGTGCAACCCATCGTAGTTGCCAACGGTGACCGCGCAGGGCCGGCACGCTGGCAACACCCCATCAAACATCGGTTCCTGTCCCCGGACACCGGAGGAAGATTCGGAGGAAGCGTTCACGCGACGGTTTTCTCGGACAGAGATTGAATATGGAAGTCGCGAATGCGCGCGCCTGAAATCCAAAGCACGGCAGCGTAGACGGCTGCGCCCAGAATAATCAATTCGACCAATTGAAGCAGGCGTCCGGCGAATTCAAGGCGAGTCCATTCGAGGGTTTCCGGAATGAGCGGCCACAGCACCGCCGCCATGGCCGCACAGGACAGGCTGATCCGGGCCACCAAGGCAGCCGTCGCCCGGTTGCCGGAATAAAAACTGCGTGCATGCAATTTCCGGTACAGGAGCCCTGCGTTCAGGTAGGCCGCGATGGCGGTCGCAAGTGCCAAAGCAACGTGCGGCCCCTCCAACTCCACGGTAAACCAGACAAGTAAGCCAATGCCGGTCAATGCCATGTTGGCCAGCATTGAGATCACGCCGACCCGTACAGGGGTGCGGGTATCCTGATGGGCGAAAAATCCGGGCGCGAATACCTTGACCAAGATGAATGCGGGCAGGCCGAGCGCAAACGCAGTCAGCGCCATCCCGGCCATCCGGGTGTCGAACAGCGAGAATTCCCGGTACTGCAGCAGCGTCGCCAGAATCGGTTCAGCCAGAAGCGCTAGTCCAACGGCAGACGGCAACGCGACCGCCAGGCCGACCCGAACTCCCCATTCGAGCCCCGCCCGAAACCCTTCGCCGTCTTTTCGGGCACTGCATTGGGACAACCGCGGCAGCAAAACCGTGGCAGTGGAAATCCCGAACAGCGCCAGCGGCAACTCCACGAACCGGTCCGACAGGTACAGCCAACTGATGCTGCCGACTGCCAAAAAGGACGCCACCAAGGTGTCGAACAGCAAATTGATCTGGACAACCGATGAGCCGAACAGGGCGGGAAGCATGAGTTTCGCGATGCGCCGGAATCCGGAGTGATGCCAATCCAGCCGTGGCCTCGGCAGCAAACCCTGGCGATGCAGCCACGGCAGCTGGATCACCAATTGCAGGACCCCCGCAACAAAGACGCCCCAGGCAAGCGCGTACACCGGTTGCTCCATCCTCGGCGCCAACCACAGCACGGCCGCGATCAGCGACAGGTTGAGCAGTGCCGGGGTGATCGCAGGCAGGGCGAAGCGTCCCAGCGCATTGAACATGCTCCCCGCCATGGCGGTCAACGAGATGAACAGGACGTAAGGGAATGTGATCTGAAGCAAATCGCTGGCGACATCAGCCCGTGGATCGCCGTCCATCGTGAAGCCCGGCGCAAAAATCATGATCAGCAGAGGCGCCGAAAGAATGCCCAACGTGGTAATGAAGATAAGAACCACCGCCAACGCGCCAGCCGTGGCATCGATGAGTGAATTAAGTTCCTGCGGCTTCTGCTCGCGGTATTCCACGAATACCGGCACGAACGCCTGCGAGAATGCACCCTCGGCGGACAAGCGGCGCAGGAAATTCGGAATGCGGAAAGCGACGAAAAACGCATCCAGCGCGCCGTGCGCATTGCTGATGAAAATGAATACCACCGCATCGCGGGCGTAGCCCAGCAAGCGGGAGAGCGAGGTCATGAACGCCGTGGTGGCCAGGGAACGGAATAGCCGAATCATGAGAAAAGCGACCGAACGGCGCAGACGTAGAATTCCGTCATTATAAGAAGGCCACCCGAGGGCTCAGCACGGGCCCGATCAAGGAAAGCCACTCATCCTGTCTCGAACGCGGTCCGCCACCTCATTCGCCAGAAGACGATTGCTTCTGGGCAGAATCGCGCGGCAGGACCCAGACGGTCTTGTAACCCAAGCGTTCCAAGTCCTTCACGGTACCTTCGACCCCCTCGGCATGGGGAACCCGCATTTTTAGGCGATGCCAAAGCGTATCGTCCTGATGGAAGTCTTCCAGGAACACATCATGACCGAGAGCCTGCAACTTGGCCAGCTCGCTTTCTGCTTTTGCCTTGTCTTTCATAGACAGAATCTGCAGGACAGGGAGGTCCGGCTCAGGTGCCTTGGGCGCCTCTTCTGATTTCTTTTCCGGTTCCTTTTCCGGCGGCGCATCAGCCTTGGAATCCAAAGCAATGACCGGAGATTCCGGCTCCTTGGCGACTGCAGGTTCCTGCGTCTCGGGTGAGGGTGTCTCTGAAGGGGATGCCTTTAGAGGTTCCAGGCTGGCCTCCGGCGTCGGCGCGGAAGAATCTGGCTCGGGTTCGTCGTCCTTCCAGAACTGCAGCAAATCAAGCATCCGCACCGTCGGTTTCTGTTCTTCGAACGGAGGAGGCTCGGGCGGGTCGGCCGGCTTTAGGTCCGGCTCGAAAACCAGTTCGGAAGACCATTGCAGCCCATTCTCTCCAGACCCCGACGCATCCTCCGTGCGGGTATCTGCCGCAACCGCGGTGACGTGCACCACCCGTTCGGCTTGGTTCAGATTCGCCGTGAAGGCGTCCTCGTATCCTTCAAGCACGTTGGAAAGGCATCCCTCCAGCGACGGATTGGCTACACTGAAGGAACGATTGATGATGCGGTCTTCCTCGGAATCCCATACTAGGGACCATCCGTGGGAACCGGCCAGTTCGCGCACGTTTGCGGATAAGTGCCCTTTTTGGACGACGAACGTCTTCGTTTCCTCGTCAGCCGCTACAGCCGGCAAAACGAACAAGCCCCCTGCGAGCACAAGGCACGACAGGAATCCAGTTATTTGGCGCTGCATTTTTCAGGGTGTCGAGAACTACTCACCTGGAAAGATTGTACAGACTGGGAAATAGAGGGAAAATCACTCACGCCCGGGAGGAAGAGCCCAATCGGGTTCGAGCCTGGGCTATCGGGGCTGAAGCGGGTTCTCGGCAAGGCTCGACCGTGTGTCGCTGCACCTGCCTATGCTAAAATTTTAAGGCTTGACATTTAGGTGTCGCAGACAAGGGTACTGATCGTGATGGCGGCGTTGCCGGTCGGTCGGATCCTTGCCGCACAGCTGCTGCTCACCCTGCTTTGTTTGGCGGGGATTTTTTATGACCGGGAGATCGGTCTTTCAGCGGCAGCGGGGGGGGCATTGTGCCTATTTCCCAATGCGTTGGCCGCCATTTGCCTGTTCCGGCGGAAACGGGCAAGCGGAGTTCGAGAAGAACAGCGGCGAATGCGTTATGCCTGGATGCTCCGCTGGCTCGGCACGCTGATCGGCCTGGGCCTGATCTTCGGGTTTTACCGCGAAGTTCAGCCTCTGGCCCTTTTCGCGACCTATGCGGCGGCCCAGGCAACGCACCTGATCGGACACTTGTCACTTAACGACAACTGACGCACAAAATACCGTTACAGCTCCGGACATATGGCCACCGAATACGCAACGGGTGCGGACTACATCAAGCACCATCTGACCAACCTGACGTTCGGACAGCACCCGGACGGCAGCTGGGGCCTCGCGCACAGCCGCGAGCAGGTCGAGGCCATGGGTTTCTGGGCCATTCACGTAGATTCAATGGCTTGGGCCGTCGGCCTAGGCGTCTTGTTCCTGGCCCTGTTCGGCTATGCGGCGCGACGCGCGACTGAAGGCGTGCCCGGCGGATTCCAGAACGCGGTGGAGCAAATCATCGAGTTCATCGACGGCACGGTGCGTGACTCCTTCAGCCACCGCAACCGGATAGTCGCCCCACTCGCGTTATGTTCGTTCATGTGGATCTTCCTGATGAATCTCATGGACCTGGTGCCGGTGGACTGGGTACCGTGGGCATTCTCCCTGGTGGGCGTGCACTATATGAAGATCGTGCCGACCACCGACCCGAACGTCACCATGGGCATGTCGCTGTCGATCTTCGCCCTGGTGCTCTACTACAGCCTGCGCCGCAAGGGCATCGGCGGTTTCCTCGGCGAACTGACCCTGCACCCGTTTTCCGCGAAAAACCCGTTCCTCAAGGCCCTGTTGATCCCGATCAACCTTTTCCTGGAGGGCGTGGCCCTGCTCGCCAAACCCGTCTCCCATGGCTTGCGTCTGTTCGGCAACCTGTACGCGGGAGAAATGATTTTTATCCTGATCGCGCTTCTGCCGCTGTGGGCGCAATGGACCCTGTCCGTGCCCTGGGCGATCTTTCACGTCCTGGTGATTCTGCTGCAGGCTTTCATCTTCATGGTGCTGACCGTGGTCTACCTGAACATAGCGCACGACACCGGCGAGCACTAACCTGATTCCCTTTCACCCACCTTTCAAAACTGGAGTAATTTCATGGAACTCGTATCTGGCCTGATTTATATCGCAGGCGGCCTGATGATGGGCCTAGGCGCCTTGGGCGCCGCCATCGGCATCGGCAACCTGGGGGGCAAATACATGGAAGGCATCGCACGGCAACCGGAACTGATTCCGATGCTGCGTACCCAAATGTTCATCGTGCTGGGTCTGGTCGATGCCGTGCCGATGATTGCCGTCGGTATCGCTTTCTACCTGCTGTTCGCGGTCGCTTGATCCGCGGGGAGACCTCCCGATGAATATCAACCTTACGCTGATCGGACAGGCGATTTCGTTCACGATCTTCGTCTGGTTCTGCATGCGGTTCATCTGGCCGCCCGTAATCAACGCACTGGAGGCCCGCAAGAAGCGCATCGCCGACGGGCTAGCGGACGCAGACGCGGCCAAGACCGAACGCGAGCGAGCCGAACAGGAAGCGCAGCAGACCACGGGACAAGCCCGGGAGGAAGCCTCCCGGATCCTGGCTCAAGCGGAACGCCGCGCCAGCGAGATCGTGGCAGAATCGCGGACCACGGCCAAGACCGAAGGCGAGCGCATCCTGACCCAGGCCCAGGAAGAAATCGAGAAAAACACCCAGCAGGTGCGTGAGCAGTTGCGTGGGGAAGTAGCGACCCTGGCGATTGCGGGTGCCGAAGCGGTATTGCAACGCGAAGTCGATGCGACGGCCCACGCCGACGCCTTGGAACAGTTGGCGGAGCGTCTGTGAGCGCCATCACCACTGCCCGCCCCTACGCCCGCGCCGCCTTTGGCTATGCGCGTGAAAGTGGCGTGCTGGATGCGTTTTCGGACATGCTGGAAACCGCGGCGGCTCTGGCCGAAGACCCGCGTCTGCGCATCCTGCTGACGGATCCCCGTCTGACCCGTGCGCGCCGCACCGAAATGCTGGAATCTCTTGGCGGCGACCACTTCGACGAGCCGATGCGACAGTTGCTCCGGGTGCTCGGCGAACGCGACCGGCTATCAATCCTTCCCGAGGTTCGGGAGCAATTCGAACAATTGCGCGCTGATCATGAACAACGCCTGACTGCCGAAGTAGTCAGCGCACGGGAACTCGATCCGGCACAGCAGGAACGCATCCGTGCGGCTCTGGCGGAGCGGACCGGGCAAACCGTGGAACTGGTTTCGAAAACCGATGAACAATTGCTGGGCGGCGCGGTTGTCCGCGCTGGCGACCGGGTGCTGGATGCCTCTCTCCAGAGGCGTCTGCAGCAGCTTTCGCAAAGTCTGGCCTGACACCAATACATGGAGTAGAACCGAATGTCTGCCTTGAATCCGACTGAAATTTCAGACCTGATCAAACAAAGGATCGCCGAATTCGATGTGGCGCCACAGGCGGCCAGCGAAGGCACGGTGGTCATGGTGACCGACGGCATCGTGCGCATCCATGGCCTCAGCGACGTAATGTCCGGCGAAATGATTGCGCTGCCGGGCGACAGTTACGCCATCGCGCTCAATCTGGAGCGCGACTCGGTCGGCGCGGTGGTCCTCGGCGACTACCGCCACATCGGGGAAGGCGACACGGCTCGCTGCACCGGTCGCATCCTAGAGGTCCCGGTCGGCGAGGCGCTGCTCGGACGGGTCGTCAACTCCCTCGGCGAGCCGATCGACGGCAAAGGGGACCTGAACCTGGAAACCCGCTCCCCCATCGAAAAAATCGCGCCCGGCGTGATCGAGCGGCAGTCGGTCAGCCAGCCCGTGCAGACCGGCTTGAAGTCTATCGACGCGATGGTGCCGGTCGGCCGCGGACAGCGCGAACTGATCATCGGCGACCGCCAGACCGGTAAGACTGCGCTGGCTATCGACACGATCATCAACCAGAAAGGCGCCGACCTGCTCTGCATCTATGTTGCGATCGGCCAGAAAGCCTCCTCCATCGCGGGCGTCGTGCGCAAACTGGAGGAGCACGGTGCCATGGAGCATACCATCGTGGTGGCGGCCTCGGCCTCGGAGTCGGCCGCGATGCAGTACATCGCGCCTTACTCCGGCTGCGCGATGGGCGAATACTTCCGCGACCGCGGCGAGGACGCGCTGATCATCTACGACGATCTGACCAAGCAGGCCTGGGCCTACCGCCAGGTCTCGCTGCTGCTTCGCCGCCCGCCGGGTCGCGAAGCGTATCCCGGCGACGTGTTCTACCTGCATTCGCGGTTGCTGGAGCGGGCTTCCCGCGTCAATGCCGACTACGTGGAGCAGATGACCAATGGCGAAGTGAAAGGCCGCACCGGCAGCCTGACCGCCCTCCCGGTGATCGAAACCCAGGCCGGAGATGTCTCGGCGTTCGTGCCAACCAACGTGATCTCCATCACCGACGGCCAGATCTTCCTGGAAACGGACCTGTTCAATGCCGGTTTCCGCCCGGCGATCAATGCCGGCCTGTCGGTGTCCCGGGTCGGTGGCGCCGCCCAGACCCAATTGATCAAGAAGCTCGGCGGCGGCGTGCGCCTGGCACTCGCGCAGTATCGCGAACTGGCCGCGTTCTCGCAGTTTGCTTCGGATCTCGACGAGCAGACCCGCAAGCAGCTGGAGCGTGGCGAACGCGTGATGGAGCTCATGAAGCAGGCCCAGTACAGGCCGCTGACCATCGCCGACATGGCGTTGTCGCTGTATGCGGTCAACGAAGGCTGGCTGGATGAGGTCGAGGTCGAACAGGTTCGGGCCTTCGAGGCGGCCCTGCACGCTTATGCCCGGTCCGAACATGCCGACTTCCTGGAGCAGTTGAACCAGGACGGGTCTTACGACGAGGAGATCCAAGGCCGGTTCAAGGATCTTCTCGAGACTTTCATCAAAACCCAGAGCTGGTAACGCGAAAATGTCGGGCGAGAAGGAAATTCGCACCAAGATCGCGAGTATTCGCAATACTCAGAAGATCACCAAGGCGATGGAGATGGTCGCGGCCAGCAAAATGCGCCGCGCCCAGGATCGCATGGCAGCCACTCGCCCGTATGCAACGAAAATTCGCGAGGTGATCGGCCATCTGGCACACGCCAACGTCGAATACCGCCATCCGTTCCTCGAGAGCCGCGAAGAAGTCCGCGGCGTCGGATTCATCGTGGTCTCCACCGACCGCGGCCTGTGCGGGGGCCTCAACGTCAACCTGTTCAAAAATGTTCTGCGTGCAATGCACGAATGGCGGCAACAGCAGGTTCCGGTACGGCTTTGCCTGTTCGGCGCCAAAGGAACCGCGTTCTTCAAGCGCATCGGCGGCATCGAGGTCGTTGCGCAGACTTCACACCTGGGCGACGCACCGAGGCTCGAGGAGGTCATCGGGCAGGTCAAGATCATGCTGGACGACTATGTCGAAGGCCGCATCGACCGGGTCTACCTGGCCGAAAACGACTTCGTCAACACCATGACGCAGAGGCCGAACATCGCGCCACTGCTGCCCACTCCACCGGCCGAACTGGAAACGCTTGAACACCATTGGGACTACCTGTACGAACCCGGTGCCCGCGAAGTGCTGGACGGGCTCCTGATGCGCTACATCGAGTCGCTGGTGTATCGCGGCGTGATGGAGAACATCGCCTGCGAGATGGCTGCGCGAATGGTGGCAATGAAGAGCGCCTCGGACAATGCCGGAGACCTGATCGATGAATTGCAGCTGATCTACAACAAGGCGCGGCAGGCGTCGATCACCCAGGAAATCTCGGAAATCGTCGGCGGTGCAGCCGCCGTATGACCGAATCGATCATTCAACAGGAGACCGAACGACTCATGAGCTCGGGACAAATCGTAGAAATCATCGGCGCCGTCGTGGACGTGGAATTCGAACCGTCCGCCGTGCCGCAGGTCTATGACGCATTGACGGTGGAAGAGGCCGACCTAACGCTAGAGGTCCAGCAGCAGCTCGGCGACGGCGTGGTGCGGACCATCGCCATGGGGCCGTCCGACGGACTGCGCCGCGGATTGGACGTCATGAATACCGGAGCACCCATCTCGGTGCCGGTCGGGCAGAAAACGCTGGGCCGCATCATGGACGTGCTCGGCAATCCGGTCGATCATGCCGGTCCGGTCGAGGCCGAACAGCACATGCCGATCCATCGCCCGGCGCCTACCTTCCAGGAACAGACCGGTAGCAGCGAACTGCTGGAGACCGGCATCAAGGTCATCGACCTGCTCTGCCCGTTCGCCAAGGGCGGTAAGGTCGGCCTGTTCGGCGGCGCCGGCGTTGGCAAGACCGTCAACATGATGGAACTGATCCGAAACATTGCGATCGAGCACAGCGGCTACTCGGTCTTCGCCGGAGTGGGCGAGCGTACCCGTGAGGGCAACGACTTCTACCATGAAATGCGCGAATCCGACGTGCTGGACAAGGTGGCCCTGGTGTACGGCCAGATGAACGAACCCCCGGGCAACCGCCTGCGGGTCGGGCTGACCGGCCTGACCATGGCCGAACACTTCCGTGACGAAGGCCGCGACGTGCTGATGTTCATTGACAATATCTACCGTTACACGCTGGCCGGAACCGAAGTGTCGGCCCTGCTCGGCCGGATGCCTTCGGCGGTTGGCTACCAGCCCACCCTCGCCGAAGAGATGGGCATCCTGCAGGAGCGCATCACGTCCACTTCGACCGGGTCGATTACATCCATCCAGGCCGTGTACGTGCCGGCCGACGACCTGACCGACCCGTCGCCTGCTACGACCTTCGCGCATCTCGACGCCACGGTCGTACTGTCGCGCCAAGTCGCGGAGCTCGGCATTTATCCGGCTGTGGATCCACTGGACTCCACCTCCCGCCAATTGGATCCGTTGGTCATCGGCACCGATCACTACGAAACCGCCCGTGCGGTGCAGAACACGCTGCAGCGTTACAAGGAGCTGAAGGACATCATCGCCATCTTGGGAATGGACGAACTGTCCGAGGAAGACAAGCTGGTAGTGTCCCGGGCACGCAAGATCCAGCGCTTCTTGTCCCAGCCGTTCTTCGTGGCGGAAGTGTTCACCGGAACAGCCGGCAAGTACGTGGCACTGAAGGACACCATTGCCGGCTTCCGCGGCATCGTCGAAGGCGAATACGACCAGTTCCCGGAGCAGGCGTTCTACATGGTGGGCTCCATCGACGAGGTCGCAGAGAAAGCGAAAACCCTGTGAGTCGGATATGAGCACCCTGCGGGTCGACATCGTCAGCGCCGAGCACGAAATCTACTCGGGCGAGGCGAACTGGGTCATCGCGCCCGCAGTCATGGGCGAAGTCGGCATCTATCCCCGGCACACTCCGCTCATCACCCACCTCAAGCCCGGCGAAGTGCGGGTCAGTGCGGTGGAAGAGGGCGAGGAACTTCTGTTTTTCGTCTCCGGCGGCATGCTGGAGGTACAGCCGCATCAAGTCACCGTGCTGTCCGACACGGCCATGCGGGGCGCGGACCTGGATGAGGCAAAGGCCGAGGAAGCCAAGCGGCGGGCCGAGCAGGCGTTGTCCGACCGAAAGGCCGATTTCGACGAGGCCCGGGCCCTGGCAGAACTGGCCGAAGCAGCAGCCCAGTTGCGGATGATCCAGAAACTGCGCAAAACCGGCCGCAGCTGATTCCCGACCGGGGGCGTAAAATGCCTCCGTTACTCTAAATCTCGGTACTTCATGGGAACCGAAGTTGTCATCCTTGCCGGGGGCATCGGCAAACGTCTGGGGCACGCTACGCCCAAGCCCTTGCTTGATCTGTGCGGCAAGCCTCTGCTCGGGCATGTCATGGCCTCGGCCTCGGCAGTGGCAGATACGGTCCATGTGGTGCACGGCCCCGCACTGGAGGAACCGCTGGCTGAGTCTGGAAAGCAGTTCGGGGGCCCCTTCACCCCGCACCTGCAGCCCGAGCCTCTCGGCACGGCGGATGCACTCGGTTGCGCTCTCCCATCGATCGAGGATGCCGCCACCGTACTGGTGCTGTGCGCGGACGTCCCCCTGCTCCAGCCCGATACTCTTGCGCAATTGATCTCGGCCCGCCCGAAAACCGGACTCGCGCTTCTGACCATGCGCCAAAGCGGCAACCAACTTGGGCGGATTATGCGCGATGATCGCGGTCAAGTCGCCGCAATCCGGGAACATGCCGATGCCACGAAAGAAGAACGCCGCATCGACGAGTGCAATACCGGCGTGATGGCGGCAAGCGCAGGACAGTTCCGTGAATGGTGCGCGCGAATCACCGACTCCAACGCCCAGGGGGAGTTCTATCTGACCGACTGCATCGCCGAGGCGGTGCGCGACGGAACTCCTATCGAAACCCGGGAATGCAGCACGACCGAAGGCCTCGGCATCAACACGGTGCAGGAATTCGCCGTGGCGGCGGAACACTGGCAACGACAAGCGCGCGAACAGCTGATGGCGCAAGGCGTCCTGATGGAAGCACCCGGCACGGTATGGCTGTCGGCAGGAATCGAGTTGGAGGAAGGCGCGACGGTCTGCATCGGGCCACATGTCGTGTTCCAAGGATCAGTTCAATTGGCCGATGGGGTCGGGATTGGTCCGTACGCGCTGCTGCGCAACTGCGAAATCGGGGCAGAAACAGAAGTCGAGCCCTTTACCGTCGTGGAGGCGGCCCGTATCGGGGCGCGCTGCCGAATCGGGCCCTATGCGCGAATCCGTCCGGAAACCGAGCTCGCCGAAGGCGTGCAAATCGGAAATTTCGTCGAGGTCAAGAAGTCCCGAATCGGGGAGCACACCAAAGTCAATCACCTGTCGTACGTCGGCGACAGCGAAGTCGGCCGCAGCGTCAATCTGGGCGCAGGCACCATCACCTGCAACTACGACGGGGCACAAAAGCACAGGACCGTGATCGGGGACGACGTCTTCGTGGGATCCGGCACCCAGTTGATCGCGCCGGTCACCATCGGCGCAGGCGCGACCATCGGCGCCGGCTCGACCATCACCCGGGACACCCCTCCCGGGGAGTTGACCCTGTCGCGCAGCGAGCAGAAGACGCTTCAGGGTTGGAAACGACCACGAAAGGCCGAAGACGATAAGTAGATTCCGGCAAGCTGACTTGTACTATTGACATATGTTGTCAGTTATGACAACATATGTGCATGGGCCGTGACACGCGACCAATTGTGTGGGTTCGGGCGGCACGAAAAGTGTACGAAAGGTTCCCTGCAACGGTTCAGGATCGCGTCAATACTGCCCTAACTATTGCCGCCGAAGGATCAAAGACGGATATCGCCAAACCCCTCAAAGGTCTTGGATCGGGCATTATGGAAATAGCGATACGCTACCGAACAGATGCATATCGTGTTGTCTATGTCACTAAGATTGTTGAAAGGCTGTGGGTGATCCACGCATTTCAAAAGAAATCTAAAATAGGGTCGCGAACCCCGAAGGTGGAAATCGACCTCATCCGAGAACGACTGAAGCAATTGAAAAGGGAATTTCCGCAATAATGAGGGAATGAGATTATGGAGGCGAGTATGGACGAAGGCAAACTAGAGGTAACCCATGGGAGCGGAAATATTTTCCGAGACTTTGGTGACCCTTATGCGGATCTGAAACAGGCCAAGGCTATGCTTGCAGCCCAAATCATTTCAGTGTTGGATGAACGTAGCCTTTCAGTTCGCAAGGCCGCAAACATGACTAGTTTTGCTGCAGCAGATTTTTCCCGTGTCCGCAATGCAGATCTAGGGCGTTTCACTTTGGACAGGTTGATGAAGATGCTTGTAGCCTTGGATAGCCAAGTTAGAGTCACCGTTCACATTGGCACAGGATCAACCGAAGAAACGCCCATTCCTAACCCTGCCCGGTGACTGGATCATGGAAAGTGGGGCTGCATAGGAAAGGCTGATGTGCGGAATCGTCGGTGCGGCAGCCAGTCAGGATGTGACCCCCGCGTTGCTGGAAGGCCTGAAAAAGCTAGAGTACCGGGGCTATGACTCCGCCGGGATCGCGATCCTCAACGCCAATGGGCTTCAGCGCCTGCGCTGCAACGGGAAAGTCACCGAACTGGTGCAAGAAACCGAGTCCGCCAGCCTGAGCGGGCAGGTTGGAATCGCGCATACTCGCTGGGCGACCCATGGTGCCCCCTCCGACCGCAATGCGCATCCCCACGTGGCAGGCACGGACGGACGCATTGCCGTAGTGCACAACGGGATCATCGAAAATCATGCGGCTCTAAGAAAACAACAGCAGGAGCGGGGAGTCACGCACGACTCGGACACCGACTCCGAAATCCTGGCCTGCCAGATCGCAGGACATCTGAGCGCACAATGCGATTTGCTCGATGCGGTTCGGGTAGCCGTGGACGAAGTGGAAGGAAGTTTCGCATTCGGCGCCATCGATCGCGAAGACCCGGAGCGAATCATCGGAGCACGGAGAGGCAGCCCCCTGGTGGTAGGGCACGGCGACAACGGGCACTACCTGGCCTCCGACCCGCTGGCATTGGCGGAGGTTACGTCCCGGTACTGCCTGCTGCAGAATGGCGACATCGTCGTAATCAGCGAAGAGGAAGCCGTGATCTGGAATGGAGGCGAGACGGTAGCCCGGGAGTGGAGGGAATTCCAGGATGCGGAAGTGCAGAGCGGGCTCGGCGACTACGAGCACCACATGCAGAAGGAAATCTTCGAGCAGCCGGATGCCGTGGCACAAACGCTGGAGGGAAGGATCGAAACCGGGCGGGTCGATGACGGAATTCTCGGACCGGGCGCCGACGCCATTCTTGATGCGACGCGCGCCGTGCAAATCGCCGCCTGCGGAACCAGCTACCACGCCGCGCTGGTGGCGCGCCACTGGCTTGAACGACATGCGGGAATTCATTGCCGGGTCGAGGTGGCCAGCGAGTTCCGCTACCGCCAGCATGCGCAGGACCCTGGCACCCTGTTCATTGCCATCTCCCAGTCCGGAGAGACGGCAGACACCCTGGCGGCACTGGAAATGGCGAACCAGGATCCAAACTACCATGCAACCTTGGCAATCTGCAACGTCGCACACAGTTCCATGGTCCAGGAATCCGACCTGACCCTGCTGACCCATGCCGGGCCCGAGATCGGGGTGGCCTCCACCAAGGCGTTCGTCACACAACTGACGGCATTGATGCTGGTCGCAATCCTACTGGGTCGGCGTCGTGTGCTAGAGCCTGAAACGGAGTCGGACCTGGTCGCACAACTGGCCAACCTGCCGACTCGGATCGGCCGGGTTCTGGAACTGGACGCGGAGATTGCAGCCTTGTCGAAACAATTCGCGAACCGGCATCACGCGTTGTTCCTAGGCCGGGGCTCGCACTACCCGATCGCGATGGAAGGCGCCCTGAAACTGAAGGAGATCTCGTATATCCATGCCGAAGCCTATGCCGCCGGCGAACTCAAGCACGGCCCGCTGGCACTGGTGGACGAGGACATGCCCGTGGTGGCGGTTGCACCGAATAACCGCCTGCTGGAAAAGCTCAAGAGCAACCTGGAAGAGGTGCGTGCGCGGGGCGGGCGTTTGTATGTATTCGCGGACCGGCATTCGGGATTCCAGAGCGATGATCTAATGACCGTGTTTGAACTGGATGCGCCGGAAAACGCGGTGGCGCCGATACTGTTTACGGTCCCGCTGCAGTTGTTGGCGTACCACTGCGCCAAAATCAAAGGGACCGATATCGATCAACCCCGCAACCTTGCGAAATCGGTCACGGTTGAATAATCAGTAAGGAAATGCTGGACACCAGAATCCCACCGCCGATCGTCGCCATATTTGTTGGTGTCTGTATCTATTTCTCACGGGACTGGCTGCCGTCATTTACTTCCGACTATCTCTTCTATGCGGGACTAGGCTGTGAACTTTTGGCCGTCGTAATCAACCTCACGGCAATTTTTGCCTTCATCAAGAACAAAACCACGATCAATCCGGTAAAACCTCATGCCGCGACCTCGCTGGTGACTTCTGGAGTGTTTGCGTTTTCCCGAAACCCCATGTACTTGGGGCTGCTGTTATTCCTTTTCGGTTTTGCGCTGCAAGTGAATGTCGTCGGAGGAATACTACTGCTATTTCTTTTTGTCCTCTACATAAACGCGTTTCAAATCATCCCCGAAGAGCGTGCCATGTTGGAGGTTTTTGGTGATGAATATCAGGAGTACATGAAAAAAGTCAGACGGTGGATATAAGGCGAAGCCTTTTTAGGGCAACGGTACATATTCCCAGCTTTCGGACTGTTCTGCCGCGGCAGCTCTCTCCTTGTCAGTCATATCTTCTTCTATGCCTCGAATCAAATCGCCGATCTCCTTCCGTGTGATCGCACACTGCGCATGGCTGGTTTCGCGGTAAAGCGTTCGGGAATCCGTGTCACACGCCTCGATCATTTTGAATTCCGAGAGTTTCCGCACATTGTCGGCAAGTAGCCAAGCACGAATGATGTCGTAACTCACGCCACTGCCCTTCCAGTAGTGGTGGGCAAGAAAAAAACGGGCAGCCAAAGCATCGTCCCACTGTCGGAAAAATCCGCGCCGATCGGACAATCCGACCAGAATCGCAAGACCCATGCCGTCCCGTTCAGCAAACTGGGCCGCCGCCTTCCGGTACCAGTCGACCGCCGCCGCATCATCCTGCGTCACACCTTCGCCTAGCTCGTGGAACATTCCCATCCGCAACTGCGCCCACGGGAATCCTTTTTCCGCGGCCTCCCGGGCAATCGCCAGTGCCGACTCCATCTCGCCCTCGCGCCACAGGATGTCAACCTCGGCTTCGCCGGGATTGGCTTCCAGTGCCCGTGCAGGCGTCTCCATGACTCCGGCGGTGCAGCCAGCCGTCAATGACACCCAAAACGCCAAGAGGATTGTGCGAGATCCTAAAGAAGCGGACATGAATTTGCGGGCAGGGAATGCCCGGAACCTGATTGGAGGCTAGCTTCGGTAAGCCTGTTCGATGGCTTCTTGCCGGTTCTTTTCTTCTGCGCTGAATGCGGCAGTGGGACGGAGCAACAGGCGTTCGATCCCGATCGGCGCGCCAGTCGCCTCGCAATAACCGTAAGAGCCGTCTTCGATGCGGCGCAGCGCCTCTTCGATCTTCGGCAACAACTTCGAATCCCGGTTGAGCGCGCGCACCTTCAGGTTGATGTCCTCCTCGACCGAAGCGCGATCCAGTTCATCGCACTCCCGATGTTCTTCGGACAACTCCGCCTTGGCGCGTTCCAGCCGGACGCCCAGTTCCTTGCGCAGGTCCAGCAGGCGCTGCCGGAAGAATTCCAACTGCTCGCCGTTCATATAGTCCTTGCGCGGTGCACGAAGCAGTTGCTTTTCGGTAAGCATTTTCGCGACTTTTCCTGTGCTCATGTGATCCAGATATTTAATTTGAGGAACCTATTCTACTTTCTCGCCGCGATCCGCGCAAAACGCCTCCTGACGGAGTAGCCTCTCAGGCCATCGCCTCTGTTCCCTGAGGCCGCAGCAACGCGGCTTCGACTTCCGCGCGCACCTCGGATCCCTTGAGTGTCTCAATCAGGGTCAATGCAAAATCCAATGCCGTACCCGGCCCGCGCGAAGTGATGACCGGGCCATCCACCTCCACCGGTGCACCGGTGAACGCCACTTCCCCGTATTCTGCCGCATCAATGCAGCCCGGGTAGCAAGTCGCCCGGCGCCCGTCCAGCAGGCGACTGTTCGCCAAGACTTTCGGGGCCGCACAGATTGCCGCCACGGCACGATCCTGGTTCACCTGGCTCCGAAGCAGTTCGTGGATGCGGGGATCCGCATCCAGATAATCGGCCCCGGGCAGGCCACCGGGGAGCACCACCATGTCGAAAGACCCGCCCATCGCCTCGTCCAACGTAGTGTCCGGGACGAGCTTCGTCCCACGCGAAGCGGTCACCGTGCCGTCACTCAGGCCGGCCGTGACAACCTCGATGTCCGCGCGGCGGAGAAGGTCAATCAGGGTGACGGCTTCAAGTTCCTCGCAGCCGTCCGCGAGAGGGATCAGAACCCGGCTCATTCGGACCGGGCCTCCTGGTTGTTCTGGCTCAACTTGCCGTACTTGAGCAGTTCAAGTGCGGCCTGCACCTGGTTGTCCTCAAAGATCGCATCCTGGACCGATTTGTCGGCAGCCTCCGAATCCTCTTTCTCCGGCGCAACGAATTCCACCTCGTAATCCGGCTCGATCCCTTTCTCGTGAATCGAATGCCCGGAGGGCGTGTAATAGCGTGCGGTAGTCAGTTTGAGTGCAGCATTCTGGTTGTTCAGCGGCACCAGGGTCTGCACCGAACCTTTGCCGAACGAACGCGAGCCCAGCAATTTTGCCCGCCCGTTATCCCGCAGGGCACCCGCCACAATCTCGGAGGCGGAGGCGGAACCCCCGTTGATCAGTACAACCACCGGCACGCCACCCGTCTGGTCGCCGCCGCTCGCATGTTCTTCGACATTCGATTTATGGGTACGCCCCCGAGTGGAAACGATCATTCGATTGTGAGGCAAAAAGGTGTCTGAAATCTCGACCGAAGCAGTGAACAGTCCCCCCGGATTGTTGCGGAGGTCCAGGACAATTCCCTGGAGTTCTTCGTCCGATTCATCCTGCAACTTCTCAAGGTGGTCCATAAAATCGGTGCTGGTGCGCGTCTGGAAGTTGCTGATGCGCAGGTAGGCGTAGCCGGGCTCCAGAAGCTGCCCCCGCACGCTTTGCACCTTGATGATGGCCCGCGTGATGGAAACCTCGAAAGGCTCCTCAACATCCTTGCGGGAAACGGTCAGGGCAATTGGGGTTCCGGGCTTGCCGCGCATGATCTGTACGGCATCATGCAGCGAGAGGTCGTGCACCGGCTCCCCATCCAATTCCAGGATCAGGTCGCCGCTGAGGATCCCCGCCCGCTTGGCCGGAGTGTCGTCGATCGGCGAAACAACCTTGATCGCGCTGTCGTCCCCATCCTTGCTAACCACGATGCCAAGCCCGCCGAATTCTCCCGACGTCGTGACTTCCCAGTCGTCCAGCTCTTCCCGATCCAGATAAGTCGTGTAGGGGTCCAGCTTGGAGGCCATTCCGCGCATGGCGTTGCGCATCAGTGTGCTGTCGTCAACTTCGTCGACGTACTGGCGTTTGATCAGGGCGAAGGCCTCGGAAAAGTTGCGCAGCTCCTGCAGCGAGACGGATGCCTGGCCGTCCGTTTTCGCGATGACCGCATGGCCCAGTGCACCTACGGCCAGCAACAGGGCCGGGATCAGTAGGCGAGAAACGGGAATTTTAGGCATAATTCCTGAAAAAATAGAGGAAAAAGCATTGTAGAGCAATCTCTGGATGCGTCAAACTTCCACTTATCGGCGGGTGTACGACATAAAAGTGTAAATCTTGCCCGTTGGGGCGATTTCCGGCATAATCTGTAGATGTTTCATTACAGAGGAAGTCGGCCATGACTCAGACCGAAGCCCTATCCCAACGTCGGGACCAGCTCTTGCAGAAGCTG
>JAPONY010000081.1 GCA_026713705.1 Gammaproteobacteria bacterium
GCCGCGCCCGCCCGGCAACCGATCTGATAGAGGATTCATTATCAGACGAAAATGCCCAATCTACCGGGCTCAAACCGAAATCGCGACCCCTAAAGGCGGCCTGATGAAGGAAAATCTAACAAATCTGACGTACACCCCTTGGCCGGTCAATTCTGTCACCTGACATACGTATTGGTGCCCATGGGGTAGCGATTCAATCACGCCACCATGTCCATCTACTCGGGCACAAGTTTTCAGTTTGGGGCTTCCCCTCCATGGCTCAACATGCAGATATTGCCGTTTGCGCCCATGTTGCATGCTGGGCAATCTTGCGCCACTACAGCGAGCGATTTCCTCCACATCGCGAGTTTCTTGTCCATGACGTTACAAGGCTTGCCACCCCCTTTGACCCTGGCGGACTAACTCCTTCTTTTGGTCTTGACATTTTGCAGGCAGAGCGAATTTTCCAAGTGGCTGGATGTTTTCCTGTGGTTGTCCGTAAAAAAACAGATTTGGCTTTAGAGTTCTATTCGCAACTGCTGGCTTATCTAGAGTCTGGATTTCCATTATTTGTTGCCATGAAGAAACGTCAACATGCGATTGTTGTTGCAGGGTACGCGTGGGAATTTCGCCCTGCCTCTCAACCTTCTTCTAACCCACATGTTTGGTCTCAAGTTGGCTCTCTTCTCGCAATCGACGATAATTCTCTGCCGTACGTAAACGTCGATACAGAGCAATCAGATTCGTCTAATGGCCGAGCCTATACAGCCCAGGATTTTGATGCTTTCATCGTACCATTGCCTGAAAAAATTTTTTACCCGGCTGATGCCATTGAAGGCCTTTCTAAAAGCCTTTCTGTGCTACTCCAGAAGGCTTTCGGGATACCAGATGGGGATAAATTATTTAGGCGATATTTCGTCACCACCATTTCAGCTTTGCGGAACTACGCTCGGGGGCATCGATCGGAATTAGGCGAAGTGCTAACTGGTTTGCTTATGCGTCTTGATACGGCTCAATTTATTTGGGTAGTAGAATACGCATCCGAAACGCAGTGGACTCAGAGGCATGTCACCGCGCGCGCCATAATTGATGCAAGCGCAAGCCCGCGAGACCCTCTTCCTATTTGGCTGTTACATGATGGAGAGTCGGCGCTCGTATTTGACCGTACATCTGTGGGAGCCGATAGCCAACACGGCCTAGTAAAACTTAAACGACCGGAAGGTACTCCGCTAGGGCGAATGGAACAGAATCTGCGACCGATTAATAAAAACTGAAGACAAACCTTCTAGTCGACATTACTCAGGAGCAAATTATTATGGATAAGCGGTTCAGGGAATATCTGGAAAGGCAAGGAATGGAAGCACTTGATAATAAAATTTTAGAAGACTACACCAAGACCATGACCGAGACCGTAATCCCGAAAATAACCGAAAGTATCAGACAACGTGAACAACATGCGATGGAACTCCGCTTCTCACCCTTTGCAACATATGATTCGAAAGGGAAGTGCGATTAACCGTGAGTCCCCCCGTGCTTAAAGCGATCATAAGCTGCTTTGATAATTGCCTCCAGCGCTTCAGTACTTGCATGATCTAGATCAGGGTCTTCCCGAAGAAGTTTAGTCATCATGGCGATAGGCTCACTAGCTTGTTTCGGAGTGTCAGTTAAAAAATCTACCGGGTTAAGTCCCGACCAAGCCGACAATGCGGTAAGGCTTTCAGCATCTGGCTGACGACCTTTTGACATTCGCGACAAGGTCGTCTGTGAAATCCCTGTCCGCTCACTTACGGTCTTCCAATTGGTGTTTCGAGCCTTAACTGTGGCACTAAGCGCCTTATAAAACCCATCAAAATCAAATTGCGAACGCCTAGCCATTTGCTTCTTCAATTATTGCTCAAAGGCAATTGACATGCTTTTCAGCAATTGATAATATATCCTCATCAGTTAGCCAAGTCAAGGGAGAAAACATGATGACTACGAACGATGATAGCAAATTGCGCAACGCAGAAACCGCCGCTGGCGGCGGCAGTATTGATAAGGATGGAGACAAGACCGTCACCATAGAAGTTAATGGTCACAAAATAAAAATGCTTGAGGGGCCTGCAACAGGCCAAGAAATCAAAGATGCCGCAATAAAGGAAGGCATTGAGATCGAGCCTAATTTTGTGCTTCAGTTGGAATTGCCCAACGGCTCAAACAAAGTGATCGGCGATGACGACAAAGTCAGCCTTCACAAGAATATGAGCTTTACTGCGATTGCGCCAGATGACAACAGTTGAAGGCAGGAGGTTCAGATGAAGCAGGGTGTCACCGATGCAATTGAAGAACTGAAGAAAGCTTTTCCATCATCGACCGTCACCTACAACGAAGATGGTCAAGGGGGAGCCCATGTCTTTGTCGAAAGCGTAGATATCGGCGAACGCTTTGTCCCATCGGCTACATGGATGGGCGGGCACATCACAGCACATCACCCCTATGCGGATATTTATCCTGTATTTATAGATGCTACCGTATGCCGGGTTGACGGACAAGAGTTCAATGAAGCAGTCACACACGGCCACAGCTTCGCCGACCGGCCTGCAATTCAAATCTCTCGCCGAAACAACCGAATCCAGAACAACCCACAAACTGCCGTCGCGAAATTCATGAAGATAATTGATTTTCTGGAAAAGATGCAATGACATCACAACCTACTTGCGACATCTTGATTGCCCCTGACGACCATGCGCGCTTAATGGCGCATCTTTTCCCTGGCGATCGTGACGAACATGGAGCTGTGTTGCACGCTGGTGTCGTAGCATCCGGCCCTGCTCTTCGCTTGGCTATTCGACATGTTGAACCTGCCATGTTCGGGCGCGATTATGTAAAGGGCAAGCACGGTTACCGGGCGCTTGACCCTACTTTCATTCACCACCAAATTACTCAATGCCGAGATCAACATCTCGCTTATCTAGCTGTTCACAACCACGACTGTGACCGCCGTGTTAGTTTTAGCCGAATTGACCTCCAATCGCATGATCGCGGTTATCCGGCGTTGCGCGATATTGGCAAGGGTATACCAGTTGGCGCGCTGGTTTTCGGCCGCCGTTCTGTTGCCGCTGATGTCTGGTTGCCTGACGGAACACGCAGGCCACTTGGCACATATCGCGTCATCGGCCAAACAATCATGAGACTTTATTCCGACCCGCAGTCAGTAAGCGGTGCGTCTCTCGCGCACGACCGGCAGGTTCGGATGTTCGGCACTGCCGGACAGGCGGTGCTAGGCATGAGCAAGGTCGCGGTAGTGGGTTTGGGGGGAGTTGGTTCGTTAGTGGCTGAGTATCTCGCACGGCTTGGAGTCGGCCATCTTGTATTGATTGATCCAGATTCAATCGAAGGCACCAACCTTTCGCGAGTTGTCGGCGCAACTGCGGCAGATATCAAAGTTGGTCTGCCCAAAACAAAGATCGCAGTTCGTCATGCCCGCGAAATGGCCATCGATACAGTAATTGATGCGATTTCTGAGGATGTTACAAAAGAATCAGTTGCTGAAACTCTGCGGGATTGCGATTTTATTTTCCTTGCGGCTGATTCAATGCGTGCACGGTTACTTGTCAACGCGCTCGTTCACCAATATCTAATCCCGGCAGTCCAAATAGGCGCAAAAATTCGGCCAAATACATCAGGATTATTAGAAGACACAATGTCGGCGGTGCGCCATATTAGGCCTCGCTATGGGTGCCTATGGTGTAACGGATTGATTGATCCGGTGCAACTTGCGATCGAAGCAAAGACCGACGAAGAGCGCAAGGACCAAGCTTATGGGGTAAACGCCCCAAACCCAAGCGTAATCACATTGAATGCGGTTGCCGCGGCACATGCAGTGAATGATTTTCTATTTGATTTCTTGAGCATTCGCTCACAAAAAAACGAAGCAGCCTACCAACATTTCCATTTCCTCAAAGGCGAGGTTAAACGTGTAATTCCTCGCCGTGATTCGAACTGTAGCGAATGCGAGCACAGGTTTGGTATGGGAGACGCAATGGAATTGCCGACGGTCACCGGATAAAACGGGGCTTTGAAAAAGATCAGCATCTACGGACAACAATACTCCGCCAATTGTGACGCAGCGCCCGGCGCGCAAACGACTCCATAACGATAGTGCCCGGTATTGAAAAACAGCCCCCGAATCCTGTCGTGCGCACCGATCCTCGGCCCGGAGGCGCCACCCGCTGGACGCAAGCCCGACCTTTGCGCATCCGGCTCCGCCGCCAACAGATCTGGGCACCAGCGGCGGGCAAAGCTCGTCAGCTCCTCTCTCGCCTGCTCGGTGACGTCCGTGTCAAACCCCACGTCCTCGTCGGTCGCGCCCGCCAGCACTTCGCCATTCGCCCGCGCCACCAGGTATCGGTGGCCATCCAGGACAATCGGTAGATTCCCTGCTTCCACAGACCGCCAGGCGACGATCTGTCCCCGGCGCGGGCGGACCGGCGATTCTGGCTCAGCGGCCTCCGGCAGTTCTGCGCTCCACGCGCCGGCCGCGATCACCACTTGCCCGGCCTGCCATTCTTGCTCGCCACTTCTCACGCCCTGAACCTGATCCCCGTCCTGCAGAATCCCGGAAACCCGGGCGGCCTCCCAGCGCACTCCCGCATCCTGAAGCCTGGAGCGGAACGCCCCCATGAACCGGTACGGGTCGATCTGAGCCACTTCCGGCAGCAAGGCCACGTCGTGTTCGGGGACCGCCAGTTGAGGAAACCGTCGCCGGCACTCACTCGGGCTCAAGGTTTCGCAGCCCAGCCCCTGGGCCTTAGCCCACCCTGCCGCCTGCCCGGCCTCCATGCCGACGACGAGCAATCCGCGTCGCTCGAACCCTGCCTCCGACTCAATCCCCGCGCACAACTTCGGGTAAGCCGCATGGCCGTAGCGCGCCAGGCTCGCCCAGGCCCCCTCGCCCGTCGGGTCGAAAATGGAAAACAGAATCCCGGCCGAGGCCGGCGTGGCGGCACCGGGCCTCTCGGCATCCAGCACCTGCACTTCGATTCCTTTCTGCGCCAGCGCGTGCGCGGTGAGCGCACCGATGATGCCCCCTCCCACCACGCAGGTGTCCATATTGGATCAGTCTTCGACGCGTTCGGCCTTCAGGATCAGGATCTGGCTTTGAGGGACGTCGCTGTGTGGACCATGGCTGCCGGTCGCCACCCCGCTGATGGCATCAATCACTTCGGTCCCTTCGATCACCTTGCCAAACACGGCGTAGCCCCAGCCCTGTGGGTTTTTCCCGCTATGGTCGAGAAACCCGTTGTCCACCGAGTTGATGAAAAACTGCGCGGTGGCCGAATGCGGGTCGCCGGTACGGGCCATGGCGATGGTGCCCCGCTCGTTCTTTAGGCCGTTGTCGGCCTCGTTCTCGATCGGGGGCAGGGTCGCTTTCTGCTTGAAGTCCCGGTCGAAACCGCCGCCCTGGATCATGAATCCCTTGATGACGCGGTGGAAGATCGTCCCGTCGTAGAAACCGTCCTCGACGTATTTCAGGAAGTTCTCGGTCGTCATTGGCGCGTTCTTTGCATCCAGTTGAAGCACGAGAGTGCCGGACGAGGTTTCCATCCGGACCTTGGGGGTATTGTCGTTCGCAGCCATCAGTAGATTTCCTGAAAGCAGCAGCACGGCCAGCGCCGCGCCGATCTGCGGCATTCCTTTTCTTGGCAAGAGCATTTGTACTTTCTGTTGGTTTTTGGAACGGCTATTATCCACCAAGAGTCCAAGCCTTCCAATGGAATAATCCGGGACAAACACCCTCATCGTAGACAAACCGGCCGGCCCCGCACAGCCGCGCGAACTGCCGCTCCTGCGTCCGGTTCGGGTACAGGCGGTAGCGGGAGGCCCGGTGCATGATAGGCATACTCTATCATGGGGATTCCACATCAAACCCGGAAGCCCTTTTCATTCTGCCTCAGCACGTCCTCCAGCTTTCCGAGAATGCCAGACAAGCCGTGCTGAACGGTTGTCCATCATATTTACACGGCCACGCTTGTCCCGACGCTTGCCGCCCGTTGACCGTCAATTGCGCCTTCATGGCAGGGATCATGACGACACACGCGCCATAATTTCTTTCAGGGAGGCGGGCAGGCTGTTCATGTGCCATCAATAGCGGCTCGATCAGGCGATACCAGCTCAGTGTGATTTCGTCCCCTCCGGCCAGCACCTTCTGTGTCCATTGCCCCTGCAGGTCTCCGTGGCGTGAGAATTCAGCCTCGATAATTGCAATTCGATGGCTGGCTGTAGCCGGATTCAGCATGCCCTGCACGGTCGATTGCAGCAAGCGCACCAAAGCTTGATTGTCGGAGTAAATTCGCCATTCATCGTCCGTCAGTTCACTTTTGATGAATAGCACGTGACCTGACCCTCGAAGGGAATAGGTGATGGTCCAGAGACTCGCATCGGTGGTAAAGGGTTCGCCCGGTGCACGGCTGAGGCGGATAAAGGGGTTTTCGCCGTTCAAGATCAACGTGCCCGGCAGGATGGGTGGCAGGGCCGGGCCAGTCTCGCTGGAAAGATCAAGCCTGGATGTGGACATAATCAGTACTCCTTAGATAATTGAATTGGATGCGGTTCACAGGCAGGCAATGGTTTTCCAGTTCTCAATGCACTCCAGCCCGACACACTGCCTGTCATGGTGGTTTTGAGAGACATGCAATGATGGTATTCTATTTGAACTGAGATGCGATATCCGACTCGGAGTCTCGGCGGCATCGACGGCATTGAGCGCGGTCTCTTACGTTCTGAACTTCACGGAGAAGTACGACCATGACAAGACCCACGCACACGAAAGAAGCGATCCGCGCGGCCATGGATCACCTGATTGATCGCGCCACCCATTATGATGTCGATGCACTGGAGACGATTTACCACAAGGACTTTCACACCACCCTGGTGATGCCAGACAGTACGGTCATCACGTTTGGCAAGCAGGAATTCATCGCCCATTTCCGCAAGCAGGCAGAAGAAGGCAGGACCCAGCTCAATGACTGGGCCGACTGGCATGATTTCCATGTGCTGGGCGATTCCGCAGTGTGTGTGCTGACACGAAAACACAGTGGCATGAGTGGCGAGGAGATGAAGCTTCTGTGCAACATCGAATGGCGATTCGAGGATTCACGCTGGCAAGTGCTTCGCGAACAGATTTTTCTTCGCCCGCTGGACGAGTGAAGCAGGTTGTTTCCCGTCAAGCCACCCGCCTTGCTGCTTTGGCTGCACCACCTAGACTAAGGCACATCGGTGGTTGGGAAGAGGAAAAGGGAGTCGTACTGTGAAAGTCATGGGACTTGGAGTCAAGTATAAAAATCCATAAAAATCCCAAAGTTATCCTTGGCATACTGCTCGTGGCAGGTTTCAGTGCGGATGGATACGGTTCGCAGGCTGTCACACCGCACCCGACTTCCATAGATGCACATTTGCAGGCCTCGGGCGAAGGCTTGCCATTTGATGCCTCCCGGCATCTCGATTTCGAAGACTACGCGGTGCAGACACGCGAACGGCTCAAACGCCACCGGGTGTTTCTGGATCCACGCCGTTCCCGCCTTGAGCTGGATGCGGCCACCCCGTTCGAGCGCCGCCCTGGCGAGCATTGCACGCCTGTGGCCGATGGGCGTGCCGGTCGGGGAATCTTGCTGGTACACGGGCTTTCCGATACGCCGCTTGCGATGACCGACCTGGCCGATGCGTTTGCAAAGCGCTGTTTTCTGGTGCGGGTGCTGTTGCTGCCAGGGCACGGCACGCGTGCAGGCGACCTGCTTGAGGTCCAACGCAGCGACTGGCGCAGTGCGGTACGGTTCGGGCTCGATACCCTCAAGCGCGATGCCGAGGCCGTCTTTGTCGGCGGCTTCTCGCTCGGCGGGCTGCTGGCCGTGCACGCCGTACTGGAGGACACCGAAATCAAAGGGGCCTTTATCTTCTCTCCGGCCCTGATGCTTGCCGATGCGTGGCTGATTCGCCAGGCAGTGTGGCTGCGCCATGTCCTTGCCTGGGCGGACCGCGATGCGCCCGTTGACTATGCCCGCTACGAAGCCATGCCGATGAACGCCATGGCCGAGACCTGGCTGCTGACCCGCGAGCTGGAACAATTGCTGGAAACCCGGAATGTAAGCGTGCCTGTATTCATGGCACAAAGTGCTGATGATCCCGTAATCAGCGTCGGTGTCAATGAAAAGTACTTCCGTAAACACTTCACGCATCCGGACAGCCGATTGATTGTGTACCGGCGCAATCTGCAGGACGTCGATGCCCTGGATTCGCGCATCCGCTACGTCAACAGTTTTTTGCCCGCACAACGGATTGCCAGCTTCTCCCACGTATCGCTGCACATCGCGCCGACCCACGCACACTATGGCATAGCTGGGGATTATCGAAGCTGCGGCCAAGGTGCAGGTGAGCGCAATCCGGATGCACTTTCACGTTGCCTGACGGCCTTGAACCCCTGGTATGGTGAATTCTACCGCGAACCTCCCGCGACGGTACCCGATCCTGAGGCGATAGCACGCCTGACCTTCAATCCACGCTTCGAGGCGATGTTCGATGCCGTGGATGAGTTCATTGCAGCCCAGGCGTTATAAGTCGAGTGTACAAGTCGCAACCTGTCAGGTCGCAAACCCGAGAGGGAGTGCTTCGAGGAAACCAGCCCATCCATCCCGGACTTGCGCAACAATTGACCCTGACACTCCTTCGGCAAGCGCTCGTCCGAAGTGCACCGCTGCAGTTCCATGTCTTGTTGGCACTGCCTGCCTTGGTCAATGTGCTGATGACCGAATGGCAGTTGTGTCCTGCATCCAGCAAAGGGACCGGCCTGACGGCTTCATCCGGCCCAATAAACCCGACTTGCTCAAATCCGGCCCAGACGCTGATGGCATTTTCATCGTGCTCGTCGCCTATGGCACGAAACAGCGTCACTACCTGACCTTCCAGGCAACACTCGATGGCCTCCTGATAGGGCTGGGTTCGTACAATCTCGTGCAGGATTCCGGGTATCTCGACCGCGGTAACCCCCTTCTAAAATAGATGGTGCCGGCGAGAGGAATTGAACCCCCGACCTACTGATTACGAAACAGTTGCTCTACCGACTGAGCTACACCGGCACTGCACCTCACCCCATTTTAACCGAGTGGCCCGTCACTCGAAGGGCGGCCAAGCCCATTGCAGCAAAGCCTGCCGCTGGCGCGGACGGCAGGCGAGATCGCCCGGATCACAGTTCTTCCGGATCTGCGCCGCATGACGCACGATGCCTTTCCATCTGCGAATCTGGGCCGCATCCACCACCGGGTCGCGCCGACCCAGGGAATAGCGGCAGTACCACTGGAACCAGCCGCGCGGGTCGTCGCCGATGATCCAGCCCTTCTCCCGCCAGACCCCAAGCGGCTGCCGCGACTTGATGCCGAAATAGTTAATTCCGGGATCCGGCTCCTCGCTCAGTTTCGCGCCGCGATACCAACTGGCGGGAAATTCCGAGCGGCAGTCGTTCAGGTACTTCCCCTCGAACACGCCGTGCGCCAGCATTTCCTTCGGTGTGAAATGCGGAGTGAATCCGTCTGCAAAATCCCGTCCTGCCCGCGCTTCCAGCAGGTAGCGGTAATCCGGCTGCATTTTGTCGTGCACCTCGACCCAGACGCCGGGGGCGTATTTCCGGGACATGTCCGTGTCGGGTTTTCAGCGGTCCGCGGCCGATAGATTCCGGGTTGCGGGCTTCAAGTCCACCGAATCAGCGAAAGGGAGATCAGCCGGCAACCCGCAGGGTCACGTCCACGCCCACCAGACCGGATTTTCCCAAGATCTCATCCGGCACCTTCACCTTGATCTGGGAGACATCCAGATCCTCGATCTTTCCGGAATCGACGTGGTACAGGTGATGGTGCGGCGCCAGATTGGTGTCGTAGATGCGCGAGCGGTCGCCCAGGTTCAACTCCTGGAGCAATCCTTTCTCGACGAACAGCTCCAGCGTGTTGTAGACCGTGCTGCGGGAAATCGAGGTGTCGCTCGCCTGCACCCGGCGGAACAACTCCGATGCCTCCATGTGCTGCCGGCAGGTAAACAGGATAGCGCTGATCGCGACGCGCTGGCGGGTCGGCGTGATGCCGTGCGCACGCAACAGGGCCGCCGCTTCGTCGACGTTGGAGATTGGGACTGATTCCAATTCCATGCCGCCATTGTACTCCTGATTCGTCCTGCTGCCCGTAAGACCTCCCGCCTCATGAAAAGCGGGAGAATTCTAAGCTGGAGGAAACAATAAAATTTATGTATATTCAATCATTTACTGAAATGAATCGTCTAAACACCAAAACGCAGAGGGATTGGGACTATAATAGCGCGCCCAAATAAAATCACGATTATTTGGATTTGTTAGGGGGAAAAATAATGGGCGTACAGGCGATTGATGTAGCCGACTACATTCTTAAAAATCTTGGCACAATGCCCGCCATGAAACTCCATAAGCTTGTCTATTATTCTCAGGCTTGGTCTCTTGTGTGGGATGACAAGCCCATTTTCCATGACCGGATTGAAGCATGGGCAAATGGCCCGGTTATCCGGGCCTTGTATAACAAACACAAAGGAAGATTTCGCATAGGCAGCATTAAGGGTGCCGAATGGAAATTGCTGAACTCTGAACAGCGCGAAACCATTGATGCTGTTCTCGATCACTATGGTGACAAATCTTCACAGTGGCTCAGTGATTTGACTCACATGGAGGCCCCGTGGCAAGAAGCACGAGCAAAAGCGAGTCTTGCCAGTGGACAACGTGGAAACGCATGCATCACTCATGCATCTATGGCTGAATACTACTCTGCTTTGTAACGCAACTTGGGCAGGAAGCCAGCCAAGAAATTATCCAAATCATCCGAACTCCCCCATCCCACTAAAAAGCAAAGAGTGGCGGGGATTCGGGCAAAGAAGGTCATTTGTCCTGGAGATTCAGTGCGTGTGACAAGAACGGTCCTTGGCCTTGGCTGAAACTATCAGACCCAAAAACATACCAGCGTGTAATTAAGAAATTGTCAGATTTTGAACAAATGAACCCAGAGCAAATCAAGAATACCGGGAGTCACCCTATTGGTGTTTATAAGATTGTGAAAGGCGCTAGAGATCGCCTTCAGCAACTTCGTAAAGATGATGTTGATGAACTTTACTCGTTTCGAATTTCTAGCAGAGAAAGGGTCTGGTGCATAAGGAAGCAGAATGTTATGGAGGTCTTGTGGTGGGACCCAGAGCACAGCGTATACCCAACACAACCTGGCAATACCTAGACGGCTCACACCGTCAACTTCCTGTATGCAATAGTCTCGCCGATCATCGCCCGGGTCGGGTCGCCACTATTAGTGCTTGCATGCCATTCGCGGATTTTTCAGCCCGGTGGACTCCCTGGAGAAAGAATTCCCGCGCCATATATCCTAAAATGCGGGAAGTTATTGACTTTCCGGCCTGCTGTGCCGGGGAAATCCGACCGCCTCCCATGCCTGCCTGCTCGACCGCCTCTTCTCCTCAAGCCCAGATATTCCCCGTGCCTGACGCGACAGCGAAAGCGGCACTGATCGACCGGGCCGGCTATCTCGAGAACTACCGCCGCTCGATCGAGGACCCGGAAGGATTCTGGCTGGAACACGGCCGAAGGCTTGATTGGATCCGGCCCTACACGCACATCCGGGACGTCTCCTACGATGCGCCCGACCTGCACGTCCGCTGGTTCTACGACGGCAGCCTGAACGCCTGTTACAACTGCGTGGACCGCCATCTCGAATCGCGGGGAGACCAGGTCGCCATCCTTTGGGAAGGCGATGAACCGGACCGAGACAAAGCCATCACCTACCGGGAACTGCATCAACAGGTCTGCCGCTTCGCCAACGGGCTCAAGGCGGCCGGGGCTCAAAAAGGCGACCGGATCACCATCTACATGCCGATGATCCCGGAGGCGGCCGTAGCCATGCTGGCGTGTGCGCGGATCGGCGCCATCCACTCCGTGGTGTTCGGCGGCTTCTCGCCTGAAGCGCTGGCGGGACGCATCCGCGACGCCGACAGCAGCATGGTCATCACGGCCGACGAGGGCGTACGCGGCGGCAAGCGGATTCCGCTCAAGGCGAACGCCGATCAGGCCGTCGAAGCCTGTCCCTCGGTCAAACACGTCGTGGTCGTCCGCCACACCGGCGCGGAGATCGCGTGGAGCGAAAGTCGCGACCTTTGGGCGCACGACCTGGCCGCGCAGGTCGACGACGACTGCCCCCCGGAAGAAATGGCCGCGGAAGACCCGCTGTTCATCCTCTACACCTCGGGCTCCACCGGCAAGCCAAAAGGCGTGCTGCACACTACCGGCGGCTACCTGGTTTACGCCTCGATGACCCACCAGTACGTGTTCGACTATCACGAAGGCGAGATCTACTGGTGCACGGCCGACGTCGGCTGGGTGACCGGGCACAGCTACATCGTGTACGGCCCGCTGGCCAACGGCGCCACCACCCTGATGTTCGAAGGCGTACCGAATTACCCGGATGCCTCCCGTTTCTGGCAGGTCTGCGACAAGCACCAGGTCTCCCTTTTCTACACCGCGCCCACGGCCATCCGCGCACTGATGCGCGAGGGCGAGGAGCCGGTGCGCCGGACTTCTCGCAAAACACTCCGCGTGCTCGGCACGGTCGGCGAACCGATCAACCCGGAAGCCTGGCTGTTCTACCACCAGGTCATCGGCGACGGCCGCTGCCCGGTGATGGACACCTGGTGGCAAACCGAGACGGGCGGAATCATGATCACTCCCCTGCCTGGCGTTACGGATCTGAAGCCGGGCTCCGCGACCCGCCCCTTTTTCGGGATTCGCCCGATCCTCGTGGACGCCGAGGGAAATGAAATAGAAGACGCCGGCGAAGGCAACCTGTGCATCGCGGACAGCTGGCCCGGGCAGATGCGCACGGTCTACGGCGACCACCAGCGATTCATCGACACGTATTTCGCCACCTATCCCGGACGCTACTTCACCGGCGACGGCGCCCGCCGGGACGAAGACGGCGACTACTGGATTACCGGCCGAGTCGACGACGTGATCAACGTCTCGGGGCACCGCATGGGCACCGCCGAGGTGGAGTCGGCCCTGGTCGCGCATCCACAGGTGGCGGAGGCGGCCGTGGTAGGCTTCCCCCATGAAATCAAAGGGCAAGGGATCTATGCCTATGTCACGCTGATGGCCGGACTGGTCCCGGACAAGGAGCTGCGGGATACCCTGAGCGCATGGGTGCGCCAACAGATCGGGCCGATCGCGCGGCCGGACTTCATCCAGTGGGCGCCGGGGCTGCCGAAGACCCGTTCCGGCAAGATCATGCGCCGGATCCTTCGCAAGATCGCGGCCGACGACTACGCGGAACTGGGCGACACCTCGACGCTGGCCGACCCGGCCGTGGTCGACGACCTGATCGAGAACCGCATGAACCGGGCTTCCGCATGAAGCCTACTTTTGTCGCCATCGCCATCGCCCTGGCCCTCCCGGCCTCCGCGGCACAGGCACAGGATCAGAAAGGCTACCCCGCTGCGCTCGTCGTGGTCGAACAGGCGGTGAAGCGGTCCATCTCTCCCACGGCACTGTACAGCGCCACCGTCATCAGCCGGGACGATGCGAAGTTGTCCGGAGAAATCGCCGGGCGTCTGACGTGGGTCGCGGAAGTCGGCGACCGCATCCGGAAAGGGGGAAGCGTGGCGAAGCTGGACGATACTTTCTTCCGGCAGCAGGTGATCGAAGAGCAGTCGATCATCCAAAGGGAGCAGGCCAAGTTTGATTTCCACACCCGGCAGGTGGAACGTCTGGAGAGGCTGCTGGAGGAAAACAACATTGCGCGCAGCCAGGTCGACCGGGAAAGAACGGACCGGTCTGTCGCGCACAACAACATCCTGTCCGCCCAGGCTCGCCTGTCGCAGGCCGAGGAACGTCTCAAGCGCGCCAGTGTCCTCGCGCCCTTCGACGGTGTCGTGTCGGAAAGATGGCTGCAAACCGGGGAATGGGCGGATCACGGAGACACCATCGTGCGCCTGGTCAGCATCGACAACCTGGAGATCGAAACCCATATCCCGGCCGGCTCCCTGAAGCTCGTGGCGGTCGGCATCCCGCTGGCCTACACCGACGGGAAGACCTCGGGAACCGGCACGGTGCGCACGATCGTGCCGATCGGCGGGGACGTGTCCCGGCTTTATGAGCTGCGAATTTCCGTCTCGGATCCCTCCCTGAGCGCCGGCAACCTGCTGCGTGTGGCCGTCCCGACCGCGCTCCCGCGCGAGGCGGTTTTGGTCTCCCGAGACGCCCTGATCCTGCGCCGGGAAGGAATTTACGTGTACCGGGTCAACGAGGCGTCCATCGCTGAAAGGGTTGAAGTGCAGACCGGGATCGCCGAAGGCGGCCACATCGAGGTGATTGGCGGGATCCGGGAACATGACCGGGTAGTCATCCGCGGCGGCGAAAACCTGCGCCCCGGCATGCCGGTCCAAGTGAAACCCCTGTAGACAGCGACTCATGGGTCTGATCCGGCTTGCCCTAGGGAACCCCGTGGCAACGATGGCCGGGTGCCTGCTCGCCATCCTGTTCGGGTCGGTGACTCTGACCCACCTGCCGATCCAGCTTGTCCCCGAGGTGGAGCAACCCGAAATCGTCATCACGACCACCTGGCGGGCAGCCGCCCCGGAGGAGGTCGAAACTGAGATCATCGAACCCCAGGAGAAGCAGCTCCGCGGCCTGCCCGGCGCGAAAGAACTTCTCTCCGAAGCCAACATGGGCACCGGAAAGATCACGATCACCTTCCAGGTGGACCAGGAACTGGACCGCGCCCTGATCGAAGTCATCAACCGCCTGAACCGCGTTCCCAGCTACCCCGAAGATGCGGACGAGCCCATCCTCAGCACGTCGGGCGGCCGCGGCCGCCCCATCGCCTGGTTCGTCATCCGGCCGGCCGAAGGCAACCCCAGGCCGATCAGCGCCTACCAGGACTTTATCGAGGAATCCGTCCAAGCGCGCCTGGAGCGGGTTCCCGGAGTCGCCCTCTCCCAGGTGTACGGCGGCAACGAGAACGAAGTCCGCATTACGGTGGACCCGTACAAGGCGGCCGGACTGGGGGTGGACCTGACCCAGGCGATCGGGCTGGCCACCGGCAACGAAGACATCTCCGGCGGCACGGCGGACGTCGGGAAGCGCCGCTACACGCTGCGCTATGCCGGCGCGTTGGATGCCCGGCAACTCAAGGAACTGATTCTGGCGTGGCGCGAAGGCGAGCCGGTCACTTTAGGGGACATCGCCCGCATTGAACGCCTGCCTGCCGACCGCAGCAATTTCGTGGTTACCCAGGAGGGGCACTCCATCGCGGTCAACGCCTACCGCCAGACGGGCGTCAACGTGCTCGAAACCATGGCCGATATCCGTGCTGCGGTCGAGGAAATGCAGCGCGGCCCCATCAAGCGCGCCAATCTCGTCCTTGAACAGGTCTACGACGAGACGGTTTACATCGACAGCGCCATCCGGCTGTTGCGCAACAGCCTGAGCCTGGGCATCCTGCTGGCGATAGCGGTGCTGTGGTGGTTCCTGCGGAAATTGCGGGCCACGCTGACCGTCGCCCTGACCATTCCTTTGTGCCTGTTCGTGACGCTCGTCGTGATGAACATGACGGGCCGCACCATCAACATCATTTCCCTGGCGGGCATGGCTTTTGCCGTGGGAATGGTCATGGATGCCGCCATTATCGTGCTGGAGAACATCGTGCGCATGCGTGAGCGGGGCATGGCCTCCCGGGAAGCCGCGCTTGAGGGGGTGCGCCAGGTCTGGCCCGCCTTGTTCGCGTCCACCGTGACGACGGTCGCGATCTTCCTGCCCATCATCTTCATGAAGGATCAGAGCGGCCAGCTGTTCGCGGACCTTGCCATCGTGATCTCGGTCGCCATCGCAACCTCGCTGCTGGTCGCAAGCGTCGTCATCCCCGTCGCAAAGCACAAGTTCCTGGCCAAGGAAGAGCTGACGAGCCTGCACGACGCCTGGTGGAACCGCGCAACCTCGATCATCATGAGCCTGACCGGCACGGCCACCCTGCGCGCATTCTGGATCATCGGCTTGATCGGTACGGCGGTGGCCGCCACCTACCTGATGTTCCCCAAGACCGACTACATGCCCACGGGCAATCGCAACCTGGTGATCGGCATCGTGATCCCACCCCCGGGCGTCAATATCGATCACATCGAGAAGGAAATGGGCGAGGTGATCGTTGAGCGCCTGCAGCCCTATCTGGAAGGAGAAAAAACCCCGAAGGTCAAACGCTTCTTCTTCGTCGCCGCGGAAGGCTCCATTTTCCTTGGCGCGCGGGCCGAGAATCCCGACAAGGAAGAAATCAACCAGCTGGTGGGCGTGGTGAACGAAGTCGTGTCCGGATTCCCGGACAGTTTCGCCATCGCACAGAAGGCCTCCCTGTTCAGCGGCGTCGGCGGGCGCGCGGAAATCGACATCAACGTCCAAGGGAGCAACATCGACGACTTGCTGAAGGCCGCGAGGGTCGGGTTTGCCAAGATCCCGGAAGTCTTCAACGGAGCCCGGGCCCGTCCGCGCCCCGGCCTGGAACTGGCCGAGCCCGAGTTGCGGATGGAACCCAATGATGAACGCCTGGCCGAGATCGGGTGGAGCCGGAGCATGATGGCGCGGATCGCGCGGTTTTTGGGTCAGGGCATCTTCGTGGGCGAGCGGTTCGATGGCGAGAAAAAACTTGACGTGATTGCCCGAGTGGAGCCCTGGACAACCCCGGAGGAGTTGGCGTCGATCCCCCTGTACACATCGAATGGCGGCGTGCTGCCGGTCAGCGAACTGGTCGACATCCAGCGCACGGCCGGTCCGAACCAGATCCGCCGCCTGGATCGGCGGCGCACGGTAACGCTGGAACTGCGCCCACCCGACGGAATGCCGCTGGAGGAAGTGATCGAGAAAATAAACCAGGAAGTTGTTCCGGTGATGGAAAAGGAATTGCCCGAGGACGGGGAGATCCGGCTCAGCGGCTCCGCGGACAACCTGAAGACCGCGATCCAAAGTTTCTCCAGCAGCTTCATTCTCGCGATCATCATTCTTTATCTGCTGGTGAGCGGCTTGTTCCGGTCGTTCATCGACGGCATCTGGGTCATCCTGGTGCTGCCGCTCGCCACGGTGGGCGGCGTGCTCATGCTGCGCTTCCTGGCGCTCCCTGCGGATCTTTTGACCATGCTCGGGTTTATCGTTGTGCTGGGCCTGGTCGTGAACAATGCGATTCTTCTGGTGCATCAGGCGCGTGCCGCAGAACGTGGAGGAAAATCGAGGCACGACGCGGTGTGGGAATCCGTGCATGTGCGCTTGCGCCCCATCCTGATGAGCACCCTGACCGGTGTTTTCGGAATGATGCCCCTGCTGCTCCTGCCGGGGCCCGGCTCCGAGATCTACAAGGGTTTCGCGAGCGTCATCATCGGCGGGATGGCCGTCAGCACCGCCTTTACGCTGATTCTATTGCCCTGTCTCCTGCAGCTGGGCAAGGTGAAGAGCAATACGGATGATTTGGTTCCCGGGGTTTGATCGAATTCTCGACTTCGCCCACAAACACCCCTGCCACGCCGTGACTCAGTCCCACCCGAGCAGTTCACGTAACACTATCGCGCGTTGCGCGTTCGATTTGGATATCCGTTCGCGGATGACGCCCATAGGATCCGGAATAGGGTCAAAGCAGTTCCACACCAGATCATCGTATCCAGGCGGTTTTGCAACTGGATCTCTGCTATCTGGCCACCAGCCATAAGCTGCTTCGGCATGGTGCCGAAGATATGGCACCAGCGGCCCCTGCTTGTCGGATAAACCGCCAAAGGATTCCGGCATCATGGCAAGGTTCGCCAAATGCGTGTACGCATCTGGAGCTTTCACGTCATCCCACACATGCGCGAACACCCAGCCTTTGGGGTGCGCTGTTGTACTGAAACCGTGTGCCCAAAGGAGTGCCCATCTGGGCGCGGTGTTGTCGTCGTACAGGATTCTGCGCCCATCAACTATTCCAGTCTCGCCACGTTGCTCTTTTCGTCCTCTGACAGCCGGAAATACCGCTCCATCCATACGCTTGACCACATCTGGATGCGGCAGCCGACAATGACGAACCGCGATTTTCACCAGTTCGGCGATGTCTTCGCTGATATCCGGCGGGTCCGGTTTTGCCACTGAAGCGGCTTGCCCTCTGGCAGAACGACGCACGGTGCCTGCGGCTACGCGATACGATTCAAGAAAGCACAGCATGTCTGCTGGCGCTTTGGGCCAGGAATAGATCCCTTTTTGCCAACTGTCCGTTTCGAGAGCGTTCTTATTCGTGCCAACCCAACCGAGGAGGTCATCATGCGGCACACGGAAAGATCCTTCCGCAATGCAAATCTCAAGGACTACGCCCTTGCCCACGAATGCCCGCTTGAGGCAGGGCCGGTTGAATTTTTCTGTTTGCGAACACATAGGGCGTGGGAGATTGGCACTGAACGTGCAGTGTAATGCCATTTCTATCGCAAACAGAAAAACTCAAATGCTTTCAGTGGCAGTTTGCCTGAAACGGGAATCATGCAACCATTCTGCAGACAGAACTTCCGCCTGCTCCAATACTGTCCGCGTCGCTTTCTCCTGCTTGTCTGGCGGATAGCCGTGTTTTCTCAGTATCCGTTTGACCAGCAAGCGCAACTGTGCCCGCACGCTCTCGCGCACGGCCCAATCAACAGTGACGTTGTTCCGCACAGCCTCAACCAACTCGCAAGCAATGGCGCGCAACGTTTCATCCCCCAGCACCTGAACCGCACTGTCATTGGCGCCAAGCGCATCGTAGAAGGCTAGTTCATCCTCCGTCAGCCCCAATTCTTCACCACGGGCGTTCGCCGCGCGTATGTCGCTTCCCACCTGAATCAATTCCCCGATTACTTCCGCGACTTCAACCGACCGATTGTGGTACTTGCGAATGGTCTGCTCAAGCATCCGGGCGAAAGAGCGCGCCTGCACGATATTCTTTCTCCGTTGCCTGGAGATTTCGCCTTTCAGCAACCGCCGCAGCAATTCGACCGCCAGATTGCGTTGCGGGAGGTCGCGCACTTCGTCGAGAAAGGCATCCGACAGAATGGAGATGTCGGGTTTCTTCAGGCCGGTGGCATCGAAGATGTCGATGATTCCCTCGGAAAGCACTGCCCCCGAGACGATCTGCCGCACGGCATAATCCAGAATTTCGTCGGGTTCCGCGTCAGAAGACCCGTGTTTGACCAAAGCGATGCGAACCGTCTGGAAAAATTCCAGATCATCGCGAATGGCGAGCGCCTTTTCATTCGGCACTGCAAGCGCGAAGGCTCGCGAGAGATCGCTCGACGCAGACACGAAACGGGTCTTGCCGTCCTCCTGCTTCAGGACATGATCCAGCGCAGCGGGCAGCAATTCCAGCCGCTCCCGCTCTTTTGACGAGGTCCAGACCGAATAATCGAAGCCATGAAACAGGTCTCGACAGATCTCATATTTCTCCAGCATCACGGCGACTGCATCTTCCTGATCGAGAGCAGGCTGTCCCTCATCCTTGCCCTCGGTATAGGTTTTCGTCGCATGCTTGAGTTCGTGAGCCAAACCCAGGTAATCGACGACCAAGCCACCCGGCTTGTCTCTGAAGACCCGGTTGACCCGGGCGATCGCCTGCATCAGACCGTGACCGCGCATCGGCTTGTCGATGTACATCGTATGCAGGCTCGGCGCATCGAAACCCGTCAGCCACATGTCACGCACCAAGACGATCTGAAACGGATCATCGGGATCCCGGAAGCGGATCGCCAGCTTCTCACGGTGAGGCTTGGCTCGAATATGCTCCTGCCATTCTGGCCCATCGGAAGCGGAACCGGTCATGACCACCTTGATCTTGCCTTTGCCATCATCTTTCGCACACCAATCCGGACGAAGCTTCGACAATTCCTGATAGAGATCGACGCAGATACGCCGACTCATGCAGACGACCATCGCCTTGCCTTCCATGGCTTCGAGACGATGCTCAAAATGCTCAACGATGTCGCGCGCCATGTGCCTAATCCGCTTTTCGGCGCCTACCACGGCCTCCAGTTGTGCCCACTTGGTCTTTAGCCGTTCCTTATGCTCGGTTTCTTCGCCTTCGGTCACTTCCTCGAAGTCCGGGTCGATCTTCGGACGCTCCTTCTCGTCAAGTTCCAGCTTGGCCAACCGACTTTCATAATAGATCGGCACGGTCATTTTGTCGTTCACCGCCTGCTGGATATCGTAGACGCTGATGTAGTCCCCAAATACCGCGCGTGTGCTGGCATCCGCGATTTCTATCGGCGTACCGGTAAAGCCCACGAAGGAGGCATGCGGCAGGGCGTCGCGCAGGTGCCGTGCGAAGCCATCGATGAAGTCGTATTGGCTGCGATGCGCCTCGTCGGCAATGACCACGATGTTGCTTCTCTCCGAGAGAATCGGGTGCCGGTCGCCTTTTTCCTCTGGAAAGAACTTCTGGATGGTGGTGAAGATCACGCCGCCGGACTCGACGGACAGTTTGGCGCGCAAATCAGCCCGGCTCTCGGCCTGGGCCGGTGCTTGACGCAGCAGATCCTGGCAGCGGGTGAAGGTTCCGAACAGCTGATTGTCGAGGTCGTTGCGGTCGGTCAGCACGACGAGGGTCGGATTCGTCATGGCGGGCTCCCGGACGATGCGCCCGGCATAGAAAGCCATGGTCAGGCTCTTCCCCGCCCCCTGGGTGTGCCAGACCACTCCGATTCGACGGTCTCCCGCCTTGGTCGTTCTCCCGGCATAGTCGTGTTCATGTGCGGCGGTTCGGTACTGCTGTTGCAATTCGGCGGCGCGCAGGGTTTCGAATACGGCTTTTCCGACTGCGTAGAACTGATGGTAGCCCGCTACCTTCTTGGCCAAGGCGCCTCCGCCGTCATCTTCGAACATGATGAAGTCCCGCAGGAGCGAGAGGAAGTTTTCTTTCTTGAAGACTTCGTAGATCAGCGTACGAAGCGACAGACGAGGCTCTATTGCGAGCTCTCCACCGTAGTCCATGCGCCAAGGCCGGAACCACTCCCACCCGGCGGTCAGCGTTCCGATCTTCGCCTCGATTCCGTCGGAGACAACCAGCAGCTCGTTCATGGAAAACAGCGTTGGCAGTTCGGCCTTGTAGGTCTGGAGCTGTTTCCAGGCACTGTGCAGAGTGGCCCCTTTGTCTGAGGGACTCTTGAGTTCGATGATCGCCAACGGAAGACCGTTGACAAACACCACGAGGTCGGGGCGCCGCTCGTGTTTGTCCTCAATGACCGTAAATTGATTCACCGCAGACCAGAAGTTGGCGTCGGGATCGTCGAAGTCGATCACCCGCGCCTGTGCGCCGCGAACCGAATTGTCCTCGGCCCGGTACTCCACCGTCACCCCGTCCACCAGCATGCGGTGGAAGTTCCGATTTCGCGCTTCCAGGGTCGCCCCTTCCAGTCGGATCAATTTGCGGCAAGCCTCTTCCGCAGCAGCTTCCGGGAGTTCGGGATTGAGCTTCCGGATCGCGGTATGCAGTACGGAAGTCTCGGTAACCTCCGAATAATCAGGATGCGGCGAGAGGGAACGAGCTAACATTTTCTCCCTTCCGTCAACGCTGTATTCCATGCGCCGGAGCCAGTCGATGACCGTCTCTTCCACGATCGATTCGGTAATCAAGGGCATCCGCCTATCCTTTCTTCCCGATCGGAGACAGATTCTCCAAACGCGTCAGCCATTCGTTGAAGTGATGGCATTCTGCACGAATGCGATCCAGTCCGACCCGGCGGGCGATGGCAATGCCGTGAACCACCTTGTTATAGGGCGGATGCGATAGAGATTTAAGCCGAGCCGAAGGGTGGGTCGCCGGACCGTCATCGATATGTTCGGGACTTTGGGCGCCACGCCGGGCTCGTTGCATCTCTTCCGAATGCCCGGACCACATGTCCTCCGTCTCGGCGATCTTCGTGGCATCGGAAAACAGCAGCGCTTCAAATTCATACGGCTGTATGTGTGGGAAAAAGCGGTCCGCCCGACACTCCGCCGCCTGGACGACCACCCTGCGGAACTCGGCCTCGATGGCGGCAGCACGGTCAAGCGGGTCGCGTCGCAAAGCAGATTCGGCCCGGCCTGGGAAATCCGACGGCAATCCGTACAGGTCGAACAAAGTGGTGACGTAGGTGTCCTTACGGCCGCGCAAAAGCGACCGAAGCGACCGCAGCACCCGCTGACGGGTCAAGGCACCACCCGCATGTCCCGAAGAAGTCGCGATCAGTCTCGGTTTGACAAGCACGGACCGGTCCAGCATGGGGTGGTAGAGAATTTCGTTCAGGAACGCTTCTTCGGTCCGGCCTTCGCAAACAGCGATCACCTCGATCATCGGCTCAGGCAACCGCCGAAAGTATTCATTTTCCACAAATCACCCAAGGTGTATTCATCCTCTTCCAGCCAGACCTGCAAATCTTCCCTATTCAGCCGGTCGAACAAGGACTCTCCATTCTCGCGGTTGACCACGACGATGTCTTCAGGGTCCATCTCGCTGACAAGATCCGCGGACTGTGTTGTGACGATGATTTGCCGAGTTTCACTCGTGCTTTTGAGCATGTCGGCCACCAAGGCGATTGCACGCGGATGGAGGCTCAACTCCGGCTCGTCGATGAGCATCAGTCCGGGCGCGAAATGATCCGGCTGGAGCAACACGGTCGCCAGTCCAATGAAACGCAATGTCCCGTCCGAGAGTTGCCGCGGTCCAAGCGTCATTTTGGAATTCCCTGCATGAAGCCATTCCAGTTCCACGTATTCTTCCTTGCCTTCGCGATAGATGAAGTCTTCCAGAAAAGGGGCTACATGCCGCGTCATGGTGATGATCTGCCGGTAATGGTTCGGATATCTTTCGTTCAGATGCCGCAGAAATGGAACCAGATTGCTTGCATCCGAATGCAATTCGAGGTTGTCGCGAGTCTCTCCCGCGCTCCGCATTCCCGATTCCCTGCTGGTATCGCTCAGGTGATACGAGCGCCAGCCCGCGACAGCCTCCCGTAAGTAGCCGGAAAAGCCATCCTCTTCCCGTGCACCAATCTCTTCAAGCCTCGATTCGTCATGGCCTCCGCCAAGCGAATGGGCGACGGAGTCCCTTTCGTCCAGAGTTCTTGCTTCCTCTTCCTTGAAAACAAGGCGTTCACCATCCGGCACGAGAACAAACCGATAGGCGTTCTTGCCGAATGTGATCTGTACCTCGATCTCCCGGGTGGCGTTCACTCCATCGTGCAGAATGGTTTTGGGCCTGTTGCCCAGAGCGACAAACATCTGAAGGCGCTTCTCGGCCACGCACCTCAACATCCGGAACAGGTCGATGAAATTGCTCTTGCCCGCCCCGGCGGGACCGATCAGGACATTCAGGGGCCTCAACTCGAATTCTTCGAGGGCACGGATGGACTTGAAGCCGCGGATGGTGAGGTGGGTCAGTTGAGGCATAGTGGCAAAAAATTAGGTTTTGTCTTCTAGTGAATCATCTTCGAGACCACTGTAGAGTAATTCTAAACACTGCACCGAATGCACAAACCCGATTCCAGTCCTATATGGGGTTGTGGTTCTTTCCAGCAAACCGTCAACATAATAGATCACATCTTCTGCCCGGGGCGCATCAGGGAAATCTGGTGTTGCGCCCTTTTCCGCGGATTGAGCCCATATTCTGTACTTCTTCATAAGCGGCGTTTCGATTTCATCATCACGAGAGCCTGAAACTTCGTAACAAGCAAGAACGACCACTGCTTCAAACAAGTTGCTTTTTTTCTCTTCCCTAATATCGTTTGCCCCTGAACGAGAAAACACCGCATCAACGACTTGCTCGTCCGAAGCCTCTCCCCGGATAAACCTATGGTACAGATCGGCATTGATTGTCCTAAGGATTAAAGCCACGACCGCCGCCATAGCAGCTAATCGATGTTTGCCCCGTAGCGAGGCAAGCACCAATCCAAGACGGTGAATGGCCTGTGCGATGCGTCGAAGACTAAGGTCGGAGGATTTAAAGAAAACCTGAAAAAAAGTAAGGGCATCTTCATAGTTCCACATCTCACTCCTTTGGGTTCGCTGAAAATAGTCAGGAACACATGCTGCTCTAAGCGACACATCGATAAATGTGTCACGTTCTGGCTCAGGAAGCTGAAAGTCAATGTCGAAAAAACGGCGCAAGTAGTCTTCCGCATCAAATCCACTGCCGTACAACCCCTTGATTGAATGTCCCAATTGGTCACGATTGATTGCTAGAACAAACACCACGTGATCTACTGAAAACAAGTGCTTGGCAACTTCCAAGAGTTCAACTGCATAAGAGGGGCGGCATCTGTCCAACTCGTCTATCATTATTACGAGGGGGTGTTCGCGTTCTTCCGACAATACTTTCGCCATATCCTCCAAGACGACTCTAAACTCCTTGACCGACTCCTGAGCTTTTTCATAAACCGACAGCCTGTCTTCAGCATAGGAAGTAAGAATTTGAGCCACCTCCTCCTTTAGCAACGGCGCGACATCCAAAAGACCCATGGCGGCCCGAATTAAACCAGGGGTGACCCATCGAACGATTTCCGTTGCCACCTTTTTAGTTTCGTTGATCTTTTGGGTCAGGTCGGTCTTTTCCCCCGGTGGGCTAGTTGTATATTCCTGCAGCCCTTTCATCAGTTCTGCGGAAAGGGTTACTAATGGCTCATTGGAAAAATCCGTTTCCCATGCATTGAACTTGACCAAAGGAAATTTCCGATTGAGCAAATGCTGTGCCCACATATTAAGGAATGTGGTTTTTCCGTTTCCCCATGCGGCATCGACAGCCAAAACGCAGGGGCCCTCAAATACATCAATCAGGCGAGTGAGCACCTCTGCCGATTCTTTTCGCCCAAGAAGATCGTTTTGGAATGGATCGTCTTGCGGCACATCAATTTCTCGAGGCTGTATGCGTATTGCCTTACCCATTTTTCAACTCGTCAAATTGTTGTGCCGGGGCGCCCAATACCTTTCGTCTGAATTTTCCCAGAAACAAGTCCAGGCAATAGCGTATCTCTCAAAAAGGATAAGAGGTGGGTTTCTGATGTGCCATTCCTGATACGTTTATCCAATGTATTGACTTGACTGTCGAACGCGTTAATAACTTCTGCCGTAGGTTCCAGAACTCGAAGCGCTTCAAATTGTTGCTTGTTTATTGATCCAAACACTGTTCCCGTGTGTTCGTATTGGCGAAACTGCTTCTGGATAGCCCACGCCGAATAATATGTGAACGAAACTGAGCCAGATCTATGTCGTAAAGCTGCTACTCCACGGCCAATACAACATTTTTCCCAAGCCATGTTTATATCTCCTACCGGGGCTCTAACACTGACGAGCGTGTCTCCCGGCTGAGCGGTTCGCTTGGGGGCAGTACAAAATTTCCTTTTCTGGGGAAACCTGAACTCAAAATCAGAACTTCCCTGAAAGAAAGGCAAGCCATCAGCGTGTTCGTTGTAGGTGTTCCCAGAAGGGGATTGCCCCATCTCAAGATCAAAGGTATCGGCAAGATTTCGAATGCCCCACCCCTCCGGGACATCCCCTAGCTCAGATTCCGCTAACCGGTCAGGGAAAAGATTGGCAATGTGCTTTGGCAATCCTGTATCGCGGTTTTCCATTTTTGCGCGAACCGGATCAAAATCAACGAACCAGGATTTGAACAACGCCCGAGCCATTTCTTCCAAGGTTTCGTTCATGCGGCAGTTTAATTCAATCTTATCGTCCAGCGTACCCAGTACATCTGCAATGGCACGTTGTTCAATTAGGGAAGGCAGGCGTATACGAATACTCCCTAATGCTGACCCTGAAAGTTCACCGAATGTCGTCCCTGTTGTGTATTGTTTTAATTTCTCAGTGTTTTGAATAAGCCAATAATACAGGTATTCAGACGGAAATCCTTCATGCGGCACAAGTGAACGAAAGCCTTGGTTAGTAGAAATTGGATTCTTTGCGATAGCCACATAACCAACTGGCGCTCGGGTAGAAAGCAGTACAGATCCGCTCGGCAAAAGTTTTGCTGAAGAATTTTCTAGCCCTTTTTGTGACAGGCTTCTCTCTCCGCAAGTGATATATCGGGCATGTGGTTCAGACAGGTCTTTCGGCGTCAACCACGGAATGTTCCCCCCAAAGTTATCTGGATCTTTCGTCGAAGGAGTGCCTCCCCCTACGATATCGGCAATTTGCTCGATTGTGTATTCATCCCAATCGTTTTCTTTTTCGGAAGAATCTACTAAATTTATGCGTTCTCCCTCAATCTGCTCTCTAAACGATTCCGGGACCTCGTCCCAGACGAACAAATCCACCCTGAACGGCAAGTCGCTTTCCTCGAACGCTTCCCGGAGGTCGCCAACCCGGTCTTTCTGTTCTGGAGACGCAAACGCCACCAAATCAAGGTCGGATTGCGGACGGGAAGTCCATTTCACGCGGGAACCATAGGCCCAGACGGCCACCCCCGGCAGATACTGTTGAATTAAAGCCAGAACAGTCTTGCGCTGGCTAGATGTAATGTCGATGGCCTGCTCTATTCCCATGTCTCCCCGCTCATGGCCTGATAGAGTCCGATGGCATCGTCGATAAAATCGGGTATCAATTCCAAGCAGGCTTTTGCCTTCTTGCCATCGTAGTCGTGCGAGGTGTCGACGCGGGCTTTGACATAGCGAAACCATTGCTCTATCGGAGCAGCGAACAAGCCGTTCTCGCAAGCTGATCTGAAAAGAGGCTTCGGACTGTTGGGTAGATCCGCCATGCCCATCTCTTCAACCAAGTACCGTTTCAGCACTTTCCACAGGCAGTCATAGCAAACCTCAAACCGCTGAATGACCGATTCGGCCACGGCATCGCGCACCAAGGCTGGCAACTCCGGGTCCAACCCCAAGTGGTTTTCATGCTGTTCCTCCAGGCGCTTCAAGGATGACCGGAATTTTGAGAAATCAATCATAATCGCGTCCTCTTGACAATTTGGGGGAATCCTGTCCTATCAGTTGGATGCCCGAAGGAGCGCGAGAGCGCTCACCGCATCATCGGCAATCGACGCATCTTTATTCTGCGGAGAAAACTCTTGATGCCGCCCTTCCCAACTATAGGCTGCACGATCCAACTGTACCCGAACCACCTTTGCGCGCTCCGACGACACATCATCGAAACCGTTCTCGTAGCCCTGCACAACCACCCGTAGTTCCGGCGGATAGCCTTCAAGAAGGCGAATGAGTTCCTCGACAGTCATTTGCCACCATACCCCAGCGCCTTCATGTTGTCTGCGATGCGGGCATCCAGTTTTGCAGACTCTGCTTGCTGTTCCTGCAACTGTGCGACTAGCCGGTCCATTTTCTGCTCGAACGGCTCGTCGTCTTCCTCCGGCTCTTCCCATCCAACATAACGGCCAGGGGTAAGTATTCCATCGTGCTTGCCCACTTCGTCCAGCGATGCACTCTTGCAAAAACCGGGGATATCGACGTAACCGTTCTCCTTCTCCTTGCCGCGCCAAGCATGGTAGGTGCCTGCAATGCGCGCAATGTCTTCCTCGGCGAAATCCCGATGGGTGCGATCCACCATGTAACCCAGTTTCCGTGCGTCGATGAAAAGGATCTCGCCCCGCCGGTCGCGGAACCTGCCATTGCTGCGATCACGGGCCAGAAACCACAGGCACGCCGGGATCTGGGTCGAGTAGAAGAGTTGGCCCGGCAGCGCGATCATGCAATCCACCAGATCCGCTTCTATCAAACCCCTGCGAATGGCGCTCTCCGCTGATTGACCTGACGACATCGATCCGTTGGCCAACACGAAGCCCGACATGCCGGTCGGGCTCAGATGATGGACGATGTGCTGCACCCAGGCAAAATTGGCGTTCCCTTTAGGGGGGATGCCGTATTTCCATCGCTTGTCGTCCGTCAGGCGCTCGCCTCCCCAGTCGGAGATGTTGAACGGCGGATTGGCCAGAATGAAGTCGGCCTTGAGACCAGGGTGCTGATCGTCGTGGAAGCAGTCTCCCTGGGAGATCTGGCCTTCAATGCCGCGGATCGCCAGATTCATCTTCGCGAGACGCCAGGTCGTGTAGTTCAACTCCTGCCCATAGACCGCAATGTCCGCCTTGGCGCCGCGAGGCGTTTTCCCTCCATTGCCGTTTCCGGTCGCATGGGCGCGTATGAACTCGACCGACTGCACGAACATGCCCGACGAGCCGCAGCAGGGATCATAGACGCGGCCCCGGTAGGGCTCCAACATCTCCACCAGCAACTTCACGATGCAGCGCGGAGTATAGAACTCACCACCTCTCTTGCCTTCGGCGCTTGCGAACTGGGACAGAAAATATTCGTAAATCCGCCCCAGCACGTCACGGGACCGGGCGTTTTCGTCACCCACCTTGATGTTGCCGATCAGGTCGATGACCTGACCCAGCCTTTGCTTGTCGAGAGATTCGCGCGCATAGTCCTTGGGGAGCACGTTCTTGAGCGACGTATTCTCCCGCTCGATGGCATCCATCGCATCATCGACATGCTTGCCGATCTCGGGTTGCCGCGCCCGCTCCTGAAGGTATGGCCAGCGCGACTCCCGCGGCACCCAAAAAATATTTTCCGCCACATATTCGTCGCGGTCTTCCGGGTCATGGCCTTCCGATTCCTTGTCTTTCAGGAATGCGCGCTTCTCCTCGAATGCGTCGGACACGTACTTGAGGAAGATCAGACCGAGCACCACGTGCTTGTACTCGGACGCATCCATGCTGCCCCGCAAGGCATTGGCCATGTCCCACAGCTCGGCCTCATGGCCGATCACCGCGCCATTATTCTCCCGGCTCTTCGCCGAACCCTGTCGCTTCTTTTCCGGCTGCTTCCGCGCCATGGTCGGATTCTCCTTTCGCGTAAGGATCGATGGCGGATGCGTTGTAGCCGACGGCATGCATCCACCATCCTTTGCATATCATATTACGCGAGAATGAACGGTTTCAATTCTCCCAGGCCGATTTAAGGTTGGCAGGCCCCGCATGAAGCGAGGCTCATGATCTCTGCCGTCATCGCGGCCTGAGCCAATCGGCCACGGGTCTCAGCAAAAACGTTTCCAGATCGATGCCCCCTTCTCCGATCAGCAGTTTGCGGGTTGGCTTGAAAAGTCTGGAGAAAGCTGTCATGCCTGCCCGAGCGCCAGATGGGCGCCCACTTTTCACCTCAATGGCAATCAAGTGGTCTCCCGACTGGATGATGAAATCGACTTCCCGGCCCTGTTCGCGCCAATAATGAATGACACAATCGCCGGAGAGGGCCGCATTAATCAGGTGGGTGCCGACCGCCGACTCGACCAAGTGCCCCCAGAATTCCGAATCCCCGCGGGCCTTGGAAAAGGAGATGTTCTTTTGCGCCGTAATCAGCGCAGTGTTGAAAACCTGGAGTTTCGGGCTTGACGCTCTTTGCCTTATCCGGGTTCCCGCGTACTTCGCCAATCCCGACACCAGGCCAGCGCCCGCCAACAGATCAAGGTAATAGGCCAGCGTGGTCGTATTGCCGGCATCCTGCAACTGGCCCAGCATCTTGTTGTAGGAAAGGATTTGCCCGGAGTAGGCGCAACCCAATTCAAGCACCCTGCGGAGTAATGCCGGCTTGTTCACCCGCGACAGCAACAGCACATCGCGTGAAATAGTCGGCTCAATCAGCGAATCGCGAACGTAGCGAGCCCATCGGGTCGGCTGTTTTATCAGGCGTGCCGCACCGGGATAGGCTCCGTAAAAAACGTATTGTTCCAAAGACCACCCGAACACTTCACGCATCTCCACGAAACTCCAGTGTGGAAGATGTGAGACTTCGAAGCGGCCAGCCAAGCTCTCGCCCAAGCCACGCTGGACGAGAAGCGGGGCTGAACCAAGCAGAACGACCTTCAGGGATCTGCCCACATGCGTGTCGGCGTCCCAGTATGCTTTCACCGCCTCGGACCAACCCGTGACTTTTTGCACCTCATCAAGAATAAGAAGTGCGCCATTTCGGTCTGCCTCATCGGCAAGCAGGCGAGCAGCCTCCCACTGCTGCCCAATCCATGAGATGTCGCGAAGAACCGGTTGATCAGCACTAGCATAGTGCATGGGCAACCCCGACCGGTCAGCCACCTGTTTGACGAGGGTCGTCTTTCCAACCTGCCGCGCACCCGAAAGGACTTGGATAAAACCACGGGGCTCCACCAAGCGCTGGATAAGATCTTCAGCCTGAGGGCGTACGTAATCTGGCAAATTACTCATTACATTGAGTAATTTTACTCATTTTATTGGGTGAATCAACCCCTCGCGGACAACAGCGAGGCGTTCGCCAAGGCGAGCTAGCCGACCCCCTCATCTTTCGGAAACCGGCTTTCGGCACGACATTATGAACAATCCCGCCCACACTTGCGGTAAACTCCGCCCACATGCACCAATGCAGGGATATATTTTGACGTCTTCCATCGCTTGTCCGCCCACCCAGCAAACCCCGCACAAGAAAGGCTTGGCGGCGGCCATATCGCTCGCAAGTCTGGCTTTGTTGCTCCAAGGCTGCGCCACCTTGTCGGAGAATGAATGCGAGACGGCGGACTGGTGGCTCATCGGTCAGGAAGACGGATCCAAAGGCCTGTCTCTTGCCCACATCGAGGAACACCGGGAATCCTGCGCAGAGCATGGGGTGACGCCCGACCGCGATGCCTATGCCAAAGGCCACCGCAGCGGCCTGGCGGTCTACTGCACCCGGTTCACCGGCTACAAGGTCGGCCGAAGCGGCCGGCCCTACCATGGAATCTGCGACGGCCCGCTGGCGGAAGCGTTCGACCCCGGGCTTCGCAGGGGGCGGATGGTGCACGCGCTGGAGACGAAAGCCTGGGACATCAAGCAGAAACGAGAAAGTCTAGGGGAGAAGATCGGGCGGCTGGAACATGAGCGGAAGACGCTGCAGGAGAAACTCGCGGCGGACGAAAGCATCCCCCAGGACCTAGAAAGCATGGCGGAGAAGGTCGTGGAGCTCGGCCAGGAACTGGAAGTGCTGAAGCAGGAATACGAAGACTCGGCCCAGACGCAGGCCGATGCCGTGGCGCGGTTCGACGAAGCGATCGAACAGGCACGGGACGATGGCTACGCCGACGACGGCGAGCTACTCGGCGGAACGCGGCGGATCATCCGGTCCTTGAAGGACGAGTTGGACTAACGCGGTGGATGCCAGGACCGGACCCGCGTCCGTCACCCCCGAACGAAGCCAACCTTCGCCAACCCTCGTTGATGGAAAGGTTCGAGTCATCACGACAAACCGGCTCGCACCTGCAATATAATCCGCCCACATCATGAACGAGAGGGCGCACACCCTGATGCTTTCCGCTTCTTGTTCGCCCCCTCAACAGACTTGGCCGAAGAAAGGCTTGGCAGCCGTCATATTGCTCGCAAGTGCGGCTTTATTGCTCCAAGGTTGCGCCACCCTGTCGGAAGATGAATGTTTGGCGGCAGACTGGTGGATTATCGGGCACAAGGATGGGTCCGAAGGCGAGCCTTTTGCCCTTCTTGCGGAACACCATGAAGCCTGCGCAGAACATGGGATAAAACCCGACCGCACCGCCTACGCAGAAGGCCGACAAAGCGGGCTGCAAACATATTGCTCACGGTTCAACGGCTACAGAGTCGGCCGAAATAACAGCCGTTACCGCGGGGTCTGCACGGGTCCGCTGAAAGAATCATTTCTGGCAGGGTTTCGCAGAGGGAAAGAAGTGCGCGAAATGGAGATGGCCGTGTGGGCCATCAAGCAAGATCGGCGGAAGCTCAGGAAGAAAATCCGCAAGCTGGAAGAAAAACTGGAAGCGCAGCGCGCGAGGTTCGAGTCGGACGAGAGCAGTCCCGACGACCGGGAAGACGCCTGGGCGAGAATCGGGGAATTCGAATACGAACTGGAGAAGCTGGACCTGGAGTACGAAGAATCGGGAACAAGACAAGCCGATGTCCTGCTCCGGCTCGAAGAAGCAACCGGGCGGGCGAGAAATGATGGATATTCAGATGATGGCGGGTATCTCCAGACGTATCGGGATCTCAAGGATTTGGGGGACGCGTTCGACTGAGGCCGGCGGATTTTTCACCACGCCTGCACCTCTGCCTTCCCACAAACACTTCGGACCTAGCTACCAGGGATTAACCCTGCAACTCGGGGCGGGCGCCGAATATCTTTCGGGCACACCCAAAATGCATTATGCGAATCTGGGGGAAAGATTCGCAAGTGGTGACCCTCACAGCCCGGCACGCATTGAATATTCGGATGCCTATGGGTATTTCGGCACTTTCTCCATTGTCGCCGGCCTGTAACCGGAAAGAAGCCATCTCACAACGTCAGTTTCCAGACTGCACCTCACAAAAAAGATCTATTGATGGGGAAAATACTTGACGTTCGTCAAATCCTTGAAGTCGGCATCCTGCGTCCACAGCGTGGCCTCATGCCTGCGTGCGGTCGCATAAATGATGCTGTCCGCCAAAGGCAATTGGTATTCGATTCCGAAAACGGCGGCATCCACTGCCAGCCTTTCGTCCAGGACGACAACCCTCCCCTGCTCCATATGCGCAATAGCTCGCAGGGCGGCCTCCTCTCCTCTTTGGCGCTGGATATTCTTGAACACCTCAGTCAGGGTGATGCTGGGAACCAGCAGTTCCCCCAGACTGCCTATGGGAGCCGCAAAGGATTGCGCGTTCGGGCCGTCGGCAAAGTAGGACAACCAACCGGACGAGTCGACTACGTTCACAGGCGATCTTCATCCCGCTCTACATGGGTGTCGATGCCTTTCAGAAATCCCCTCAGGTTCTCCAGCGGCTCTATGGGAATCAATTGTATCTGGTCGCGGCAACGGATCATCTGGATTTTCTGTCCCGGCACGATCCCGCTCGACTCTCGGATTTTTTTAGGAATCACAATCTGATATTTTGGCGAAACGGTGACGGTGGCCATGAAAGGTACTCCTTCGATACGTCTATCATACTATATTATAGAGATCGATATATTTTTTGTAAAACAGCGTGTATCGAGTCGTCCCTGAAGTATTCATAATAAGTTGATTTTATTGACTTAAAGCCGCATCCATACTGCCCCGCAAAGCATTGGCCATCTGCCACAACTTAGCCTCATAGCCAATAGTTGCACCATTGTCAACTGGTTTTTCCTTTTGCTTTCGCGGCATATCACGCTTCCATTATTTTCCCGCGCCTCTGCGAGACCTCTCCGAACCTAACAAGCAGCCCTACAATTGGGGGTGAAAATCACTTTATGCCAAGATCAGGGATGTTGTTTACACAGAACAATAAAAGTTCAAATCCTTATGCGGCAAGTTTTTCTTGCATTTGCTTACGACTGGACCATAAAACCGGAGACACATCATAATTACGAAGGGCGCTCAGAACATTCTCCGAAATTGTTTGTTCCGAGTCATTTAGGATCGCGTAGGCATGGGCATCCGAGGCGCGTGTTTCCTTTATGTCTGTCCAAGAAAATATCACTGACTGCGCCGCATCTCTGTTAGGACGATTGATCGCGCGCAGCACTCGTTCCGGTTTGGTTTCTGATTTTGGGATAACAAAATCGAAACGATGATCATAGCCGCTTTTGCCAGTAAACTTAACACTAGGTGTATACCGAATCCTCGCACTATCTAACCAGACCGTCACATCTTCATTAAACAAGCTAGCGACTGTGGGTGAAGCTAAATAAAACAGATCGTTAATAGCAAGCATTGCCTGCACAAGGTTATGTTTCCTCAGAGCAAAATCGTTTTCTGACGCCCGTATTTCAAGTGCCTTTCCTTTAGCCTCTACACCAAATCCCTTGAGCGTTGTCTTGAAAAGAATCTGCCGCCTCGGACTATCTATGCTGCAACCAGACATTTCTAAATCTTCCACGATATGTCCGTCATCTGTCAGCACATACCCGTTGCCCTCGCGCTTAGCAAAAATTTGAAGGCAGTCATTGTGCCGATCCAAATAAGGTGTGGTGATTTCTACGAAATCGTCAATTTGGCGAAGGCTCGTCCGGTCCCGCAACCATTGTAAGTATTGGTCGATCTGTGACTGCATATCTTCAATCATGCCAGCAACCCTCTTTGAAAGATTGGCGGTTCGGTAATATTGCAAAATCGCATAAAGTCTTCAAGAGTTTTCAGAGGGTCGTCTAGATTGGAAAAATGTTCGCCTGGAACTGGGAAGGCCCACTTATCACCATATCCCTCACGATAGAGATGAAGGTGCAACGGTCCAATTTCTTCACCATCTGGATTCCGGTGCGGTGCGCCACCAAAATCAAGTCTTGCCAGAATCACGGTCTGGCGAGCTCGATTCTGGTATGTGCCTTTGATGAGGTCAACGCGCGCTCGCCGCAAATCAAGAGAAAACGTCTCGTGGCGATCCGCTGAAACGAGTGGAACCATTATGCGTCCCGTAGGAGACGGATAATCGTATCGGGTTTCGTCGACCCGGTGTTTTTCCATTTCTATTAGCGAATCCGCTTCAATTTGTGTAAGGCTTGTTTCCATAGAGTAAGCCCCTTCCTAGAGCACTTCTATTGGTTGGGATGGCGCTTCTCAATCCACAAGTGTGATCGCCGTGCTGCGTAGTGTATCCACCTGCCCAAGCCTCCGCAAATCCCTCACTGCCCGCCGACAAAAACCCCCGCTGCCCTCTGGCTCATCTCCAGCCAGGGCTGCGGCACCGCGAAAATAACGACCAGCACCAGCGCATTCGCGCTGACCAGGAAGACATGAGTCAAATCCTCCCCGGGCTCGGCGGGACGCTCCGCCTCCTCGAAGTACATGTACCAGACGATGCGGAGATAGTAGTAGGCGCCCACCACCGTCAGCAGCACCGCCGCGACCGCAAGCGGCCACAGCCCGGCCTCGACCACCGCCTGCAGCACGTACAGTTTGGCGTAGAACCCGGCGGTCAGCGGCACGCCCGCCATGGAAAACATCAGGATCAGCACCATGATCGCCAGCCAGGGATGGCTGTGGTTCAGGCCCTTGAAGTCCTTGATGTCCTCGGCCGTGGTCCGGGCGTTGAGCAACAGCAGCATGCCGAAGCTTCCCGCGGCCATCAATGCATAGACGAGGGTGTAGAAAACCGCCGAACCCATCCCCTTCGGAGACCCCGCGCACAGCGCCAGGAACACGAAGCCGGTGTGGGCGATGGCCGAATAGGCCAGCATCCTCCGGATCCGGGTCTGCGCGATCGCAACAAGATTGCCGAGCAGAAGCGACAGGACCGCCAGCGCCATCATCAGGGTCGTCCAGTCGGCGGCCAGGGCCATCAGGCCGTCGCCGAACAGGCGCAGCAGGAGCAGCAACCCGGCGATCTTGGGGGCGGCCGACAGGTACGTCGCCGCAGGCAGGGAAGAACCGTCGTAGACGTCCGGCAGCCACATGTGGAACGGCGTGGCGCCCAGCTTGAACGCCAGGCCCGCCAGCATGAATACCGTGCCGAGCAACAGGATCCGATTCGTCTCCATCTGTCCCAGTCGTTCTGCCAACTCTCCGATGTGCAGAGTGCCGGTCGCTGCATACATCAGCGACATCCCGTACAGGAGAAAACCCGAAGCCAGCGCCCCGAGCACGAAATACTTGAGCGCCGCCTCGCCGGCACGACCGTCGTCGCGCACCATGGCGATCATCGGGTACAGCGACAGGGCAAGGATTTCCAGTCCCATGTACAGCGCGACCAGATGTTCCGCGCCGCTGATCAGGAACATCCCAACGCATCCAAATGTCGCGAGCGTATAGAACTCGTTGGACTGGAGGCGATCGGAAGAAACCGGGTACCCCCGGGCGTACCGGAGGACCAGCACGGTCAGCACGCAGATCAGGATGCGCAGGACATCCACCTCGGCGGAACGTTCGAACATGCCGCTCATCAGCAGGATCGGGGCGTCCGGCGCGGTCGCGAGCATCGCGCCCACCGCCGCCGCCAGCGTCAGCATCGTGAGCGGCCAGGCCAGCGGCCGCGGACACAGCAGGATAAAGCAGGCGCCGACGACCAGCACGATCTCCGGCAGCATCAGGATCATTTCCTGCGCCACGCTCACGGGGCGCCTCCCGCCTTGAACGCCTGCGCCTGGTCGATCAACTGCACCACGGACGGCTCAATCAAATCCAGCAGCGGCACCGGCCACAACCCCACGCCCAGCACCGGGACGGCCAGCGCCATCAAAATCAGCATCTCGCGCCCCGACAGGTCCTGGAACGCTTTCACCTCCGCGTGTTCGGCGGGGCCGAACACCACCCGCCGCACCATCCACAGCGAATAGGCGGCCCCCAGCACCACCACCATCGCCGCCAGCACGGCCAGCCACCACCCGGCCTGGAACGTGGCCAGGATCACCATCACCTCGCCCACGAACCCGGAAGTGCCCGGCAGGCCGGCATTCGCCAGCGCGAAGAACACGAACAGCGCGCCGAACACCGGCATCGTCTCGAGCACGCCGCCGTAGTCCTGGATGTTGCGACTGTGCCGGCGGTCGTACAGCACGCCCACGCAGACGAACAGCGCGGCCGACACGAGCCCGTGCGAAATCATCTGCACGATCGCGCCGCTGACGCTGAGCATGGCCGTCTCCGTCGCCAGCCGGTACAGGATGAATAGCCCGAGGGTGACGAACCCCATGTGCGCGATGGAGGAATATGCGATCAGTTTCTTCATGTCGGTCTGCGCCAGCGCGGTGAACCCGATGTAGACCACCGCGATCAGGGACAGCCCGATCACCAGCCCGTCAAGCGCGAGCGAAGCATCCGGCGCGACCGGAAGGCAGAAGCGCAGCAGGCCGTAGCCGCCGATCTTCAACAGCACCGCGGCCAGCACCACCGAACCCGCGGCCGGGGCTTCGACATGGGCGTCGGGCAGCCAGGTGTGCACCGGCCACATCGGCACCTTCACCGCAAACCCGAGCAACAGCGCGAGGAACAGCCAGGTCTGCTCCAGCGACGACAGCGGCAACGCATACCAGTCCGTGATCCGGAAGCTTTCGGACTGGAGGGCCAGATAAACAAACGCCACCAGCATCAGCACCGACCCCAGGAAGGTGTACAGGAAGAACTTGACGGCCGCATAGACCCGGTTGTCGGAGCCCCAGATTCCGATGATCAGGAACATCGGGATCAGCATGGCCTCGAAAAACACGTAGAACAGTGCCGCATCCATCGCGCAGAACACTCCGATCAGCAGGCCCTCGAGAATGAGGAACGCCGCGAAGAATTGCGTGATGTGGCGTGTGGCGGTGTTCCAGCCGGTCAGGATGGCGAGCACGCCGATGAAGGCGGTGAGAACCACCAGCGGCAGCGACAGGCCGTCGACGCCCAGGTGATAGTCGATGTTGAAGGCCGGAATCCATGAGGTCTGGTATTGCCACTGGTAGCCCGCCGCCGGGTCGAAGCCCGCCACGGCCACGAGCGACAGCACGAACACGAACAGGCTGGCCGCCAGCGACCAGCGGCGCACCACGGCCGGGTCCCGAAGCACCAGGGTCGCGAAGCCCGCCGCGATCGGCGTCCAAATCATCAGCCCGAGCAAGGACACCGCGTTACCCCCTCAACAGCAGGTAGCCGAGCGCGGCGACCAGGCCCAGCAGCATGGCCAGGGCGTAGTGGCTGAGTAGGCCGCTTTGCACGAGGCGAAGCGTGGCGGCGGCGCGGCGGGTCAACCGGGCCGTCCCGTTCACCAGGAGTCCGTCGATCATTTTCTGATCGCCGGTGCGGGCGCATGCGTCCGCCACGGCATGCGCGGCGCGCACGAACCAGTTTTCATAGAGCATGTCGAATCCGTACTTCCGGAGGAGGACCGACTGCAGCCCGGAAACCGCTGGCGCCAGCTTGGCGGCATAGCCCTTTTCGTACAGGAAGTACCCGCCCAGGAGGCTCAGTCCCAGCAGCCAGATCGCAGGCGCGGCGAACCCGTGCAGCACCGCGCCGAGTATGCCGTCCCAGTGTTCCGCCATCCGCGCCAGCGTGTCGTGCGCGGAGTGAACGACCAGGGCATCCCCCAGCAATCCGCCGTAGAGGAACGCCTCGACCCCGAAGCCTGCCGCCAGCGTCAGCACGGCCAGCAGGATGAGCGGGACGGTCACGGTTTTGTCCGGCTCCTGCGCCTGTTCCGCCTCCGCCGAGCGCGGGTCGCCCTGGAACACGTAGCACCACAGGCGCAACGAATACAGCGCCGTCACCGCCACCCCGGCGAGCGCCAGGAAATGCGCCGTCGGCGCCAGCAGCAGGTCGGAATGCGCCAGCGCCTCGATGATGGATTCCTTGGAGAAGAAGCCGGCGAAACCCGGCACGCCGACCAGCGCCAGCGAACCGATGGCGAACGTCGCCGCGGTCACCGGCATGCGCCGCGCCAGCCCGCCCATCTGCCGGATGTCCTGTCCGTGGTGCATCGCCAGGATCACCGATCCCGCCGCCAGGAACAGCAGCGCCTTGAAGAACGCGTGCGTGAACAGATGAAAAATGCTCGCCGCATAGGCCGAGGCGCCAAGCGCCATGGTCATGTAGCCGAGCTGGGACAGGGTCGAGTAGGCGATGACCTGCTTGATGTCGTTGGCCACCAGCCCGATCAGCCCCATGGACAGGGCCGTGACCCCGCCGACCACCAGGATCAGATTGAGCGCGACCTCGCTGCCCTCGAACAGCGGAGACAGGCGCGCCACCATGAAGATGCCCGCCGTCACCATGGTGGCGGCATGGATCATTGCCGAGATCGGGGTCGGGCCTTCCATCGAGTCGGGCAGCCAGACGTGCAGCGGCACCTGCGCCGACTTGCCCATGGCGCCGACGAACAGGAACAGGCAGATCAGGCTCAGCATGCTCAGGCCGGCGAACGGCGACAGCTGCTGTGCCAGCGCCTCGCTCTGGGCGAACACGGTGGCGTAGTCCAGGCTGCCGGCACCGGCCAGCAGCGCCCCCATGCCGAGCAGGAAGCCGAAGTCGCCCAGGCGGTTGACCAGGAAGGCCTTGAGCCCCGCGCTCGGCGCCCGCGCCCGGGTGTACCAGAACCCGATCAGCAGGTACGACACCAGGCCGACCCCTTCCCAGCCGATGAACAGCAGCAGGAAGTTGTCCGCCATCACCAGCAGCAGCATGGAGAGGGTGAACAGCGACAGGTAGGCGAAGAACCGGACATAGCCGGGGTCCCCGCGCATGTAGCCGATGCTGTAGACGTGCACCAGCAGCGAGATGAGGGTGACCACGACCATCATCACCACGCTCAGGGAGTCGATCAGGAAGCCGATCTTCATCCCGTAGCCGCCCGGACCCCAGTGGTACAGGTCCACGGCCTGCGGTGCCGAACCCTGCGCGTAGGTCCATGCCAAGATCACGCTGGCCAGGAATGCGAGGCCGACGCCCGCGATCGTGATCGCCGTGGCGGCTTTCGGGCCCAGGACGCGCACGCCCAGCCCTGCCAGCACCGCGCCGGCGCCGACCGCGCCCACGACGATCTGGGCGAGAACCGGAATGTCCATCACCCGCGCACCTCGCTCAGGTCCTCGGCATCGATGGTCTCGCGGCTGCGGAACACCACCACCACGATGGCCAGGCCGATCGCGATCTCGGCGGCGGCGATCGTCAGGACGAACAGCGCGAACGCCTGTCCCCCGAGGTCCTGCAGGTAATGGGACGCCGCGATGAAGTTGGTGTTGACCGCAAGCAGGATCAGCTCCAGCGACATCAGCAGCACCAGCGCGTGCCGGCGGTTGACGAACACGCCGGCGACGCCGATGGCGAACAGCGCTCCGGACAGGAGCATGAAATGGGTCAGACTCAGCATGGGGGCTCGGATCGGCCGTCGGTCAGCCGCAGGCGGTCCTGTTTGCGCACCCGGCTTTGCTGCGCCGGGTTCTGCCGGTGGTGATCCGGCCGCGCACGCAGCGTCAGCGCAATCGCGCCGACGATGGCGACCAGCAGCGCCACCGCGGCGGCCTCGAATGCCAAGGCGTAGTCGGTGTACAGCACGGAACCCAGCGCCTGCGTGTTGCTGTGCCCGAGCGGCGCCGGCATGGGCGCGGAAGCAGGGACGAAGTCCGGTGCGATCAGGGCCGCGCCGAGTTCGGCGGCCATGACCCCCGCCACCGCCAGCGCGACCAGGCGGTAGTTGCGGCGGTGGTGAATCGTCGGCGTGTGGCGCTCGACCATCATCACCACGAACAGGAACAGCACCAGGACCGCCCCGATGTAGACCAGCACGAGCAGGATCGACAGGAACTCCGCCTCCAGAAGCATCCAGAGCATGGCGGCGGTGAAAAACGACAGGATCAGGGACAGCGCCGCATGCACCATGTTCCGCAACGTCACGGTGGCCACGGCGGCCGTCAGGAGCACGGCGCCGAACAGGTAGAACAGCAGCGTCTGGAAAGCCATCAACGGAACCCGGCGTCGGCCTTGCGGTGTTCGGCGATGTGTTCCTCGTACTGGTCCCCGACGGCGAGCAAGTCTTCCTTGGTCATGATCTGGTCGCCGCGGCGCTCGAAGTGGAACTCCAGGATGTCGGTCTCGACGACCGCGTCGGTCGGACAGGCTTCCTCGCAGAAGCCGCAGTACACGCATTTGAAGAGGTCGATGTCGTAGCGGGTGGTTCGCCGGCTGCCGTCCTCGCGTTCCTCGGACTCGATGGTGATGGCCAGCGCCGGGCAGACCGCCTCGCACAATTTGCAACCGATGCAGCGTTCCTCGCCGTTGGAATAGCGCCGCAGCGCGTGCAGGCCGCGGAACCGGGGGGATTTCGGGGTCTTCTCGTCCGGATAGCGCAGGGTGATCTTGCGCGAGAACAGGCGCCGCGCGGTCAGCCGCAAGCCGCGCAGCAGATCCCACAGGCTCAGGCTGCGCAACAGGAACATCAGGGAACTCAGGCGCATGGCATCACCCCGCGAGCCCCGCGAAACGCGCGGCGCCCAGCACGAAAATCCAGATCAGCGTCACCGGGATGAACACCTTCCAGCCCAGGCGCATGATCTGGTCATAGCGGTAGCGCGGGAACGTCGCCCGGAACCACAGGAAGCAGAACATGAAGAACGCGGTCTTGAGAAGCCACCAGTGGATGCCGGAGTCCAGCACCGGGACCTGCCGCGCCAGTTCCGTGCCTTCGAGCGGCGACAGCCAGCCGCCGAAGAACAGGATCGCGGTCAGCGCCGAAATCAGGATCATGGCGGAATACTCCGCCAGGAAGAACACCGCGAACGCCGCGCCGGAGTATTCCACGTGAAAGCCCGCCACCAGCTCCGACTCTCCCTCGACCACGTCGAAGGGCAGGCGGTTGGTCTCGGCCACGCCCGACACCAGGTACACCAGCAGCAGGGGCAGCAGGGGCAGGAAGAACCAGTCCAGCATGCCGCCGGACTGCGCCTGCACGATGGCCGCGAGGTTGAGGCTGCCGCTCAGCATCAGCACGCCGACCAGCGCGAACCCCATCGCGATCTCGTAGGACACGACCTGCGCCGCCTGGCGCATCGCCCCGAGCAGGGCGTATTTCGAGTTGGAGGCCCAGCCGGCGATGATGATGCCGTACGCGCCGAGCGAAGTCAGCGCCAGGACGTACAGCAGGCCGGCATCGATGTTGGCCAGCCACAGGCCGTCGTCGAACGGGATCCCCGCCCAGGCGCCGAGCGCCGGGACGAGCGCCGCCAGCGGCGCCAGCCGGAACAGCATCCCGCTGGCTTGGCTGGGATGCACGACTTCCTTGGTCAGAAGCTTCAGCACATCGGCGATCGGCTGAAACAGGCCGCGCGGCCCGACCCGGCTCGGCCCCAGGCGCATCTGCATGAACCCGACGATCTTGCGTTCGGCATACGTGTAGTACGCCACCGCCGCCAGCAACGGCACCAGGATCAGCATCGCGCCGAGCAGGAGCCATCCGACCCGAATCCATACCGACAGGTCGGCCGCCCACTCAAACATGGCGCAGGTCCACCTCTCCGAACGCGTTGCCGAGCAGCCCCAGCCGGGCATCTCCGGTCACCAGGTAGACGCAGTCGCGCGGCATCCGCGGATCCGCCACCAAGGGAAGCTCGAGCGTCTCCCCGTCTTGCGACAGGCGGGCGTGCGTCGCGTTCGTCAGGCCGTGTTTTCTCAGGGTTTCCGGGTGCAGCCGCAGCACCAGATCCCGCCCCAGTTCGGACTGCTGCAGGGCGTGGGCATGCCGGCTCGCCGGGTCCTGCTGGTAAATCGACGGGGAACCGACCCGCAGAAGCCCCTTGTCCGACAAACGTTTGCCGGACCTGGGCGGCTTCTCGACCCTGACCGTGCGCCCTTCCAGGCCCCGGCAGTGCGCCACCAGGGAAGCCCCCGCAAGACCCGGGGCATGGCCCGTGGCGCGGAGCAGTTCCACCAGCGCCTCCGCCCCGTCCCTCACCTCGCCCGGCGGCGGCACGGCGGCGGTCATCGACTGCCAGCGCCCCTCCAGGTTGATCAGGTGCCCGCTGCGTTCGCCGACGGTGGGAATCGGCAGCAACAAGTCGTACGGCAGATGCTCCGGGTCCGGAATGAACGACTGGAATCCGATCGTGGTGCGCGCCGCGGCCAGCGCCCGGCGCAGCTGCGCCGGATCGGCAACGTCGCAGGCCGGATCCATCCCGTAGAACACCCAGAGGTCCGGCGGTTCCTGTATCCGCGCCGACAGGTCCATTCCGTCCATGGCTGCACCCCCGGGGCCGCGGTGCGCGACGCATCCGGTCAGCCAGGCGCCGGGCGCGTTGGCGCCCTCGGGGAGGGTGCCCAGGCGGGTTCCGGTCTGTTTGCACAAGTTGCGCACGGAAGCGTAAAGCAGGCTGGCATCCGGGTGGTTGAGCGCCAGCGGGCCCAGCCAGAACAGGGCGTTCTCCGCCTCTCCCAGGCGTTGCGCAAGCTGTTCGGAAAAGCGGGTGCCGCTTTTCCTTCCCGCCGCCGCAGGCGAGCGTTCTATGGTATGCAGAAGGGTCAGCCATATACGGGGCGACAGCACGGCCTCCTGGGTCGGCGCGAAGTTCCAGTCGAACGGGGCGGGGTTGATGATCCAGACCTCGGTGCCCGAGTTCACGGCCTGGCGCAGCCGGTAGTTGAGAATCGGCTGGTCGTGCCGCAGGAAGCTGCCCAGCAGGACGATCACGTCGCTTTCGGCAAGCTGGTCCATGGTGCACCCGAGCGTCGGCACGTGCGGATGCTGCCGGCCCCCGCGGAAGTCGGACATGCGGGCCCGGTGTTCGACCGTCCGGGCGCCGCAACTGCGCAGCAACTGTTGGAACCGGAAGCACTCTTCCACCGTGCTGGACGGATGGATCAGGCCGGCCTTCTCGCCGGATTCCGCCAAGGCCGCCGCCGCCTGGTCCAGTGCTTCTTCCCAGCTCACCCGAACCCAGCTGTTGCGGTGGCGGGCCAGCGGCCAGCACAGGCGGTCCGGGTGGGCCGCCGCCTGATAGCTGAACCGGTCACGGTCCGACAGCCAGCTTTCGTTGATCGTTTCTTCGACGAGCGGCACGCAGCGGATCTGCCGTCCGCGCAGCGTGTGGCGCGACAGGCGGGACCCGACCCCGTCGTGCTCGCCCAAGCCCGGGTGGTTGTCCAGTTCCCAGGCCCGCGCGCTCATCCGCGAAGGACGGGCATTGAGCGCCCCGACCGGGCACAGGTCGATCACGCATCCCGAAAGTTCCGAATTCATCGCCCGCTGAATGTAGGTGCCGATCTTCATGAACTCACCCCGCCCAAATGCGCCCAACTCCTGCTCGCCGGCGATTTCCTCGGTGAACCGCACGCAGCGGGTGCAGTGGATACAGCGGGTCATGTCGGTCGACACCAGCGACCCCAGGTCCGGATCCAGCACCACCCGCCGCGCCTCCGAATAACGGGAGATGTCGCTGCCGTACTCCAGGGCCAGGTCCTGAAGCTCGCATTCGCCGCCCTGGTCGCAGATCGGGCAGTCCAGCGGATGGTTGATCAGAAGGAATTCCATGGTGGCGCGCTGCGCCTCGCGGGCGAATTCGGACCGGGTCTGCACTTCCATGCCGTCCATCACCGGGGTGGCGCAGGCCGGGACCGGTCCGCGCGCGCCCTCCACCTCGACCAGGCACATGCGGCAGTTGGCCGCCACCGAAAGCTTCGGGTGATAGCAGAAACGCGGGATCGGAACGCCCTCGCGATCCGCCACCGCGATCAGCATCTCGCCGGCGGCCGCCTCGACCGCGCGCCCATTCAAGGTGATCGTGACCGGATCGCTCATGAGGGGCCCACCATGCTCTTGCCGTGCCGGATGTAATGCTCGAACTCGCCGCGGAAGTGGCGCAGGATGCCCTGCACCGGCCAGGCCGCGGCATCGCCCAGCGCGCAGATGGTATGGCCCTCGATGCGCGCAGGCACCTCTTCCAGGATCTTCAGGTCGCCCTCCGTGCCCTGCCCCTCGACGATGCGGGTCAGCACGCGGTACAGCCACCCCGTCCCCTCGCGGCACGGGGTGCATTGCCCGCAGGATTCCTGGAAGTAGAAGCGGGAAATGCGCTGCAGCACCTTCACCATGTCGGTCGTCTCGTCCATCACGATCACCGCGCCGGAACCCAGCATCGAGCCCGCGGCCGCCAGGCTCTCGAAATCCATATTGAGGTCCGCCATGGCCTCGGCGGGAAGCACCGGGACCGAGGAGCCCCCCGGGATGACCGCCTTGAGTTCGCGGTTCTTCCAGACCCCCCCGCACAACTCGAGCAGGTCCGCGAACGGGGTGCCGAGCGGGAGCTCGTGGTTGCCGGGGCGGGAGACATGGCCGGACACCGAAAAGCACCGGGTACCCGGGCTCTTTTCCGTCCCGACGCCATCGAACCAGCCCGGTTCCCGGCGCAGGATCCCCGGCACCAGCGCCAAGGTTTCCACATTGTTGACCGTGGTCGGCCGTCCCCACAGGCCGTAGTTGGCCGGGAACGGCGGCTTGAAGCGCGGGAATCCCTTCTTGCCCTCCAGGGATTCCAGCAGCGCGGTCTCCTCGCCGCAGATGTACGCGCCCGCACCCAGCGTGTCGAAGAGATTGATCGTGATGCCGCTGCCCCGGATATCGGAGCCCAGCATCCCGGTCTCGTACGCCTCGCGCAATGCGGCCCGAAGGCGGAAATGCGGCTCGTCGGTGAATTCTTCGCGAAGATAAATGTACCCCGCGCGAGCGCCGGTCGCATAGCAGGCGATTGCCACGCCCTCGATCAGGGCGTGTGGATTGAAGCGCAGGATGTCGCGGTCCTTGCAGGTTCCCGGCTCTGACTCGTCGGCATTGCACACAAGGTAGCTTTCCTCGCAATCCGGCATGAAACTCCATTTCATTCCGGTTGGGAAGCCCGCGCCGCCGCGCCCGCGCAGCCCCGAGGCCTTGACCTGCTCGATCAGGTCGCGCCGGGGCGGGCGCTCGGCGAGGATCTTCCGCCATGCCCGGTAGCCGCCGACCGATTCATACGCCTTCAGCGTCCAGGGTTTCGGGTGCTCGAGCGTGGCGAAGCACATTTCATTGTGATGACGGGTCACGACAGCGCCTCCAGAATCTTGTCGATTTTCTCCGGAGTCAGGTTTTCATGGTAGACATGGTCGACCTGCATCATCGGCGCGCCGCAGCATCCCGCCAGGCATTCCTCCTCGGACTTCAGGAAGATTCGCCCGTCCTCGGTCGACTCGCCGGCACGGATGCCCAGGCTTTTCTCGATATGGGCCAGGATTTCCTCGCCGCCGCGCAGCCAGCAGGAGATGTTGGTGCAGACCGCCACCGTATGGCGTCCGACCGGCTGGTGCTGGAACCCGGTGTAGAACGAGCCGACCTCGTACACCTGGATGGCCGGGAGGCCCAGGTAGTCGGCCACGGCGTCCATCCTCTCCGGGGTCAGATGTCCATACTCCTTCTGCACTTCGCGCAAGGCGCCCAGTACGGCCGAGCGCCGGTGCTCGGCGGGAAAGCGCCCCAACCAGGCGTCGATGCGGTCGCACAGGTCCGAAGTCAGGATGTCGCTCATCGGTCGACCTCGCCGAAGACCAAGTCCAGGGTCCCGATCAGGGCGACCACGTCCGCCAGCATGTGTCCGCGCGACAACTCGTCGAGCGCCGCCAGGTGAGGGAAGCCCGGCGCACGGATCTTCAACCGGTACGGCTTGTTCGCGCCGTCCGAGACCAGGTAGATTCCGAACTCGCCTTTCGGGTGCTCGACCGCGGCATAGGTCTCGCCCTCCGGCAGGCAGAACCCTTCCGTAAACAGTTTGAAGTGATGGATCATCGCTTCCATGTCGTGCTTCATTTCCTCGCGCGGCGGCGGCGCGATCTTGTGGTCGTCGACGATGACCGGCCCCGGATTCTTGCGCAGCCATTCCACGCACTGGCGGATAATCCGGTTCGACTGGCGCATCTCCTCGATTCGAACCAGATAGCGGTCATAGCAATCTCCGTTGGTGCCAATCGGCACGTCGAACTGCATCGCGTCGTACACCGCGTACGGTTGCCGCCGGCGCAGATCCCAGGGGATGCCGGAGCCGCGAAGCATGGGCCCGGTGAATCCCAGTTGCAGCGCCCGCTCGGGGCTGACCACGCCAATGTCCACCGTCCGTTGTTTCCAGATTCGATTGTCGGTCAGCAAGGTTTCGTATTCGTCGACGCAACCGGGGAAGCGCTCGGTGAACGTTTCCACGAAATCCAGCAGGCCGCCCTCGCGGTCGCGGTTCCGCCGGCGGGCCTCGCGCTTCGTGCAGAAGCGCGACGGTTGGTAGCGCGGCATGGATGCCGGCAGGTCGCGGTACACACCGCCGGGGCGATAGTACGTCGCGTGCATGCGCGCGCCGGTCGTCGCCTCGTAGCAGTCCATCAGGTCTTCCCGCTCCCGAAACGCGTACAGGAATACGGTCATGGCACCGATGTCGAGCGCGTGCGCGCCCAGCCACAGCAGGTGGTTGAGGATTCGCGTGATCTCGTCGAACATGACCCGGATGTACTGCGCGCGCACCGGGATTTCGAGTTCCAGCAACTGCTCGATCGCCCGCACGTAGGCATGTTCGTTGCACATCATGGACACGTAGTCCAGCCGGTCCATGTAGCCGATGCTCTGGTTGTACGGCTTGCTCTCGGCCAGCTTCTCGGTGCCCCGGTGCAGCAGGCCGATATGCGGGTCGATGCGTTCCACGACCTCGCCGTCCAGCTCCAGCACCAGTCGCAGGACCCCGTGGGACGCCGGATGCTGCGGCCCGAAGTTCATGGTGTAGTTGCGGATCTCAGCCATGGCCCTCTCCGCGCCGGACCTTCGGCACGCCGACCCGGGGCTCGATGGTCACCGGTTGGTAGATGACTCGCCGGAGATCCGGATCGTAACGCACCTCCATATGGCCGCTGAGGGGAAAGTCCTTGCGCAGCGGGTGGCCGATAAAGCCGTAATCGGTCAGGATGCGGCGCAGGTCCGGATGGCCCTCGAACACGATGCCGAACAGATCGAAGGCTTCGCGCTCATACCAGTCCGCGCATTGCCAGAGCGCCCGCACCGACGGCAGCGTCGGCCAGGCCCCGCTCGCGCAGCGCGCCACGACCCGGACGCGGCGGTTGTGGGACAGCGACAGCAACTGATAGGCCACCGCGAACCGCTGGTCCTGCTCGGCCGGCGGATGGGGGTCCTCGAAGGAATAGCGTGCCGAGGTGGCGGCCTCGAAGGCCCGTGAAAACCCGGTGGCGGTTGCCTCATCGGTGCTCCACTCGGTCTCGCCGTATTCGGCGTAGTCCAGGCCTGCCAGGTCGATCAGTTGTTCGAACCGGCACTCCGGATCGTCGCGGAAGTGACGCAGGATGTCGATCAGGTGCTCTGCCGTGGTCATCAAGCTCGGGCAATCACGGTCGGTGCGGATTTCCGCCCGGTCGCCCAGCCAATCCGCCTGCGCGGAAATCCAGGAATCAGAAGCGGTCATTCAGCGGGCCAGCGTATGGGTGCGGCGGATCTTGTTCTGCAATTGCATGATTCCGTACAGCAGCGCTTCCGCGGTCGGCGGGCAGCCCGGCACATAGATGTCGACCGGCACGATGCGGTCGCAGCCGCGCACGACGGAATAGGAATAGTGATAGTAGCCCCCGCCGTTGGCGCAGGACCCCATCGAGATCACCCACTTCGGGTCCGGCATCTGGTCGTACACGCGGCGCAGCGCCGGTGCCATCTTGTTGACCAGGGTGCCCGCCACGATCATGACGTCCGATTGCCGCGGGCTCGGCCGGAACAGCATCCCGAAACGGTCCAGGTCGTAGCGCGACGCACCGGCGTGCATCATTTCCACTGCGCAGCAGGCGAGCCCGAAGGTCATCGGCCACAGCGAGCCCGAGCGCGCCCAGTTGACCAGCAGGTCGGCGCTGGTCACCATGAAGCCCCGCTGGAGCTGTTCCGCCTCCTGCGGGCGCAATTGTTCCATCAATCCCATTCCAACGCCCCCCGCCGCCATTCGAATACGAAGCCCACCGCCAGGATCAGCAGGAACACCGCCATCGAAATCAGCCCGTACACCCCGATTTCCTCCAGCGCCACCGCCCACGGAAACAGGAACGCTACCTCCAGATCGAACAACACGAACAGGATTACGACGAGGTAGTAGCGCACGTCAAACTTCATGCGCGCGTCATCGAACGGCTCAAACCCGCATTCGTAGGGGCGCGTCTTGTCCGGATTCGGGTCCCGCCTGGACATCAGATGTCCCAGCAACAGCACGGTCGCGCCGATCCCTACGCCCACCAGAAGGAACAGCAGTACAGCCAAATACTCGTCAAGCATCAAGTCTCTCCCGATTCATGCTCGTGACAGTCCCGCGGAAATACTCCGCGGTGCGGGTTCTGCAAAGCCGAACAACGGCCAGACCCCATCGGTGGCCTCTGGAAATACGGTTCCCGCGAAATCCCATACAAATTATAGACCCCCGCCCCACGAACAAGAAACCCGGCGAGCCCTGCAAGCGTTGGCCTCTCGCCCTGCCTCATCCCCCCCCTCCCCACGGATTGCCATTGTCCCCATTAGGGACGATTCCCCCCCCTGAATTCGGGCTTTTCGGGGAACTTGAGCACACATGAATGTCAAACACATGGGGGATTCGCGGTGGTTGTCCGCGTGATCCAGCCACGGCATCGACGCCGGCAGCCGCTGAAGTACTAGCGAGGTACGACATGCTGGACGAGTCGCGGGCGGAATCCGCCATCAATCGGAACGCATCGGTTCCGGCTAAGGCCGGCTGATGCCCAGGAAAGCCGAGAGCGCGCGGCGGCGCGCATTGAATATCTGCGTCGAGTGCCCGGAGCCTTCTTTCACGGCGCGTTGCCCGAAGTGCAAGGCGCGCGAACGGGAACGCGATAAGCGGGCCCGGCGCGCCAAGCGCGCGCGGAAACGTGTCAGGAAGTGAGTGGTAGGCGCGATTGGAATCGAACCAACGACCTCTACCATGTCAAGGTAGCGCTCTAACCAACTGAGCTACGCGCCTACGGAAAATCCGGTTGGCTTTTTCAATACTACCACGCGCGAAGGCGGGCGGGCGGTTCAGCCTGGCGTGCCTTCTACTAATTCCAGCAAACCGGCCAGGTCGTCCGCGTGCTCTTCCTCCATTTTCAGGATATCTTCCATGATCCGGCGGGTCGTGGGATCGTTGTCCTTGAGCCAGCGAATGATTTCGGAGTAGGTCTCGATGGCGATTCGTTCCGCGACCAGGTCCTCCCGGATCATGTCGGACAGGGACTCGCCTTCGGTGTATTCCGCATGCGAACGCGTGGCCAATCCCTTCGGGTCGAAATTCGGCACGCCGCCGAGCTGGGTGATGCGCTGCGCAATCCAGTCCGCATGCATCTGTTCTTCGTTGGCGTGCTCCAGAAACTCTGCGGCCACGGTCGGCGCGTTGATTCCGGTTGCCATGTAATAGTGGTTCTTGTAACGCAAGATGCAAACGATCTCGGTCGCCAATACCTCGTTCAGCACTCCGATGACCTGCTCCAGGTCGGCCTTGTAGGCTCCCGTCACTGCGCCGTCGGTCATTTTTGCCCGGGCGCGGATGCGGATTGCTTCCAGATCTGTTTTGAATGGTTGTGCCATGTCGGCCCCCTTGCTTTTTCTCTTCTCCCCCCCTTTGGACATTCTATCGTTTAAAGGGTTCCAGACAGCCCGTCCACGGTCCGGCTCAGAGCACCCAAGGCCATGTAGTGGGGCAAGCAGAATTGCATGGTTGATTCTTCCTCCCCCACCGCGGCCGGGCCGTGGACATAGGGGGCGCCATCCGACTCCCGAACCAGCTGCAAAAGTGCCGGCATCCCCGCCAGGCGCGCAAGATCCTCCAGAATTTCCGGTCGCGCAAACAAGAACCGGCTGATCCGTGCCGCGATCCCCTGCCCGGTGAATCCCTGCCTTCTGCACCACTCCGCGGAGATTGCGGGATCCTTCGCGAGTTGCGTCACCACGCCAATCGGAATCCGGCAGGATCGCGACCAGTCCGTTTTCCTCTTCCAGGCCTCCGCCAGGCGACCCTCATTGATTTCCGGATGTCCTTCCGGATAACCGGAGAACCACACCCGTTCAAGTCCGCTTCGCTCCAGCGCCCCGGAGTCCATCGCATCAAGGCTGTCTTTCAGAAACCCCGCCGGCTCCACATCGCCCGCCAAGACTAATGCTTCCCGAACAGCTGCTTCGTCATGCAAGAGCCGGATCGTTTCTTCCAGCTGCTTCGGGTCCCGATAGCGCCGCGCCGTCAGGTGCGGCACGGGCTGGTGACCCAACTGCCGCACGCGCAGGCAATCCTGAATGAACCCCTCCAGCGTCTGCCCGCCCAAGTGCGCCACGAAGACGTTCCATGTCCCCGGCAGTCGCGCGAGACTGTCGCCTTCCCGGCTCAGATCGTCGCCGGTGACTTCCAGGCTGGGAGACAAATCTTTTGCCACAATCAAGGGTTGCGTAATCTGCGGTCAGGGTAAAATTTGGCCTCACCCTATACTTTACTCCGAAGATGAGGCCCCGATTCCTTGCTACATGCCTTTCCGTTGCCGGACCGTTGCTCGCAGGCATCACGGCTGCAAACGCCATGGATATCATCCTTGACGGCCCGCTGACCCAGGGCGGACTCGTTCGCGGCCAAGTCGCGCCCGGCCAAACCGTGACGCTGGATGGTCAGGCCGTCGCCACGACCGAGGATGGGCATTTTGTCATTGGCTTTGGGCGGGAACATCCCTCGCGTTCCACCCTGCGAGTAAATGGCCCCAAATCCGTCTTCGAACGAACCCTGGCGATCACGGCGCGTGAATACCAGACCCAGCACATCAAGGGACTGCCGAGGAAGATGGTCACGCCGGATCCGGATGACCTCGCGCGCATCAAGCGCGACCAGGCTGAGGTCAAGGCGGCTCGTGCCGTACACAGCACCCGCTTGGACTTCCTGCAGCCCTTCCGGTGGCCCGCGGTCGGCATCATTACTGGCGTTTATGGAAGCCACCGGGTTTTGAACGGCGAGCCGCGCAACCCGCATTACGGGATCGATATCGCCGCGCCTGCCGGCACTCCCGTGCGGGCGCCCGCCCCCGGGCAGGTCACGCTGGCACATCCGGATATGTACTACACTGGCGCGACCATAATCCTGGATCATGGCTTCGGCGTGTCATCCACCTTTCTTCACCTGCAAGGCATCGATGTCGCAGTCGGACAAGCCGTGGCGGCCGGCGAACAGATCGGCCGAGTCGGATCCAGCGGGCGCTCTACCGGCCCGCACCTGGACTGGCGCATGAACTGGTTTGGCACCCGAGTCGATCCGGCCCTGCTGGCCGGGCCCATGCCCGCCCCCCCGGGCGAGGAAGAATCTCAATGAAGCCGAGCCTGATTGGGGTTCTTCTGGTCTTCGGGCTTGCCGCGGCTCACGCCGCCAGCCCGGTCGACCGCGTTGTCGTGAAGAAATCCGAGGCGGTCCTGCAACTCATGATCGGAGAGCAAGTGATCCGCCAGTTTCCTATCTACCTGGGTGGAAACCCCATCGGTCATAAGCAGCATCAGGGAGACCGCCGAACCCCTGAGGGGCGTTACCTGCTCCACGAGCGCAAAGCGAAAAGCCGCTTCTACCGGGCCCTGCGCGTTTCCTATCCCAACAACGCCGACCAGGCCGCAGCGAAAGCGGCCGGAAAATCTCCGGGTGGCGACATCATGATTCACGGCATGCCTTCTCTAGAGAAGCGCAGCCTTCTGATGTTCGATGGGCGGAATTGGACTGACGGCTGCATCGCGATCAGCAACCCGCACATGCGGGAGGTCTGGGACTTGGTGGATTTGGGCACGCCGATAGAAATCCTGCCATAATCAAGCAGTTATTTGTTTCTGCCTGCTTCTCTAGGTAAATCAACAATATAACCCCCCGGCCTTTCGCCGGTGAATTTTAATCTCGCTGAAATATCCAGCACTTCTGCCGCCGTCTTTTCCGGTTCGGTATAGTCCCTTATCCCCACGGCTTTGTTCGGACTCGAAGCCGTAATTATGACAACGACAACTGAGGGGTTTCTGTGTCCGCAATCTGGCAAGGCTGTCTTCGGTACCTGGAAGCAGAATTGACTGAACAGGACATTAATACTTTCGTTCGGCCGCTGCACGCCCAAGAATCTCCGACCTCTCTCCTGCTTCTGGCACCCAATATGGTGCTTCTCCAGCAGGTCCGGAACCGCTTCATGGGCCGGATCGAGAATTACGTTCGGGCGTTCGCCCGTGAAGACCTGAGCATCGACCTGCGCGTCGGAACCCAGCCGTCCGACACCCAAACTCAATCCCCCCTCTCCGTTCAGGCGGAAACTCCCGCCCCCGACTTTGGCGCCGACCTCAATTATTCCGATCGCCTGTTGCCGAAGTTCACGTTTGACAAATTCGTGCGCGGCCACTCCAACGAGCTGGCTTATGCGACAGCCGAACTTGTTTCTCAACAAGCCGGCAACGATGATTACAACCCCTACTTGATCTACGGGGGCGTCGGTCTCGGGAAAACCCACCTGATGCAGGCGATTGGCCACGCGATCCTGCAGAACCAGCCGGAGACCGGCGTGGTCTACCTGCATTGCGAGCAATTCGTCCAAAGCCTGATCAGCGCGCTCCAGCGTAACCGAATAGATTCTTTCAAGGCTTACTACCGCTCCGTCGACGTGCTCCTGATCGATGACATTCAGTTCCTTGCCGGCAAGGAGCGCTCACAGGATGAGTTTTTCCATACTTTCAATGCCCTGACAGGCCGGCAGCGCCAGATTGTCGTAACCTGTGATCGATATCCCAAGGAGATCGAGGGAATGGAGGATCGGCTGAAGTCGCGCCTCGGCGGCGGCATGTACTGCGCGATCGATCCGCCCAGCACGGAAACCCGGGCCGCGATTCTACTCAGCAAGGCGGAACAGCGCGGCATTGAGCTACCCAACGAGGTCGCCTGGTTTATCGCCGAGAAAACCATCGGCAGCGTGCGCGAACTGGAGAGCGCTCTCTCCCGCGTAATCATGCAGGCTAATGTCAGAAGACAAGTGATTGACCTGGATTTTACTCGCCGTTGTTTGAGAGACATCGTTCCTATACGCGACCGCTTGCTCAATGCGGAGCAGATCAAATCCGCGGTGGCAACGTACTATGACGTGACGAAAGAGGATCTCGACTCCCCGCGCCGCCCCCAGGCGATTGCCCTGCCTCGGCAGATGGCCATGAAACTATTGCACGAGTTGACGCAGATGAGCCTGGCCAGCATCGGCGAGTCTTTCGGTGGCCGGGATCATTCCACCGTTCTGTACGCCTGTCAGAAAATCCAGAAGCGGCTGGACGAGAACGACGAGCGGACCCAGGCCGATTACCGGAACCTCAAGCGGAAGCTTCTTAATTGAGTCCGAGAAAGGATGTGAACGATTTGCGAACAAATTATGGGAAACCGTGGACTGTTGGCGAAAACCTCTTTTTTAGTCCCAGGCCCACTTCTGTTTTCCACTGCCCGTGAGTTGCATAATTGGTTGATTCACCTATAATTATCATGGTTATCAACGGTTTTAACCCCCCTTAACAATAATAAATTTAAATCATGAAGTTCACTATTGAACAGCAAACGCTTGTCGATCCCCTCCGGAAGCTCGCGAGCACCGCCCCGGATGTTGCTTCCCTGAATGCCTCTGTTTCCGGCACCGATGCGGTCAATGCCGTTGCAAGCATTCTGATCGAGCCTGATAAAAACGGGGTTCGTTTCACTGCTACGGACAATACCCTGCGTCTAGCGTTTCATATCCCTGTCGAAGGCGAAGACCTCAAGCCATGCACAGTGCCAGCATCGACTCTCCTGCACATCTGCTCCAGGTTTCCCGCCGACGCACAAATTTGTTTTGAGCTCGAGGAAGACGGGAAGGCGATGAATCTCTGGCACGGCCGGAGCCGCTACAAGCTTGTGGTTGTCGACGCAGACGAATTCCCAAGCATCACTTCCCAAGACGATGAGTACGAACTGTCCATGCCGGAAGGCGTCCTGCGGTCTCTGCTTTCGAACGTTCGATACGCAATGGCACAGAATGACATGCGCTACTACCTGCTGGGAGTCTTGCTGGACGTGGGCCCCGAAGCGGTGACAGCAGTCGCAACCGACGGTCACCGCATGGCTGTAGCTGAGCACGCGATGCCGACGGGAGTGGAAAACCCAGTCCAATTGATCGTCCCCAGCAAGGGCGTCGATGAATTAACCAAGATCCTGACCGACCAAGACCAGGACTTGGTTCTTCATTTGGCAGGAAACCACCTGAGACTGGACCTGTCCGGAGACCGATGCGCATTTCACACCATGCTGGTGGACGGAAAATATCCTGATTTCCGGACGGTGGTGCCGACGGAACGAAAAGTACAAGCCGAAGTCAGCCGGGAAGCCCTCATCAAGGCGGCAGAACGGATTACCCCGGTTACGGACGAATTGACGCAGGCGGTTATGTTGACGTTCAAGGAAGGCGAGAGCCTTGAGATTGGCGCCAAGAACAACAAGGGTGACGTCGGCGAAGAGATGATAGAAATGACTCTATCACGGGAGTCCGGGGCAGAAGACGAAGTAAAAATCTCTATAAATATCAAATACTTGATAGATGCCCTTCAATCCTTAGGCTGTGCCGATGCCGTACTCGGGGTCAACGACGGCAGCAGCAGCATGGTAATCAACCCCTTGGAAGGAAGCGGCAAGCATATCATCATGCCGATGAAGGCTTGAGCGCCGGTGCGGCTTGCCAGCCTGGAGGTTAAGAACCTTCGATGCTTGCGGGAAATCCCGGAACTGTTGCCGCACCCCGAATTCAACCTGATCACCGGCCCCAATGCCGCCGGAAAAACAACATTCTTGGAAGCTATCGACCTATTGGCTCGGGGGCGAAGCTTTCGGTCCCATCAGGCAAAGGAACTGGTGACGAAAGGAGAGAAAGAATACCTTTTGCGTGGGCGGGTCGACTCAGGCGATGAGAAAGAGGGGGCCATTCCATTCACCCTAAGCCAGCGCAGAACAGACGAAAAACTTGAATTACGCTGCGACGGAGAGCCAATCAAAGGGCTGTCGGATCTTGCCCCTCGGTTGGCCGTCCAGGCAATTCATCCCGACAGCCATGCCTTGGTTCATGGCCCTCCGGCCCGGCGCCGCGCGTGGCTGGATTGGGGCGTGTTCCATGTGGAACCTGAATATAGGCGGCGTTGGGCGTCCTACCAGCGCGCCCTGAAGCAACGCAACGCCGCCCTGAAGAATCGAAACCAAGACCCGGAGGGCTGGGATCGCCCGCTGGCCGAGGCGGGGGAGACGCTGACTGCCATGCGCCGGCGGTATCTGGAAGAGATCCGGGATCCGCTGGAGGGGTTTGCGCAGATTCTTCTTCCCGGACTGGACTTGGAGGCGAGTTATTTTCCGGGATATGACGAAACAGCAGGGCTTGCGGAATCATTGTCTGCGGGCCTCAAGGCGAGCCGTGAATCCGGACGAACCACCACGGGCCCGCACCGCGCGGAGCTGGGTCTGGCACTGGGCGGAATGCCAGCAACGCGAATCGCGTCCCGAGGCCAGTCGAAATTGTTGTCCTGCTGCCTGCTTCTGGCACAGGTGGTATTGTTTCAGGAACTGAGAGACGAAAACTGCATATTGCTGTTCGACGATCTTTCAGCGGAACTGGATGAACCGCATTTAGAACGCCTTCTCGAGGCGCTTTCCGGCAGTGAAGCGCAACTCTTCGTAACCCGAATCCGGGACGAGCCGCTGGAGCGACTTCCGGAGGGATCCCGAGGCCATGTGTTCCATGTGGAACAAGGGCGGATTTCATTGACATCAGGGGGCTGATCAAGGTAAAATTAGGAGTCTTTTTGCGAGGCTCCAGACATGGCCTACGACGCGTCATCCATTAAAGTTCTAAAAGACCTTGAGGCGGTACGAAAGCGCCCGGGGATGTATATCGGCGATACCGATGACGGCACGGGCCTACACCATATGGTGTTCGAGGTCGTCGACAACTCGGTCGACGAGGCCCTGGAAGGGCACTGCACGGAAATCCAGGTGACTCTGAACGAGGACGGATCCGTCACGGTGATCGACAACGGCCGGGGAATCCCGATCGAAATGCACGAGGAAGGCCGGCCGGCAGCGGAATTGGTGATGACCACCCTGCACGCAGGCGGCAAGTTTGACGAGCATTCCTACAAAGTGTCCGGCGGACTTCACGGAGTCGGGGTTTCGGTCGTGAATGCCTTGTCGTCGCGGCTGGACCTGACCATTGACCGTGATGGACAACGGTGGCACCAGGAATATGCCATGGGCCGGCCAAAAGGCGATTTCGTTTCAGCGGGCCCATCCGAGCAAACAGGTACGACTATCCGGTTCTGGCCATCGAAAAAAGTTTTCACTAATGTCGTTTTTCACTATGAAACACTCGCTGCCCGCCTGAGAGAGCTGTCTTTTCTCAATTCCGGGGTGCGTATCCGGCTGGAAGACCACCGGACCGGCAGAAACAGCACCTTTCATTACGACGGCGGCATCATCGCTTTCGTCAAGCATAGTAATTCCGGCAAGGAGGCGCTCCAGTCCTCGGTGATCTCGATCACAGGTGAACAGGCCGAGGCAAGTATCGAAGCTGCGCTGCAGTGGAATATCGGGTACCATGAGAATATTCTTTGCTATACCAATAACATACGCCAAAGAGACGGTGGAACGCACCTGGCCGGTTTCCGTGGTGCCTTGACCCGAACCATTAACAACTACGTGGAAAAGGAAGGGCTCGGGAAACGCCTTTCCGTGGCACTAACCGGGGAAGATACCCGGGAAGGCCTGACCGCGGTTCTGTCGGTCAAAGTCGCTGACCCCAAGTTCTCTTCCCAAACCAAGGACAAATTGGTGTCGTCGGAAGTAAAGGGGGCCGTGGAAAGCGTGATCGGCGATCGGTTGCGGGATTTCCTTTTGGAAAACCCTGCAGAAGCCAGGCAGATCGTAGAGAAAATCGTCCGCGCGGCGCAGGTTCGCGAAGAGGCGCGCAAGGTTCGGGAGACGGCTCGCCGGAAAACGGTGTTTGATGTCGGGGGGCTGCCGGGGAAACTGGCCGACTGCCAGGAACGCGATCCGGCCCGCTCGGAGTTGTTCCTGGTCGAGGGTGATTCTGCTGGCGGTTCAGCCAAGCAAGGGCGGGACCGGGCGACCCAGGCGATCCTGCCTCTGAAAGGCAAGATTCTCAATGTTGAGCGAGCGCGCTTGGATCGGATGTTGGCGTCGGAAGAGATTACTTCGTTAATCACTGCGCTCGGCACGGGCATCAAGGAAGAGTTTGATCTCGATCGCTTGCGGTATCACCGCATCATCATCATGACGGACGCCGATGTCGATGGGGCGCATATTCGGACCCTTCTCCTGACTTTCCTGTACCGGGAAATGACGAGCCTGGTCGAACACGGCCACATCTACATTGCGCAGCCGCCCTTGTACAAGGTCAAGAAGGGAAAGAAAGAAAAATACCTGCTGGACGACGAAGAATTAACCGCGTACCTTCAGGAAGAAGCGCTGGAAGGAGCGGAACTTTATCCCAAGACCGGGGCGGCAGCATTGGATCAGGCTCAACTCGTTGATTTAATGGATAAATGTAGAAAGGCCCAAGCCAGCATTTCACGCCTTTCCGTACGCCACGACCGGGAGTTCCTGGCGCATCTCCTGAGGGTGCCGGGGCCGAAGAAGGCGGAACCGGGAATCAAGGCTCTGAAGTCTTGGGGCGAGGCGATAGCGGCGCGCGCGAACCGCCTTGAGCCCGAAAGCCGGGAATTCCGATACCGGGTAGAGCCGGATCCCGCGACAGGACCGCGGCTGGTATTGGAACGTGTTGCAGAGGGTCTGGCTACGACTGACATCTACTACCATGATTTCTTTGCCGCAGCGGAGTACCAGACGATTCAGGATTTCGCCAAGGCTCAGGAAGGGCTCCTTGCGGAAAGCGCCCGAATGGTGCGCAAGAACCAGACCCGGGAGTCCTCAGATTTTGTTGAGCTGTATGAATGGCTGTTGGAGGAGGCCCGGCACGGGCAAACCATCCAGCGATACAAGGGATTGGGCGAAATGAACCCCGAGCAATTGTGGGAAACCACCATGCACCCTGGGGCCCGGCGCCTGCTCAAGGTTGATATCGGGGACGCACAGGCAGCGAACGATCTGTTCGGCACCTTGATGGGCGAGGGGGTTGAAGACCGCCGTGACTTCATAAAGGCAAACGCCCTCAAGGCCGGCAACATCGACATCTGAAGAAAATGGGTTCGGCCAACCCCCTTCTGGAGGAGCGGCCGTTACCGGCGTTCGGCCGGATTCTTCCGGAACATGCATGCCCGGCGATCGAGTCAATCCTCGACGAAAACCGAGATCTGATAAAGAATTTAAATCCGGATTCGCCAGACGAAGCCTCGCTGTTGCATCCCTTGGAGACAGCGGAAAGCCGCCTGCAGGAAGCATTTTCCCCGATTCAACACTTGCGCGCGGTGTGCGATAGCCCCGAGTGGAGAGAGGCATATCAAGCATGTTTGCAGAAAATAACGGAATATAGTACAGAAATACTGCATAATAAAGATTTATATGGATATTACTTGAATCTTCGGGAGGGTGAGAAATGGCTGGGTTTGTCAGCGCCACGCCAGAAAGAGGTAATTCTTAGCCTAAGAAACTATCGTTTGGGCGGTGTGCACCTCCCAAAGGAGAAAAAGAAGCGTTTTGCCGAGATTGAGCAGGAATTAGCTGTCTGTTGTGCCCGTTTCACGGACAATGTCACCGATGCGACTGGCGCATGGTCGCTTTTACTGGCCGAAGACACCCGGTTGGAGGGGATGCCGGCTCCCTATCGCGAAATGCTCCGTGCAGATGCCGAGGCGCATGGTCTGGACGGCTGGCGTATTAGCCTCATGCCTCCAAGTGTGCAGGCAATCCTCACCCATGCGAATGATCGAGATCTCCGCCACGAGGTGTATGTGGCATATACAACCCGGGCATCGGACCAAGGGCCGCATGCTGGGAAATACGACAATACCGGCTTAATCGAGCAAATCCTTAGCTTGCGCCATGAACAGGCCCAACTATTGGATTTTCCAACGATTGCCGATCATGCTCTGGCTACGCGAATGGCCGAAACCCCTTCGCAAGTGCTGGATTTTCTCCACGACTTGATCGAGCGCGCTCGGGAGCAGGCAAAAAATGAATGGGAGGAGCTTCAGGAATTTGCCCGAAATGAATTGGGGTTGAACGACATGCAGCGTTGGGATCAAGCTTGGGTCAGAGAACACCTCCGAATCAGCCGGTATGGTCTGCGGGAGGCGGAACTCAAGCCGTTCTTCGCGGCAGATACGACGATTCAAGGCATGCTGGATCTTGCTGCGGACCTTTTCCAGTTGGAGATTTCTCGGCGCGATGATGTAGAAACTTGGCATCAGGACGTAAGGTTTTACGAAATCCGTGATGCGGACGGAGAGCTTCTCGGGCAATTCTATTTAGATCCGTATGCCCGGCCCCACAAGCACGGAGGAGCTTGGATGGGAACTTGCGCCAACCGTCGCCGCCGTGAAACAGGCACACAGCCAGCCGTTGCCTATCTGACGTGCAATGGTTCGCCGCCGACGGCCGACACGCCGGCGCTATTCGGACATGCCGACGTGGTCACCCTGTTCCACGAATTCGGCCATGGTCTGCATCACATGCTGACTCGGGTCGACTGCGCCGGAGTGTCCGGCATCGAGGGGGTGGAATGGGATGCGGTCGAATGGCCGAGCCAGTGGATGGAAAATTGGTGCTGGGAACCGGAAGTCCTAAATCGTTTTGCGCGGCACTACCAATCCGGCCAATTGCTGCCAGCGGAAACAGCCGGACGATTGCGCGACAGTCGGATTTTCAATGCAGGGCTGGATCTGATGCGCCAGCTGGAATTTGCGCTGTTTGATTTCCGGCTGCACCTCGAATACCGACCTGAACGTGGTGCGCGGGCCGAAGAGCTTTTGGCTGAAGTCCGCCGCGAGATCGGCGTGATGGAAACGCCGGAATTCGTACGGGCCGCACACAGCTTCGAGCACATCTTCTCCGGCGGGTATACCGCGGGCTATTACAGCTACAAGTGGGCGGAGGTTCTGTCCGGGGACACGTATGCCGCATTCCAGGAAGAGGGCCTGTTCAACAAAGAGACCGCCAAGCGTTTTGCGGACTGCGTCCTGTCGGCGGGCGGCGTGCGGCCCGCGGCCGAGATGTTCCGGGCTTTCCGGGGGCGCGAACCAAATCCGGATGCGTTGTTGCGGCAGATGGGGCTGGCGGCATGAAGGTCGCGACCTGGAACGTGAACTCGCTTCGGGTGCGTCTGCCGCATGTGCTTCTCTGGCTTGAGGACAACCCGGTAGATGTCTTGTGCCTTCAAGAAACCAAGGTGGTGGATGCGGATTTTCCGCAGGAGGAAATCGAACAAGCGGGGTATCAAGTGGCGTTTGCCGGGCAGAAGACCTACAACGGGGTCGCCATGCTGACGAAGCAAACGACCACGGAAGTGGCGGCCGACGTCCCCGGGCTGGACGATCCTGATCGCAGGATATTGGCCGCAACCGTCGGGGATTGGCGAATTCTCAACCTATACGTGGTCAATGGAAAGGAGGTCGGAGATCCCAAGTACGACCACAAGCTCCACTGGCTGCAAAAGGTAAAGGAGTTCATCGAACTTGACCTGCAGAAGCACGAGCATTACCTGATCATGGGCGATTTCAATATCACGCCTGCGGACGAAGATGTGCACGACCCGGATCTCTGGCGGGAGCGCATCCTCTGCTCGACGCCGGAGCGGGAAGCGCTGGCAGCGATCAAGGCCGCAGGTTTCGAGGACTGCTTCAGGCGCTTCGAGCAGGAGCCGGAATCATTCAGCTGGTGGGATTACCGGCAGGGGGCGTTCCGCCGCAACATCGGTCTGCGCATAGACCTTATTCTCGCCAGCCCGGCGGCCGCGGCGCGCTGCACGGCTTGCCATATCGACAAGGATCCGCGCCGTTGGGAACGGCCTTCGGATCACACGCCCGTGGTGGCGGAGTTCAGCTAGGAAAGGCCGGCCTGTCAGGCCGGGGATTCACTGAAGAACCGAGCACCCGTCTTGAGTGCAGCGGAATACGACGTGGCGGATTCCGGTCAAACAGTTGACCTCGTACAGGTCTTCACCGCCGCCGGACTTGAGTAGCGACATTTTGCTTTGCTTCAGACAGCCGGCGCCGACCAGCGCCTCCTGGGCTTGGCTGTGGTATTGGCCACGGCGATACTCCCTCTCCAGAGAGATATCGGCGAGCGCGCCGTCGGTCTCCTCGATCTTCGGAGCCGTGGCGCGAGGCAATTCCGGTTCGTCGTAGCTCTCCAACTCCACCAGGCCCTCATTCAGTGCACGCTTGTGGTTGCGCAGGAATTCGTTGATTTTATAAACCTGTTCTACCGCCGTGTCTTCACAGGCCTCCACGTCCGAACAAAATGCCTCCACCTTGATGGTGGCGACACCGCCTTCGTGCGAGACCCTCGTGACGCGGTACTGAAATTCGACCCGGTGCCGATCAGGCTCCGGGTTGAAAGCGGTCATGGTGATCTCGTTTTTCGGGACGACAGAGAAACGGGCATTCTGGTCCAGCCAGGCCCGGGCCTGTTGCCACAGGTAGTCGCATTCCTGCCCGAGATTGCAGGAGACGAAATCCTTGGCGCCTGCTTCGATCTCGTTGTCGCCGGTGTCTTCCCCGATGCCGAGGTCGATCGCCGAGAGATCAAGGTCATCCAGACCCACGCCGCATCCGCCGATCAGGCCGAAACAGAGAAACAGGGGAAGAAGATGCCGCCGCATATGGATAGGGAGATAAAGAGGGGAAACAGGCCGACAATTTTGCCCGAAAACAGGCGGATAGGCAAGTCCGGGGGCTTTTCACCAATGCGGAGACATTGGGGGTTTCCGCTTTCCGGCATGGCATCTAAATATTGACCATAGTTATTGACTATGATACGATTTTTGTATGATTGAAATGCAAATCTCGAAATTCAAGGCAACCTGTCTGTCGGTTCTCGACCGGGTCGCAAAGACGGGTGAACCGGTTCTCGTCACCCGCTTGGGCAAGCCGCTTGCGCGGATTCTTCCGCTGCCGCCAGGCCCAGCTGGCGATTGGCTGGGCGCCATGAAGGGTTCCGGTGAAATCCATGGCGACCTTATCGCCCCCGCAGCGGAATCATCGGATTGGGAGGTGCTCGGATAGCAAGTGGCCCTCCTTCTCGACACGCATATCTGGCTGTGGGGACTGCTTGAGCCCCACCGGCTGACCGAACAGGTCAAGCAGGCACTCGCCGCGGAAACGACGGCATTGCGGCTTTCTCCGATCAGTTTGTGGGAAACCCTGATGCTTGCCGAACGCGGTCGCATTACGCTTGACCGCGACCCCTCGGATTGGCTGGACAAGGCAATGAAGGCGTCTCCCGTGATGGAAGCGCCGATCACTTTCGATGTCGCGGCTGCCAGCCGCAATATCGCTCTGGACCATCAGGACCCGGCCGACCGATTCATTGTCGCGACAGCCAAAATCTTTGATCTCAGGCTGGTCACCGCGGATTTGCGGCTTTTGCGGTGTCAGGAGATCATGGTCTTGCCAAACCACTGACCGGACCGGGCACATCCCCCGGCAAGCAGGCTCAAACAGCCAGCAGGCTGTCCATGGACATTTCTGCCGGGCGCTCCAGACCCATCAGGTCCAGCACGGTTGGCGCGACGTTTCCAAGTCCGCCTCCGTCGCGCAACTGGCGTTCGGCCTGGTCCATCACGACACAGGGAACCGGATGCGTCGTGTGCTGGGTGTGAGGGCGCCCGTCCGCATCGATCATTTCGTCGCAATTGCCGTGATCGGCGGTCAGCATCAAGGCCATTTCGTGCTCTTTCGCCACATCGACAATCCGACCGATCTGGGAGTCCAATGCCTCGATCGCCTGGATGATCGCATCTCTTCGCGCTGTGTGTCCGACCATGTCGGCATTGGCGAAATTGACCAGAATGAATCCGTACTGCCGGCTGCGAATAGCATCGATCACCGCATCCGCGACCGCCTCCGCGCTCATTTCCGGGCATTGATCATAGGTCTCGACATTCGGTGAAGGCAGCATCACACGCTGCTCGCCCGGCCAGGGCGGCTCGCGGCCTCCATTGAAGAAGAAGGTGACATGGGGGTATTTTTCGGTTTCCGCACAGTGCAACTGCGGGATGTCGTGGCGACTGATGATCTCGGCCAGCGTCACGGCCGGCCGGGCCTCCTCGAAAGCGACCGGCACCTCGTGGTCGAGACCGAACTCGGTCATGGTCACCAGTTTCGCCGGGGAATAATTCCCGCGATTGAATTCCGTGAAAATAGGCTTGCCCAGGCTTTCTGCCAACTGGCGCGGCCGATCATTGCGGAAATTGAAGAACACCATAAGGTCATTGGACTCGATCGGTATGGCCCCCGCACAGACAGTGGGCTCGATGAACTCGTCGCCGACATCTTCCGAGTAAGCCTGTCGGATGGCCGCATCCGCATCCGGGGCGGAGGCTCCCTGGCCATGGACGATGGCATCGAAGGCGCGCTGGGTCCGTGCCCAGCGACGGTCGCGATCCATCGCGTAATACCGGCCGCACACGGTGTCGATGGAACCCACGCCTTTGAGCGCAGCCTCCAGTTCGGGCAGGTATTCCAGGGCACTTTGCGGCGGCACGTCCCGCCCATCGGTAAACATGTGGACATGCGGCGAGGCTCCTCCGCGCCGCGCCAGCTCGATCAACGCCAGGAGATGGCGGAGATGGGAATGCACCCCCCCGTCGGACACCAGGCCGAGCAGGTGTACCCGGCTGCCCCGCAAGGTTGTTTCACGGAAAGCCCTCCGAAGAATCCGGTTTTCGTAAAACGAGCCGTCGTGAATGCTCTGGTCGATGCGGACGAGATCCTGCAGGACAATGCTTCCGCACCCCATGATCATGTGGCCGACCTCGGAATTTCCCATTTGTCCGTCCGGCAGGCCCACCGCTGCTCCGCTGGCCTGCAGTTGGGTGAACGCGCGTTCGGAGAATAAGGCGTCCAGACGCGGAGTGCGGGCCTGCGCCAAAGCGTTGTGCTGGGGGTCGGGGTTGATGCCGACCCCGTCCAGAATAATCAGGATAGTGGGGTGGCAACGGTCCATCGACGCATTATCGCATGGCGAGCCTTGAGATTTCCAGTAATTGCGTATTGGAGGGTGCACGACAAATTTGTGGGGTTTTTCGGGATTGACAGGAGGACGGGGGCTATCGCATAATATCTGGTAATGTTTTCATATACCAGTAGAGGCCGTGATGAACTTGGAATCTTCCCTCGAAATCCTGAACCGTCAGC
>JAPONY010000082.1 GCA_026713705.1 Gammaproteobacteria bacterium
GGAGAGTCGTCCTCGACCAGCGTCGTCATCGCGTAGCCGCATCCCCACATGAAGACGAAGCCTGCGGCCATGATCCAATGGATCAGGCGCGCCGCCAAATGGTACTTTTCGTGGGTCATCGGCATGGTTCTCCTTTGTGGGGTGGCGGTGTCGCAGTCTGGTCCGCGTGCGCCGACGTTCGGCAGGCCAGTCTTCCGGCCCGCACGAGGGCGGGTGCCCGCGGGGTTTGACCGCCGAAGCGGGATTTGGTTCTCCATGCGCCAGCTTGAGGGTAACGCACTTCCCGCCGGGAGAGTGCCACAAGGAGCGAATCACATGTCGGCACCATCCGCACGCCCTCCGCCCATGAGATCAAGGCTTTACACAAGGCTTTACTCCTTGGCGCACCGACCCCGACCTACTATAGAATATCTTGAGGCGTTTCACGAATTGTAATGGAATCATGTCCGATGCCGATGTAATCGACGCATTTCTCGACAGTAGCTGGGCGGAACAGGGACTCGCGCGCTCCACGATGCAGGCGTATTGCTCTGACCTTTCAGGATTTTCTCGCTGGCTGAGGGTTCAGGGAAACGACCTGTGTACCGCGGGTGGCGAGGACATCCAGATGTACTTGGCCTCCCGGCTCCAGAAAGGCACGCGGGCCAGCAGCGTGGCGCGTATCCTGTCGGCGATCCGGCTGTTCTACCGCTATGCAAAACGGCATGCCCTGCGTGGCGACGATCCCTGCGCGCAGGTCATCACCCCGAAACCATCCCGGTATCTGCCTACCGTACTGAGCGAGCAGGAAACCGAGACCTTGCTGAACACGCCGGATGTGAGCACCCCGAAGGGACTGCGGGATCGCGCCATGCTGGAACTGCTCTACGCCTGCGGACTTCGGGTCAGCGAACTGGTTTCCCTCAAACAGGGTCAGATCAACATGAAGACCGGAGTCTTGCGCCTGGTTGGGAAGGGCATGAAGGAGCGGCTGGTGCCGTTCGGCGAGTGCGCGACCGACTGGCTGGAGCGCTACCTCAGGGAGTCCCGTCCGCTGCTGCTGGAGGGACGCCCGCAGACCGAAGATCTGTTTGTGACCCGCCAGGGCCGCGCGATGAGCCGCCAGGCTTTCTGGCAGATGCTACGCCGGATGACCCAGAAGGCCGGCATCACCAAGCCGCTGACCCCGCACACGCTGAGGCACACGTTCGCGACGCACCTGCTGAACCACGGGGCGGACTTGCGGGTCGTGCAGATGCTGCTCGGCCACAGCGACCTGGCTACCACTCAAATCTATACCCATGTGGCACATGACAAACTCAAGAACATGCACCGGGTTCACCACCCTCGTGGTTAAGCGAACCCTATTCTTTGGCGCGCTTCTGCTCGCGACCGCGGCTCCCGCGGAGATGAGCGAAACGCAACTCCATGAACGTCTGATGGCATTGAACCCGGATCGCGCTCCGGATCGGGTCCGTCCTGCGCCGGTGCCGGGCCTGTACGAGGTTCTGTACGGGGCGCAGGTCTTCTACATTACGGACGACGGCAAGCACCTGATCTCGGGGGGCGAGCTGATCGACCTGGACAACCGGATCAGTTTGACGGAAGTCTCCCGGGCAGCGGCTCGGGCGGAGTTACTGGAAGCCTACGGCACGGACAAGATGTTGGTTTTCCCGGCGGGTGCGTCGCGCCGCCATGCGATCGTCGTGGTGACGGACATCGACTGCCCGTATTGTCAGAAATTCCATGAGCATATCGAAGAACTCAATGCCGCCGGCGTTGAAGTCCGCTACTTGCTGTATCCGCGGGCCGGCATGGAAAGCGGCAGTTACCAGAAATCCGTCAGCGTCTGGTGCTCAACGGACCGCCAAGATGCGCTGACCCGCGCCAAGCGCCTAGAGCCGGTCCCGCCGAAAACCTGCGCCAACCCGGTCGCCGAGCATATCGACCTGGTCGATCGGATCAATATCCGGTCGACACCCTCCATCTTCCTGCCGGACGGCACGCTGGTCCGTGGATACCGCCCGCCGGCGGAGCTTCTGGCCCTGCTGGGCGACTGATTCCGGGATTTACGTGCCGGGCATGTCGTGCAGCTGGCGGCTGCGCGTGAACAGCAGGGAACAGCGAACCGGCCGGCCGGGATAGACGAGGCGGACAAAGCGGGCATATTCGTTCATCTGCTCGGTGTAGTGCCCGGCGATTTCTTCGAGTTCCTCCGGGTCTTCCGTGGTGTGGGACTTGAAGTCGATGACCCAGGCCTGGTCCGGAGTGACCAACAGCCGGTCGATGATGCCAAACCCTTCGCCTGCTTCGGTTCTGCAAAGGATCGGGACTTCCGTGTAGACGCGGGTCTGGGGACCGGGCCGGAACACCGGATCCAGTTCCGGGTCGCCGACCACCCGACGGGCCTCGTCCAGCCAGTCCTGAAAGTCGGGGTCCTGCAGGTTGCGGTTCTGGCCGTGAGCCAGGCGCTCGATCTTGGCCGGATCGGGTTCTCCGGCCTCCAGCATTTCGATCAGGGCATGGATAAGACTGCCGCGCTCCAGTGCATACCGCCGCGCCAGGACTCCCCTCATGTCCCCGGAATCCATCGGTTCGTCCAATGCGTCGGTCGCGCTTGGCGCCACGACGTTCGGGAGTTCGATGGGCGTGTCCAATCCGGTACAGTCCGGCTCCGGCGCGGCAGAAGGGGAAAGGGGGTCGGCAGGCTGCGGGTCCGGTCCCAGTGCCAGCAAGCCGGACTCTTCTTCGGAGAACTCCGAGGGTAACGCCAGAAGCTTCTGGTGAAGTTCTTCGTGCTGGCAGAGAATCAGCATCTGCCGGGCGCGGGTAAACGCGACATAGGCGCGGTTGAAGTCTTCCGCCTGCCTTTTTTGGCGTACTAGTTCCAGGCATTCCAGCGAACGGGAATCCATGTCTGCCTTGCGGGGCCTGAACAGGAAACGCCGGGGCCGGTCTTCGTCGGCGGGCCAATCGATCAGGACGTCCCCGTGCCGGCCCCGTTCCGTGGGCTTTTCCAGCTCGGCGTACACGACGATGGGTTTCTCCAGGCCCTTGGCTGCGTGCACGGTCAGGATCTGGACGCGGTCTTCCTGGTCGTCCGACTTCAGGCTGACGAGGTCGGGCGCGTCATAGCCCTCGACGCGGCCGCAACGCATCTCCTCGATGAAGTGGACGAAGGCCGCCGTGCTGGGATAGCGCCCGCTGTCGAATTCCAGGGTCAGTTCGATGAAGCGGGTCAGGTTGCTGACCGCCCGCTCGCCGCGCTCGCCCGGCCAGGCACGCTGGTAGCAGCGCAGGGCGTCCGTCTGGAAGTAAATCAGATCCAGAAGGTCGTGGGTGGGGATGTGGCCGACCAGTTTCCGCCACTTTTTTAAGTTTTTGTGCGCCCGCCGCAGCGGGTGTTCCGGGTCTTTCTGTTTGGACAGGATCTCCAGGCGGTCGGTCCAGCGGTCCGACTTCTCGCCGGTACATGCCAGTTCCATCAGTTCTTCGTCCGTCACGCTGTACGGGGGGGAGCGCAGCACCTGCACCAGGTGCAGGTCGTCGGCCGGCCGGATCAGGAACTGCAGCAGGGCCTGCATGTCCCGGACTTCCAGGTGCTGGAGCAGGGTCTGGCGGGACTGGCGGGCGAACGGGATTTCATGGCGGGTCAGCGCATGTTCGATCTGCGGGACGTGGGTGCGCCGGTTCACCAGGATCATGCAGTCGCGGAATTCGGCGGCCCGGGTCCCGGTGTCCCGATCCTCGATGGCGACCCGCTGGTCGATGATCCGCCGGATGCGTTCGGCGATCTTCTCGGCCATCTGCTCGAGGTGGGTGGAACGGACTTCGGGGCGGGGTTCGGTCAGGGGATTGCGCAGCGGCTGGTCCGGGTCGGGGGCGTCTGACTCATCCCGGGCTTCTTTCGCAACGGGCGGGAGCAGCTCGACCCGTCCCCACAATCCTTCCAGATGGGTGTCGTGGGGCGAGAAGTCCGGCAGGGGGAAGATGCCGCCCTCGCCGAAGGCGGAGTTGACGAAGTCGATGATGACCTTGGACGAGCGCCAGGAAGCGTCCCTGGGGACGGGTTTGTCCGCCTGCAGGTGGGACTGGAGGTAGGTGTCGGCCTCTCTTTGGATCTCCGGGTTGGCGCGCCGCCACTGGTAGATGGACTGCTTGGGGTCGCCGACGATGAAGGCGGAGCCGGACCCGTCCCCGGACTCGTGCAGGGCCTCAAGGAAAATCTTCAGCGTTTGCCAGGACAGGGCGTCGGTGTCCTGGAATTCGTCGACCAGGACATGCCGGAAACTCTGCCCGAGCTTGTACTGCACCCACTCGATGCCGCCGTTCATCAACCGGTTCGAGAACCACAGCAGGTCGTCGTAGTCCATATACCCTTGAGCCTGCTTGAGGCGCTGGTAGTTGTCGGCCAGTTGGCCGACGATGGCGTACCAGTGGCTGTTAATTTCGCAGGATTTCCGACGCAGGAGCCCGTCGAGGGTCTTGCGGATTTGCGGGGGCCATCGGGAAAGGAAACGATTGATTTCTTCGACCCCGCTCTCGCCCAGACGGTCTTGCGCCGCCTTGCTCGTGGGGGGGAGCGACGACCGGACGTCCTGCTTCTCGGAGTCGTACAGGGCATCGTTCAGTTGCTGGGCCTGCTCGAGGCTTCCGGCTTCCTCATTTTCCAGCGCGCGACACAATTTGACGGCGGCCTTAGCCTGATGGGATTTCTCCGAGGCGCCGCTTTTCTCGAGCAGGTCCGCCAAGTGCCGAAGCTCCGGTTCGGCGTCGGGATCCTGAGTCGGATCCGAAGCCTCGTCCAGGCGAAAAACTTCATCCCGCAGGTGCGCGCGCAATTGTTCAAGGGTGAATTCGCCTTCGCCCTCGCCCTCGCCCACGAAAGCGCGCCACTCCAGGATATGCCCCCGGAATCCTTTCAGGATGCGGCGCAACTCCGACAGGCTCGGAATCTCTGCCACGACCGCGTTCATGGACTCCGACAATTCACTGCCGGGATTGCGGCGGGCTTCCTCGAAGAGCTGGTCCTCCGCCTCCTCATGCAAATGCGCGGACTGCTCCCTTTGCGGGATCGTGAAGCCGGCCGGGATGCCGGCCTCCAGGGGGAAGCGCCGCAGCAGCTCCTGGAAGAAGGAATGGAACGTCGCGATGCGGATGCCTTGGTCCGCGAACTGCACCGTTTCGAATAGCGCGCGGGCCCGATCAAGATGTCTCTCGGGTGTGTCGACGCCGATCTTCTCCAGGTCTTCGGCCAGCGCCGGGTCGTCGAGGGTCAGCCATTTCTCCAGCCACTCGGTCAGGCGTTGCTGGATCTCGGCCGCCGCCTTGCGGGTAAAGGTGATGGCCAGGATGGAATCGGGCTCGGCACCTGCCAGCAGCAGACGCAGGATGCGCGCCACCAGCAGCCAGGTCTTGCCGGTTCCTGCCGAGGCGAAGACGGCGACGCTTTTTTTCGGATCAGCGGGGGCCAGTGAATCAATCATATGAACCGGGAAAGGTTTTGGAGAGGCTGGGATGGTGCGATGGTCGGACTTGGATTTTTTAATAAACCACTATTAGGCATATGTATATAATTCCCATTGTTTATCGAAGCCAGCCAGTGTAAATCATAAAAGTTTATACCAGTAATTTCCATTAGGAACAAGGCATGTATGACGTGTTGATCATTGGTGCAGGAACCGCAGGTATTGCAGCGGCCAAACAATTGGAAAAATTGAATGCCGAATATTTGCTGATAGAAGAGGGAGATGGAGGTACGACGTGTGCAAAGACGGGATGTATGCCATCTAAAGGGCTAATTGAAATAGCAAAGAAGGTTAATAATCTTCAGTCTTTAACTAAAGAGAATCTTATCCAACAAAATCAATTCAAAATTGATACTGCTTCTGTGCTGAAAAAAGTACGCACACTTAGAGATCATTTTGTCGAGAGAGCCATTAAAGGGAGTGAAAAATTTCCTCGGATCAAAGGGACTGCAAAATTTATTAATACTAATACGATTGAAGTCAATGGGGAAAAAATATCGGCCAACAATATAATTATTGCAAACGGTTCAAGGCCAAGAATACCGGATGTATTTGAAGAGGTGAAATCCAAAATATTAACTACTGACAATATTTTTGAACAAGAAAAGCTACCCGATAGCATAGCTGTTGTCGGACTGGGTGTTATCGGGGTAGAGCTTGCTCAAGCTCTTGCAAGATTGGGAGTAAAAGTACAAGTATATGAAGAATATAGAACAATAGCAGGAATACAAGATGAAAAAGTTTTTCATCATGCACTTTCTCTTCAACAGCAGTACTACCCGATTCACTTTAATACCAAGATTTCAAAAGTAACAGAGCAAGCAGGGAAGTTCTTGATTGAGTGGAAAAATGGTCGATTAGAAGTTGACCAAATATTGTTGTGCGCTGGAAGAGAATCCAATATTGATCAATTGAACTTGGGAAAACTAGGCCTAGATACTACGGACACAGCAAACACGTTATATGACCCCTGCACGTTGCAGATAAATGATTTCCCAATTTATGTGGCTGGTGATGTTAGTTCCCAAAAAATGGTGGTGCATGAAGCCGCAGAAGAAGCAAGAGTTGCGGTACACAATGCGATGCATACTAAAAAGAAAAAACTTGCAAAGCCTGCTTTAAATATAGTTTTTACTGACCCACCCATAGCAAGAGTAGGCCAGTCATTAAATGAACTCGACCAGGACAAGTGTGTTATTGGTGAATTCGATTTTTCTCTGCAAGGGCGTGCGACTTTAAAAGGGGAAAATCATGGCGTTGTACGGGTTTATGTGAATTCAAGAAACGATCATATTCTCGGTGCAGAAATGATAGCCCCAGGTGCGGAAAATTTTGCACATTTGTTAATGATGGCCATTCAAAATGAAATTCCATTACACAAGCTATTACAGCTGCCTATCTATCATCCGGTTTTGGAAGAAGGATTACGCCAAGCATTAGTTAATGCAAAAAGCAAATCAGCAGTTGCATAAGCTTTTCTGCACACCCTTTTTCGTCCGGTCCAGCAAACGAATTCTAAGCCTGGCTTCCGATATGCAGCGAACCTGACCGGGACTATCTTTTGAAATTTAAAGGCATAAAATACAGCCTAGTACTTAAGTAGTACTCAAGAATCCAGAGATAGACCCAAGAGAGGTATCATTATGAAAATTAGAGATCAAGAGGTACTTATACCTACCAGTATTGTAGGTAATTATCCCAACCCACGTTGGTGGGATACGTTGTGGGCGACCAATTTTTCGGGAGACCAGGCACCACCGGATGCGAAAGAGCGAGAAGCACTGGAAGACGCAATAGCCACTATGGCGCACGATCAAGAAATGGCAGGGCTGGATATTATTTCGGATGGCCGGGTACAAGGCGATAATTATGTTGATCAAATCGTGTACTACTACCTTAAGCGTCTCGGCTACAGCATGCATGGGGAATACCTGGCTACACCACTTTATAGTGACTTACACTCCGCGACCTGCCATCAAGAAATCAAACGCTACGGCCCCATCATGATTCAACAGGCCAGGGCATTGAAACGGGCTACTGACAAGCCGATTAAAGTGCAATACACGGGGGTTCAAGCTTTGGCCCAATGTACCAATGATTATTATTACAAGTCCAGTTATGATCGAGCGATGGCAATTGCCGTAGCACTGAACGAAGAACTCCTTGAATTAGACGAGATGGGCGTAGACTTCATTCAATTGGACGAGTTTACATGGCCTTACCTTTTTGAAGATTGGGCGATAGAGGCCTACAACCGATGTGTGGAAGGTGTCAAAAACGCCAAGATTGTCACACATGTCTGCTGGGGAAACTACAAAGGGACTTACGGGTATTACATGGAAGAAGGAGCAGAGGATTTCGATATCACCAAGCGAGCAGGTGAAAATCCAGCGAATCGAGCGGAATCCATCGTACCGAAATGTTATGAGGCGAACCTGGATGTCATTAACATAGAAAACTGTGGCAGATGTGAGGGCGAACTGGATGTTCTGAAAACACATCCGCTGCCGGATAACTTGTACTTTTGGGCAGGGGTCATCGACATCAAGAGCACGATTGTTGAAACTGCTGACCAGGTAGCTGATCGTATCCGGGGCCTGCTCAAGTATGTTCCTGCCGACCGCCTTGGGGTTACAACCGATTGTGGTCTTATTCACTTTTGGCGCTACATCGCCTATGAAAAAATGCGTGCTCTTGTTGAAGGAACAAAAATCGTGCGTGAAGAATTGCAAAAGGAATCAAAGAAAGCCGCATGATGCACTGATCGAAAATAAAGTTAATGGAGATTCTGTATCCATGTCAGTTCTAACCTTATGGTGTCCGGATTGTGAACGGGAGTTCAAAGGCATGGTTATGACTGGTGCGAAAGTTCCTGATGTGTGGGTTTGCGCGGTCTGTAAAAATGATCGCGCAAATCCCATACACGAAGATCATCATTCACATCCCTGGGCGAAAGATCCATGCGATCATGATGCTCATAGGACCTGCCCTTGCTGCGTAGTGTAATTGTGTGTTGACTCTCCACTCGACCGCAGAGAACAAATTTACCAGCATTGAAGCACTAGCTTCACAAGTTGAATCCGGAGATTGTGTAGCAGTCGGAGGTGGCTTGTCATCACGTGAGCCGATGGCTCTGATCCGTTCAATCATCCGCAATCGTGTTAACGGTTTGACAGTGGTCGGTTCTGCACACGGAATTGACATCGATTTGCTGTGCGGTGCAAATGCGGTTTCTGCGTCGCAAGAAAGTTATGTAGGGTTTGAACAAGATTTTGGCATGGCGCAAAACTATCGACGAGGATGTGAAAGTGGTGAAATAGAAATTCAGGACAATTGCTGCTATACGCTTGTTCAACAACTTCGTGCCTCGATACAAGGCTTACCATTTATGCCCATTCAATCAGTAAGAGGTACCGATTTTGAAAAAAATCATCCAAGCTATAAAACGATACAGAGTCCTTATTCGGGAGAGGACATATTAGTTGTTCCACCTCTGACACCGGATGTGGCAATTATTCATGCCCAATATGCCGACTTGCATGGCAATTTGAGGATTGAAGGTCCTCCAGTCGTTGACTTGCTGTTTGCGCAGGCATCAAGAACAGTACTGGCAACAGTGGAAAAGATCGTAACAAATGAAGAATTGAAGCGCCTCGGTGGTGCAAATCTTCCGTACTTTTATGTGTCCTACATTGCGGAAGCACCCATGGGCGCTCATCCGACCGCTTGCTATCCATTTTATGCCTATGATCGTGAACATACCGAGTTATACATGTCTGCTGCGAAAGAAGGTTCAACAGCGTTCAAAAAAAAATATTTGAAAGATTTCGTGTATGAATGTGAAAGTCATGAAGAATACCTGCATCGCATTGGCGGAGAAGATACACGTGTAAGACTATCTAGCTGGAAGGAGTCAGCTGATGCCTGGATGGAGTTATACAAGGGAAGTACATAAATATGGGCAAGAATTGCACGCTGGGCGAGCTACTTATCGATCAACTGGCGCGAACTGTTGAAGATGACACATTAGTGTTCCATGGATTTGGATCACCATTAGTTCAGATTGCATTGCATGTTGCCAAAAGGGTATACACCCCTAATTTGGTGCTGGTAGCTGGTGCTACCTATGGAGTCAATCCAGATCCTCCTTTCATATCTCCCACGACTAACGACTGGGTACATGACCGAAACTCTGAATGCCACCTAAGCATTGGTGAGTTATTCGATTTGTCTGCAAGTGGGCGCTTGGGGAGAATGTTTTTATCAGGCCTGCAAATCGATCGTTGGGGCAATACCAATGTCACTCAGCTGGGCCGTAAAACCTTAAAGCTGAAACTGCCGGGGGGTGGCGGCGCTTGTAACCTGTCCTGTAATGCAAAAAATATAACATTGTGGACTGCCGCGCATCGTTCAGAGCCAGTAAAAGGAAAACGCCGCTATCGGATCGTCTCGCAGTGTGACTATGTCACCGGTTTTGGTCATAAGAACGCTGATGGGATTACTCGCAGGCAACTTGGGTACCGGGGCAACGGTCCACAGTGTCTCGTTACGGATTTAGGCGTTTTTGATTTCGACCAGGACGGGCATTTGCAATTGAATGCTCTCTATCCGCACACCACTGTAGACGATGTTCTGGAAAATACTGAATTTGAACCAAGAATGAAGAAAGAGGTTAAAACAGTTTCGCTTCCTTCTTTAGAAGTGCTTTCGATCATCCGAAAACTTGATCCACTTCGTATTCATGAAAAGGAATTATTACCCGGGGACCGCTCATTGACATTGGAAGAGCCTAATAATGCAGCAATCTGTTGAACAATCCCAAACGAGCATGAAACAAGTGGGTCTTCACGGAAGTGTGTGGAATCCCTGAGGCTCCCGAGTCTGAATTTGCTACAGTAACTTCTCATGTACGAATTCCGCTCATCCCGCTATCGTCTGTACCCGAACCGGTCCCAGGCGGAACAGTTCCGGCAGTTGTGCGGCGCCTCGCGCTACGTCTACAACACGCTGCTCGGCGAACAGATTCAGGGCTACGAGCGCTACCGGGCCGGCGACGGGGAGAAGCCCGACGCCTCGGCCTACGGCCTGGGCCGGCAGTTCATCCGGTTGCGCCACCGGGACGGGCACGACTGGCTTGAGCCTCTGTCCTGCCAGGTGGTGCGGGCCTCGGGGGCGTTCCGCCTGGGTGCGGCGTTCGGGCATTTCTTCCGGCGGGTGAAGGAAGCCGAAGCCGAGCCGGGCTTTCCGCGCTTCAAGGCCAAGGGCCTCAGCCGGGAGTCGTTCATCATTCCGGAGGCGGTGCGGCTGGAGAAGAAGCGCCTGCGGGTGCCGAAGGTGGGCTGGGTGCGGCTGAACCGCAAGGCGCAGTCGCGGACCCAGGGGTCCGATCCGTGGTCGGAGGGAGAGGCGGTGTCGGTGGTGGTGTACGAGGAGCTGGGGAAGTGGTACGCGGCGGTGCTGCGGCGGGTCGAGATCGGGCTGGGGGCGTGGCCGTGGAACGCGCGGGCGGTGGGGATCGACCGGAACTCGGAGAACGTGGCGCTGTGCTGGGAGGGCGAGACCCGGCTGATCGAGGTTCCGCTGGAGCGGATTGAAAGGTACGAGAAGAAGGCGGCGCACTACCAGTGGCGGGCAAGCCGCCGGAAGATGAAGCCGTTGCGGGGTGCGGACGGGGCGGTGGTGCTGAAGAAGTCGGGCCGGCCGGTACAGGTGGCCTCGGGGCGGCGGCAGAAGATGCAGCGCCGGGCGGCGAAGGCGAAGCGCCGGGCGGCGACCATCCGGCTGGACTGGAGCCATCAGACCGCCTGCCGGATCGCCCGGCAGTTCCAGTTCATCGTGCTGGAGGACTTGAATCTGAAGGCGATGACGAAGTCGGCGAAGGGGACGCGGGAGTGTCCGGGGAAGCAGGTCGGCGCGAAGTCGGCACTGAACCGGAAGCTGCTGCGGTCCTGCATGGGCCAGCTGGGGCGTTTTCTGGAATACAAGGCGGTGCAGGTGCTGAAGGTGCCGGCGCGGAACACGAGCCGGCAGTGCGCGCGGTGCGGGCACACGAAAGAAGCGAACCGCAAGGCGGAGCGCTTTGCGTGCCGCGCCTGCGGGCATCGGGACCATGCGGACTGCAATGCCGCGCGAAACATCCTGGGCTTGGGATTGAACAAGCTCTTGGCCGGAGGCGCTCCGGTGACGGGACGGGGA
>JAPONY010000083.1 GCA_026713705.1 Gammaproteobacteria bacterium
GAACCAGACACATCAGCTTCATCGGCCCACCCGATACCAAAACTCAAGCTTAAAAGTACCACCAAGCTGATGCAGGTGAATCGGGAAAATCTTCCTCGTAGCGGGGCCAAGCCCCCAGCAACAGGTGTGGGTGTCGGGAAATAGACATTTTGCTTCCTTGATGTGTGCGCAATTGTAATCGCACCACAGAATGCCCAACTTTATTTCCTGCCCTTTGGGGTTATGCGGAGTCAGTCCGCAGACTGGCGGTCTTCTAATACTCTGGTGTTCACATAGTGAGCGGTATGCTTGACGAATACTCCATGAGCCGCGTGGTATGCAAGCAGAATCCCTCGCCATCCTGCCAAACACCTTCGCTGCAAAACATACTTTTTGAAAAAGGTCGCCCAAGCGCGCAACAAGGCTAAGCCTGGATGGATCGCTCTCTTCTCGGGAAACCTATCAGCATAGGCAACACCATGATCGAGCGAATCAATCTCAAAGAGTAATCTATCTCGGCTTTCTTTCTCGTGCCAAAGTTTGCCTTGAAGCAACTTCCGTCTGATGTTCTTTCGTAACTCAACGGACTCATGAACGAGTTGAAGATCATATTTCCCAGTCTCCCGGTGATAGAGCCGTACGAGTCGCTGTGCCTTTACTCCGCGCACGTCCACTGCCGCCCCGAAAATAGCCCGGTGACGCCGCACCACATAAGCCCAGTTCGGAGAGTCCCATTTTGCATTCTGAATCGAGTGCTTGAGTTTGTCGTAGAGCCATTCATCCGTGTCGATGACCAAGATCCAGGGATTCCGGGCATGTTTCACCGCCACGTTCCGTGTCGGCCCGAATCCAGAGAACTCCCCGTTAATCACCCGGACGTTTTCAAACTCCGCACACAACTCTGCTGTGTTGTCCGTGCAACGGGTCAAGTACACAATAACTTCGTCGAAAATTGTTAGTGATTTCAAGCAACGCTGAATTGTTTCAGCGGAATTCGCTGAAATAATCACGACACTGACAGGCGGACTGGTCATGAACGCAATTCCTTCCTTATCCAACCAGTGCGTTGTGAAATTCTGGCAAGGATAGTTCCATAAATCTCAGATTGCAGATCTTCTCGCTCCATTTCGTTGACCAATTTGTTCGCCTGTTCCTCAAAATTCTTCTGAAAGTCGTCCAAGGTGTTTTGCAAAATGTGTTTATCGTCGTCTTCAACAACGCTATACCAATGCCGGAGGCATACTTCCTCGGGTCTACGTACTCCGCCAATGCTCATCGCCAACTTGTCAGAAGGCGCTGACACTGAAAGATCGTACGCAGGAGCCAATTCAGGAAATCCTTTTCGATACAGCAGAGAAACATTCCTTCCGTTTATGTCCAAACATCCGACCAAATATCCAAATACGAGTCGGGCCAAAAACTCGGCTTTATCCTGTTCAGGCCGGGCAGAATGTTCATGTAGTACGCCCAGAATCGCCTTTATGCCCGGCCCACCGTGACGCTCTAGCCACACCCCCACGGGCACCCCCAAAGCTTGACAGAGGCTTTCCTGATGTAGCGCCTCAACCTTGGCAGGGCTGGATTGCGCCCGATCGTATCGCTCAATCAGGTAGTAAAGATTCTCATCAACAGTGCGCAATTCCACATCTGGAACAATCAAGCCGACAGACCGAGCCAAACGCATGCAGAAAAACTCATTGAGGGCAAGATTGTTTCTTTCACCAATATATTTGGCGAAATGTGTGGACAAAGTTGGGCTTCTGCCCTTCACAAACACCACTCGTGTCTGTTCGTCGATTCGTGCAGGAATCATTCCATATTTTCCAAAAACGGAAGCATACGACTTAGAATCTTTGCTGATTTGAATAATGGCCTTACCATCCAAGACAATTTCAATTTCACGGCCTAGGGTAGACGGTAAATAAGAATCTTCTGGCTGATGGAGACTAATTGCGCCTGCTTCCATGCCTTTTTCAGCCAACCAAGCCCACTGCCTCCATCCCGTCAATCCGATGTATTTCTTCTTGTGACTGCGAACCAGTTGGTCGGGAAGGCAGCCCCACAGCCACCGCCGAGTCAGACGGCCCCAAGTACACCTCATGGACAGAAAACCAGGTAATTGCCCAAAGAAGAAACCATTGACAATATTTCCTCGATACGGCGCTTGGCGGAGCGGCAAAGAAAGCGACAGGGCAGGCAGATTCTGCTCCACATAGGCAGAATCGTAGGTGAAAGACATTGTGCCGAAAATGTCTCGTGTCAAACGACCTGCATATGCTTGATGTAAATAAACATTCAGTTCCCGTTTCATGACATTGAATCCTCTCGGGTCACGAGCACATACAAATTGCCACGCTATTTGAGAGGCGATCTTACGGAAGCATACAAACAAGGATTTTCAACCATTCTGTCAATCAGCAGTCCTCGATCCAAAAATTGTTCGGCCGATTTGTCCGAAACGGTCGGCGAAACGCCATGCGGGCGAATATCAACCGCCCCTACCTCTATACCTTTCTCTATCAGCCAAGCCCAGCGCTTCCTTACCGGAAGATAGGAATATCGCTCTTTCAGTTTGCGCGCAAATGATCCCGGAAAGCAATTCCAGAGCCACCGCCGTATGAAGCGGGCGGGCGTGGGCCTCATGGAAACAAGATCAGGTAGTGCCCCAAAGAAGAATGCACTGACAATTTTTCCTTGATATCGTTGTTCCCGCAGCGGCAACGAAAGCGACAAAGCAGGTAAGCCCTGGGCCACGTAGGCAGGATCGTAAGTGAAAGAAATGGCGCCAAAAAATCCACGAGACAAGCGGCCGGCATAGACCGAATGCAAGTAAACCTTCAACTCCTGCTTCATTTCACTTGCAACACCCTCAAGCACCGGCGCATAAATTGTCGGATCATTCAAGAGGACAATCCCGATGCCTGAAGATGAGGTTCAGGCTAATCCAGTTGATCAAATGATAGCCTTCGGAAACTAAAAAGCCGTACAGTTCGCTTGCCATCACGCCATCCAGAGTCGTATCCCAGATTTCCACGCAGATAACCTTCGGGCGATAGCGATTAAAATCCAGAGATTGCAGGACTATGTGATCGTGGCCTTCTACATCCACACTGAGGAAGTCTATCTGGCGGTTCCTGTAAGTGGTCTTGTCGATCAAATTGGTTAAAGTGTCGGTCTGGACTTCCATTTTTCTCCACCTCTCTTTTTCCGCACGCTCAAGTTCCTCCAGGGAATTGAGAGAGGACCAGTATCCTTTTTTCAGGAAAATCGCCTTGCCTGCTTGCATGCTCACCGCACAGGCAACGTTCGTGTCTTGTGGGCGCCGCAGATTGCATGCTTCGATCTTGACGGGGTCCACATCAATATTGATTCCTCGCCAACCGCGTCGGTACAAGACAAACGTCGTATTCTCCTTGACAGGATGGAAACACCCTACATCGATGAAAAATCCCTCGGGGGGCAGGACATCATGCTCAATCAATTTTTTCAAAAATCGGTCCGTATCGGAAAATTGCGGAGATGCTGAGTAGTGCAGAACCCTCCGGAGCGCATAAAGCCTACGGAACCATCTGCTGCTCTCCAGCCAAGGGGGTGGATTCGTTTTTTTGTAATTTAGAAACACTTGGTCTTTCTCGCTTTCATCAAAGAGTGTTCACCGCAAACCAGCCGCCTAACAGCCGTCTGTGGTGGAATAATGTTCGCTTTTTGCCCCCAGCAACAGGCCCTCTACCACTCCAACGATGCGACCGAAACACCATGTCGCGCTCAACAGAGTCCTCCCCCCGGTCAGCGGAACCAACAGCAATGCAGCAGTCCCCGAAAGTAACCGGAGAAGCACGAAAATGCTACCTCGAATCACCGGATTTTTGCGCGACAATGCCAGCCCCCGACTCCCGTAATTGACAATACAATTAGCCCGCTGGGTATGGAATTGATAATGCAAGGTTAGCCTGCTGTCACGTAACCGTTCCCGAATGATTGCTTCCGGGATTAACCCGCTCTTGCCTCCCGCCTCCTTGATCTCGCAGTCGATTTCCTGGTCTTCTCCACGCCCCAAGCCCAGGCTTTTGAAACGGATATTGTGTTGACGCAAAAACGACAGTCGGTAGATAACATTCGATCCCCGGTGATGGGTCCGTGCATCTTCGCCTCGGCGGTATCGATCCATCATCTTCTGCTCATTTTCAGCAGACTTCCGGAGCAGCGACTTGTAAAGGATTCTTGAAATCAGCCCGAAAGAATCCAGTTCTTCCTCATCGAGGATTTCATCGCGGATCAGGCCGCTTGCGATGTCTAGACCTCTGGCATGCGTACTGCAGAGCAGTGCGTTCAGCCAGTTTTGATCTTCCGGGTACTCGTCGTCATCTGCCACCACTAAAAAATCAAGGTTGAAATGGAAAGCTATGTCCAGCATCCTGTTCCTAACATGCCCGATACCTTCCGCGGGTTCCGGTTCGATACAGATTTTCGGGTCTGGTATGCCCCTAGCGATGAGTTCCTCCCGGAACCTATTGACTGTTTTTGAAATGCTTATATCCGTGGAATTCTCGACGAAAATGAAAATCACCTCCGTGCCGTCCGGCATTTTCTGTTTGGCAAGTTCCTGTAGCAGGGCTCGGAACATGTGCGGACGATCCCGCGTGCATACCCCAACCCCGACTTTGATGGCCTTCGTCATGACGCACCCAAAATCGGACTGCCGCTTCGGCCAGGAAAGCCGATCGGTAGAAACTCAAACAGAGACCAACAATCCGGTCGCTGCGCGGATTGGAATGAAGAATACGGAAGTGCACCAGAACGTGCTCTGGCGGCGATAAGTTTTGTAGAGTGAGCCTGGCTAAACCAGGCGTCTATTACCGAAAAATCAGTTTGAGGGGGGGGGGGGGGCAAGGGGATTCAGAGAGGAAGATGCACATTCCCCATC